>DATJQP010000041.1:0-17746 GCA_035505655.1 Bacteroidota bacterium
GATGGACGGAAGCGGTAATTTCATGATGATTTGGTACGATGAGCGCAATGTCACGGCTGACATTTACTCGCAGCGATATACCTCGGCTGGCAGCGCTCTTGGTGCAAACACAAAGGAGAACGATGAGGCAAATGGGGCAAGTCAATACCAGTCCCGCGTGGCAGTCAGCTCAACGGGAGCTTCTGCCGTAACATGGTACGATGACCGGAATGGCAACTATGATATCTATGCACAGTTATATACGTCAAACGGGAGCGCCGTTGGTGCAAACTTCAAAGTGAATGACGATGCGGGAAGCTCATATCAGGACGAGCCGAGTATCGCCATGGATGGAAACGGCGATTTTGTGGTAGCATGGGAAGACGTCCGGAATGGTTCCTTCGACATCTACGCACAGCGATACTCTTCGAACGGCAGCGCCGTTGGTGCAAACTTCAAGGTGAATAGCGATGTGGGCAATTGGCACTACTCCCCGAGCATTGCGATGGATGGGAGCGGCAATTTTGCCTTGACGTGGTATGATAACCGTGACGGAAACTATGATATTTATGCTCAACGGTATGCATCCAATGGGAGTACCGTCGGTGCGAACTTCAAAGTGAACGACGATCTCGGAAATTCGCATTACAGCCCAACCCTGGCAATGGATGGAGCTGGTGATTTTGTAGTAGGTTGGCAAGATTACCGGAATGGAACTTCTGACGTTTACGCACAACGTTATTCCTCGAACGGCAGCGCTGTCGGCGCGAATTTCCGCGTGAATGACGATCTGGGAAGCTCGCACCAGGACCAGCCCGGGGCTGCCATAGATGGAAGCGGGAATTTTGTGCTGAGTTGGTATGATGAGCGAAATGGAAATGGTGATATTTATGCGCAATGGTATGCATCGAATGGAAGCACTCTCGGCTCGAACTTCAAAGTGAACGACGATGTGGGGAGCTCATACCAGGACGAGCCGAGTGTTGCTATGGATGCAAACAGCAACGCAGTGATGACCTGGAGAGACTATCGAAACGGGATCGAACAGATATTTGGTCAACGGTATCTTTATAACGGTTCAGCGGTGGGCGGAAACTTTGGAGTAGCCAGCGGATCTGTCATATCATTTCAACAATATCCCTCGATTGCACTTGTCGCCAATCAATTCATTACGACCTGGGAAGACAATCGGATTCCCAATCACGGCTTTGATATCTGGGCAAATATCAAACAGTTTGCTGCTCCGGGGACTTTTCCACCGGTAAATCTCACCGCGCTCGATCACATCAAGAGCAAGGTGTTTCTCTACTGGGATCCGCCCGAGGCCGCGCCGCGGCGTGCAGGCAAGCTCGACGACCAGGACTTTCTAAAGTGGATGAAGCAAGCCGCCACGGGAGGCCTCACTGCGAGCACCCAGGGGCCGGACAAATACAGAATTTACCGGGGAACGCAATCAGGAGGTCCCTACACTCTCCGCGATTCGAGCCTAACAACGGCCTACGTTGACAGCACCGTCGCCAACGGCACTATCTATTATTACGTCGTCACCGGGGTGACGGCTGGCGTAGAGTCCCCGTACTCCAACGAGGACGCAGGTTACCCGGTGAACGAATCGGGGACCGGCTCCAGAATATCTCACATCATGAGTCCCTCGGCAAATCCCTTCACGTACGGAATCGCTGCGGTGGGAAACACACTCTGGATTACCGAATACTACGACGGAAAGATCTATCACGTCAACAAGAACAGCGGTGCAATCATCAGCTCATTTACCGCGCCGGATGCTCAGCCGACGGGCCTTGCGTGGGATGGATCGTCGCTCTGGGTGGGGGGACTTGTGACAGACGCGGTCTACAAGGTGGACACGCTGGGTGATATTCTGCAATCGTTCAGCGTTCCGGCCGATACCGCTCCCGCGTACGTCGCCGGAGTCGCGTACGAGAACGGACACATCTGGGTCGCCGACCGCGGCAACAACATGCTGTTGAAGTTCAACGCCGCCACAGGGACCCTGCTCGGCCGCTACAACGAGCCGTTTGAAGTCGTCATCGGCATGCCGCTCGGGCCGCGCGGCCTGGCGTACAACTCCTCCTCGAATACCCTGCTCCACGTCGTCACGAACTTCAGCAACGTCAACGAACCCCAGACGTACGTCTATGAGTTCGACCCGTCCGCGGGGCGCTTCACCGGAAGAAAGTTCGGGTTCAACCGAAATTATGATGCGAGCTCCGCTCAATTTTGGTCGAACGGAAGGGGCATTGCGTACGATGCAGCCAATAATTCCACCTGGGTATCGGATGCGGGGTCCGGCGTGATCTACGACCTCGTCCCATTCTCATCGTTTACACCGTACAGCCAGATGACATTCCACGTCGATACGAGAAATGTCTACCCGGCGGTGAGCACCCTCGACAAAGTGGGTGTGCGGGGGAGCTTCCTTCCGCTCGATTGGTACCAGAGCGTTCAAATGACCGACGCGAACGGTGACAGCGTCTACGACGTCACCGTTCCCATCGATGGCTCCTTTGCCGGACAGACGCTCGAATACAAATTCGTCGTCGACCGGAGCGATGGAAACATCACGTGGGAAGATTCTGTGGGCACGGGTGGTCCATACGGCAACCGAACAGTGACGGTCACTGCGGGGGCCGTTGACCTCGGCGTCGTCTTCTTCAGCAACATTTCAGGCCGTCCGTCGATCGTCGTCGCTCCCGATTCACTCTCGGCATCGCTTCCGCAGGGACAGCTTGCGACACGGACGTTGACCGTTTCGAACGTCGGGACGATGCCTCTCTATTTTAGCCTCTCGAACTTTTATTCCACCATCGCGTACGCTCCAAAGAAAACCGGGGGCCGGCCCTCGAGCGTGGCGATCAACGATGCGATCAGAATCAGCGTCTCACCTGGCGCCTCGACGGTAGAGAGAAAAGGGCCGCACAAGGACTTCAGCGCGGACGCAGCTGTTGCTGGACGAGCAGTCCATCCGGGTCTCTTTGCCAACGAAGCGGCGGCGTCGCTCAGAAAACTGCAATCGATCCAGCAGGTGATTTTCCACGACGATATGGAAAAGGGGACAAACGGCTGGACGAGCGGAGCCCTCTCCGGCTCGGATTTGTGGCATCTGACCACGACGAATTATAACTCGCCGTCGCACAGCTGGTGGTGCGGGATAGAAGGTCAGGGCAACTACGATAACGGCACGAGAATCAACGATGCCGTCGTGTCTCCGCCGATCAGCCTCCAGAATCGGACGGGGGCGACTCTTCAATTCTATGAAAGCTATAACACCGAAAGTGGTTACGACTACTGTATGGTGGAGGTGTCGACCGACAACGGGTCGACGTGGAACCAGGTGCGGACCCCGGTTTCCGGATCGAGTGGCGGCTGGATCTTCAGCAGCTACGACCTTACTCCCTATGTCGGAACTACGATCAGGCTGCGGTTTCACTTTGACACCGGCGACCAATATGTCAACAGCTACCCCGGCTGGTTTTTCGACGACGTGACCGTGACCGGCCTTGGGGGCAATTGGCTTTCGGAAAACCCCGCGAGCGGATCGGTTGCGCCTGCAGGCAGCATGAACGTTTCGGTGATAGTGAATTCGACGGGTCTTGCGCCCGGCTCCTACACTGGAGACATCACCATCTTCAATAGTGATCCCCTCCACAGCATGATCACTGTGCCTGTGAGCATCGCCGTGGCACCGGGGATCGTTTCGAGCGTCGCGTTCGCACAAATCGATACTAGTGTCTCGCACATTTCCACGACTGTTGGTTTGCTCGGCTTTGCATGGGGTGACTACGACGGTGATGGAGACCTCGATCTCTTCATCGGCGGAAGTGGAAGCCCGAGTGTCCTTTATCGAAACGACGGGACACAGTTTACTCAAGTTCCGGCACCCACCGGCGGGAATAACGGCGTGATCTGGGCCGATTTTGACGGTGACGGCCGCGTTGATTTGCTCTTCACCAGCGGGCCTGGTCTGCAGTTATTTCACAATAACGGCGGCGGGTCATTTACCGATATTACCGCTGCGGCAAATCTGACCAGCGTGAATCAAGGAGGGAACGCCTGGATGGTCTCGGCGGCCGACTACGACAGAGACGGCGATCTGGATCTTGTTCTCGCTGGTTCGGGAACTCCCTCCGGCACGCCGGTTCGTCTCCTCCAAAATAATGGTGCGGGAGTTTTTACCGATGTGTCTAACACCGTGCTATCGACGAACCCCTCTTTTGAGTCGTGGAATCCCGCCTGGGTGGACGTTAACAACGACGGATATCCGGATTTGTGGATGCCGACGATCCGAACTCCTGGAACACCATGTGGGCTCTTCATGAACAACGGGTCTGGACAGTTGATCTACAAAGACTCCACGATCACTGGCCTGGGGGTGAAATCCGCTATAGCCTCAGCATGGGGTGACTATGACAATGACGGCTATATGGATCTGTTCATCATCCCATACGTAAGTGACAGCGCTGGTGTGGCGAAACTCTACCATAACAACGGCAACGGTACATTCACCAATGTAGCCCATGCCGCCGGATTGGATTCTGCCTTTACCGATTCAAGAGGTGTTTGCTGGGGTGATTTCGACAACGATGGACATCTGGACTTGCTCATCGGCCGCAGAAACAGCCAGCAGCTTCTCTACCATAATAATGGCGACGGGACGTTCAGTGAAGTCGGAGTGTCAGCAGGGATAAACGTCTCCGGCAAGGACACTCGCAGCGTTGCGCTTGTCGATTATGACAACGACGGGTTCCTCGATATGTTCCTCTCGGGCGGCGCGAACAATTCAAAGTTCCTGTTCCACAACGGCGGCGGTAACGGGAATCATTGGATTGGCTTCAAACCGGTAGGCGTGGGGAACAACTGTTCGGCAATCGGTGCGCGGATCCGTGTGGTTGCAGGTTCGCTGAAAGAAGTGCGCGATATTCAGGCAGGCGGCACCGGAGGATTGACGAACGGCAATCTCTGGGCGAATTTTGGTATCGGGGCAGCGACAAAAGTGGACAGCGTCATTATCCGATGGCCCGACGGCTTTGTCAGCACGCAGACAAACCTTGCGGGAGGCAACTACTACACGCCGTCGGAAATCTACTTCAACCCGCCGCATATCACCGTGACCCCGGATTCCATTGTGGCATCGTTGGTGGAAGGGGACAGCACAAAGAAAACGATAACGATCGGGAACACCGGGACCGTGCCGCTGACCTTCAACATCACCGAAGCCTATGCCCTTGTCTCCAAGATGGCGAAAAACAACGCCCCCGCGGGCTTGGCACCAACGTCGTTGCCCCGCACCTCGGTCACTCGGACCGGCGCTGCGATCGACGACAAGCCGGCTTCCGTCCCGGCATTGAAATTCCCGGCGACGGCTAACGTACATCCGCAGGGAACAGCGAGACCTTCGAGCACGAAGCCGACACCAGTCACGGTCTTTCGGAAATCGCCGAAGACTTCGGCTTCCGGAGGCGGCATTCTTGTCATCGGTGACGGTGGGACCGAGAATGATGTGGTGCCGATCCTCCAGGCTCAGGGATACAGCGTAACTCTCGTTACCGACGATACGTACTACAACGGTTCGAACCCGAGCCCCTACGGTTTCAACGAAGTAATTCTGCTGGACGGCATCAGTTGGGGAGGGGATATGCCGCTCAGCGGACAGGACGCTCTCGTGTCGTACGTGCAAGGAGGCGGAGGGCTCTTGTTTACCGAATGGATCGCGTGGGAATACTCCAACGGCAGATACGCGCACTTTGGACCGCTCCTTTCGGTGCGGAGGAGCAGTGGGCGTGAGGGAACCGAGACGTATACAGTCATTCAATCCCATCCGATTACGGCCGGACTCCCCTCCTCGTTTTCAGTCACTTCGGGGAGCAACATCGGCTCCGCCGTGGCCGGGATGGTGCTCATCCAGGGCTCGCAGTCCGGCGACGCGGTGGTTGTCACCAACGTCGGTGCAGGTAGAGTAGTCCAGTTCAGTATGGCCGGAAACTACGAAGGAGACCGGCCGTTCGCCGATGCGAATGGCCAGTTGTTGCTCGTGAATACCGCTAATTGGCTCGCTGGGGGGGCCTGGCTGACCGCAACTCCATCCTCCGGAACAGTTACTCCTTCGGGAACGCAGAACGTCAACGTGAAGTTAAACGCCGCGAGCTTGCTCTACGGCAGCTACACGGCAAATCTTGTCGTCAACAACAACGACCCGTACGACAATCCGATGTCCGTGCCGGTTTCCCTCAACGTCACCGTGGGAAATCGCCCCGCCATCGTTGTTCGGCCTGACTCGCTTTTCTGCCAGCAAAGCGGTGAGGGGAGCCAGACGCTCAGCTTCTACGTGAAGAACGTAGGACTGCAGCCTCTCAGCTTCTCAATCACCGATACCGAGGTTGTCCTGGCGCCGAAGCAATACCCGCATGCAGACGGGCCGGGGGCATCAGGGAGTATGGCTCAGCAACGATCTGTGACGAAAGGGGTAATACAAAAGATCCATCTCTCCTCGGGGGCAGAGAGCGACGTCGCGATTTCGGGAACGAGGACCACAATCGCCGCAAAGCTCGCGGCGCCGAAGCTGAGCATGGACGGCTCGACGGTTCACGCCAAGAGTTCGGCGGTGAGCTGGCTTACGCCATCTCCCCTTTCCGGCACCGTGGCTCCCGGTGACAGCGTCAAGATCGACGTGATGTTTGTGGCAGCAGGTCTGGCTGCCGGTACCTACACCGCGATGGTGAATGTCGCCTCAAACGACCCCTACAAGCCTGTAGCGCAGGTTCGCACCTATCTCCACAAGACGCTTCCGAATTTCACGACCGAAGATAACGAGAACAACCTGCTCCAGGGTATCCCCGACTACGATATGGATACCTATCTCTTCAACACCGATCCGCTCGCACCGATCGAATTCAACATCTTTGTCGACCAGCCGACGATCCACGCCGCCCAGCTCGCGCTTTTGGCCTGGGACATCGACTGGGCAAGCGGCGAGCGGGATTCGGTGGTCCTCAACGGGCACTTCCTGGGGTACTTGACGGGGGCCGATAACGAGTGGAGCACCTCCTTCTTCTACGTCGACTCGTCGTGGGTGATTCCGGGTCCTCTCGGAAAGAATCTGGTTCGTGTCTACATCGACGTTCTTAATCCGGGGGAAGGGGTCTGGGCCACGTCAATCGATTGGGGTCAGTTGATTCTCAACGGTTCGGCCGGCACCTCGCACATTCGCTATGTGAAGACAGACACCACGCAGTACGGTCCCGGTTCAACGGTCTACGTGACAGAGGAGATAGATTCAGATTCACTTTCGCAAAATGTCAACGTGGAAACGGATCTCCTCGATCCTTCAGGCAATATTGTCGCGGGGACGAACCGGACGCTCACTGTCACCCCCGGAGATGAGCCCTTCACGGAAGCTCTTTCGCTCGACCCCAATGCCGTGGTCGGGGCGTACGGCGTGCGGGTTGTCGTCTACGATGCGATGACAAACCTCCAGCAGGATATCAAACTCGTGCCGATCCAGGTAGTGTTACCCCCTCCGTATAATGTCGTGGCGGGAACCGGATTCGATCGACTTGTCCCTCTGACATGGGACCTTGCCGCCGATCCCAACGCCTCGCTCCGGAGGAACGGCGCGGCTTCGCTCTCCGGACCGATGTCGACGAAGATCTCTCGGATGACGAAACAATCGCCGGGCTCCTCGGCCGATTTCCCACTCTTGAAGACGAAAGCGGGGGTGCAAGCGCATATCGGCGATCTCCAGTCTACTGGGACGATCCACGGGCCGACGACGGTCTCGCTTACGGTCGATCACTACAACCTCTACCGCGGCACAACGGCCGGCGGACCGTACACGCTCCTCACTTCCATGAACACCACGGGGCGTGTGTACGGCAACGATGCGGATTATATCGATACGACCGTCGCCGAGGGGCAAACATACTATTATGTTATCACGGCAGTGTACACGCAGGGTGAGAGTATCTATTCGACGGAGGTCAGCGCTACGCCGGCAACCGGCGGACAACGACTCAGTTCTCCCTTCACCTCAATCCTGCCGGCACTCGACGGCGTCATCTCGCCGGGCGAATGGAACGATGCGTTGGTCAGGACGATAACGAATCCGGGGATTGCACAACCGGTGACGATGAGGATGAAAAACACGATGTCCACGCTTTACCTCGCGGTGGACGATATGAACCGCACATCTTCCAGCGGCTTCAATGAGATAGGCTTCTATTTCGACGCCGACAACAACCGGACCTGGGACCCTGACACCTCGACGAAAGAGGGCAATTTCTGGATCGATTACTATAACGATTCCGTGACGGTCTATTTCCGCGGGGTGTACGGAAACTATCCGTTCGTCGGGTTCCAATCCGCCGTCCTTTCTCCCCAGGGAGTTAAGGCAAAGGCGAGCGTCTCGAGCGGCCATTTGCAGTATGAAATTGCCTTCGACCTTACGTCGCCATATTTCTCGAAGACGAAGGACACCCTCGGAGTGTGGCTCTTTGCGTACAATGACAGCGCCGCGAGCAGCTATTACTACAAGGACGCGGGCTACTGGCCGCTCGGCTCGATCTGGGCCGCGCCTCGGAGCTACGGCTCTCTGATCCTGGCGAAGAAGAAGTCGGTTGCCAACACGCTCTCCGCGGGCTGGAACCTTATCAGCTGGAACGTCGACACTGACGTCGATTCCACGACGACGATCCTCGCCCCGGTGCTCGGGAAGCTCACGGTTGCCCTCGGGTTCAATGGTGGAGGCCTCACTTACGATCCAACGCTGCCGCCGGGGTTCAACACACTGCTGATGATGGACCAGTTCCACGGCTACTGGCTGAAGATGAAAGACACCGCATTCTTTGCCGTGATGGGTCTGCCCGTGAACCCGCAAACGCCGATTCCGCTTGCCCAGAGCTACAACCTGGTCTCCTATCTGCCGAACGCGGCGGATTCCGTAAGCCATGCATTGCAGTCGGTGCTTACGAATACGACCGTGGTTCTCGGATTCAACGGCGGCGGTCTGACCTACGACCCGACGATTCCTCCGGAATTTAATACCCTGAAGGTGCTGCAGCCCCTCCGTGGGTACTGGCTGAAGGAGAAGGTCGCGGATACCCTCGTCTATCCGAGCGGTGCTCTCCTCGCCCCCGCCCCGATGAGTCCGGTGGTGGTGCTGTCGCGAAAGGCGGATCAGACGAACGGAGTCGTCCCGACCCGTGAATGGGTGAGTATGTGGGGAGACAATGTCTACGTGAACCACCAGCTCTTGCCGGTCGGCACAGTCGTCCATGCGCTCGACAAGAACGGCACGGTATGCGGCGAGTTCGTCGTGCAACAGGCTGGCAAGTTTGGGCTGATGGCGGTCTACCGGGATGATCCTCAGACTGAAGCCGACGAAGGACCGAATCCTGGCGAGACATTTACCATCGCCCTGGGCGACGCAGTTGTTCCGCTCGCGTTCACGTGGCATGCCTTTGGAGATGTCATCGACTTCACGAGCGCCGTCACCTCTGCCGGCATCGACGTCGGGGACGTGCCGAGGGAATTTGCGTTGCACCAGAACTATCCGAACCCGTTCAATCCAAGCACGACGATTCAGTACGATTTGCCGAAGAACGTTCACGTCACACTGAAAATCTTCAATGTCCTTGGGCAGGAAGTCTCGACACTGATCGATGCCGAGCAGGACGCAGGCTATTACCGCGTCGTCTGGGATGGCTCATCAGCCCATCGCACGAGCGTTTCGACGGGTATTTACTTCTGCTCCATCACCGCCGGCGATTACAGGAAGACGCTAAAAATGCTCATGCTGAAATAGGATCAACCGCCACAGAATTTCGGAAGGAAACGTCCCATGAGAAGAATCTTCATCGTCGCAGCGATGGTGATCGCACTCGCCGTACTGGCCGAAGGCCAGGTCGTGCCGACGAACGAATGGGTGAGCTTCTGGAGCGACAGCACCTGGATCAACAGGACGGAGGTTCCCGTCGGTGCCGTCGTTCGCGCCTACGATCCTCAGGGTGTCCTGTGCGGCCAGTTCACCGTGACCGCGACAGGCTCGTACGGCCTCATGTCGGTGTATCGTGACGATCCGTCAACGGCCGCCGACGAGGGGGCTCAACCCGGAGACACCATTCATTTCACCATCAACAACAGACCAGCCGTGGTTGTCGGCCCCGCCGCCATCTGGACAGCGAACGGCGACGTCAAAAAGGTCAACCTTGCGGTGGAACAACCGGCCATGCTGGTCACCCCCTCCACGGGTGTCTTGGGCGTCGTCCAGCTCTGGAAGTTCACCAACATCGTTTTTTGGGTGAAGAACGTCGGACTGAAGCCGCTGAATGTCGACTCGATCGTTGTGGGCTACAAGTTCCCTCACGACTTTGTCCCGATGCTGGCATCGTCATCGATTCAGCCGGGCGACAGCTCGCGACTGGACCTGCAGTTCAACCCTTCGGTGGGGTCCGGTCCGTTCTGCGGGGCCCTCTCAATATATTCAAACTCCGCCGACTCCGCCCGTTACCAGCTGAGTCTTAGCGGATCGATCCAAACGGATGTGACTCCGACGAACGAATGGGTGAGTTTCTGGAGCGATTCTTCCTCCTTCGACGGTCAGCCCCTCAAGCCGGGAGATGTCGTGGATGTGTATGACCCTCAGGGAGTACACTGCGGGACTTTCAACGTTACGGCGTCAGGCCACTACGGGCTTGTACCTGTCTACCGGGACGATGCCACCACGTCGACGGTCGACGAAGGGGCGCAGCCCGGCGATACGTTGTTCTTTACGATCGACGGATACAAGGCGACGGTCTGGGGGTCGGGACCGCCAGTCTGGACCGCGAACGGGGCCGTGTTCAAACTGAACCTCTCGGCCAAGTCGTCGCCGAGCCTTACCGGCGCCGTGCCGCCGATTGTCTATCGGCTCCAGACGACGAATGTCGTGCTGAGCGGCGCAGGCTTCGCCACTGGGCTCACGGGTATCAATTTCGGCCCCGGCATCACCTGGAATTACATGGAAGTCAACAGCCCTACGAGACTAACAGCTAACATCACCGTTAGTGCAGCTGTCGCGACGGGAGTTCACCAAATCTACGTGTCGAACGACGGTTTCATCGCGAAAATCGACACGCTCAAGAGCGGATTCGCCGTCTACAACCCGGCCCCGACGCTCACCGGCCTCTCGGTATCGTCCGGAAACCGCTGGCAGACGCTCAACGTCACTTTCACGGGAACGAATTTCATTGCCGGCGAAACGAATGTGAACGTCGGGACGGGGATCACGGTGAATTCGGTAACCGTCAACAGCGCGACAAGCCTGGTTGCCAGGATCACCATCGCGGGGAATGCCGCACTCGGCTCGCAGAGTTTTTCCGTGTCGAACGGCGCACCCGGAGGGGGGACGTCCGGAACTCAGGCGTTCTCCATCGTGAAGCAGGTCGCGGCTTCACTGGCAGTGTATTCGGGAAACAGCCAGTCGGCGGCGCTCGATTCGCTGCTCCCGGGTCCTCTTGTCGTGGTGGTGAAAGACAGTGCGTCGCACGTTATCGAGGGGATCGGCGTCCGGTTTGTGATCTCCTCTGTTCCCACCGGGGCGACGCTGCAGGCCCTCAGCGATTCAGTCGTTACCACGGATTCGACAGGGACCGCTTCCGACAGGCTGAGGCTCGGAACGAAGACGGGTACGTACCTCGTGACGGCGACCGCCGTCGGGACAAGCCTTACTCCGGTCACCTTCACGGCCAGTTCTCCGAGCGCGAAGCTGGTCCTCTCGGTCAAAGTGATTGCGTTCGCCGACGTCGGAATCAACGATTCCCTCGACGTGACGCTGAAGATCACGAACGGATCGCTCAACCCGCTTATCATCGATTCGATTTATACCCACACGACGGCATTCAGGAGCCTTGTGGCAAAGGCGACGGTGGGGACCGACACCTTGAAGCTCGTCGTAAGGTTTAACCCGAAGAAATTTCTGGGTTTCGCGGACACCCTCTTCCTCAGGAACAATTCCGACACGTCCCTCGTGAAAGTGCCACTGACCGGAAATTCGCCATACTCGACGATTAATGTTTCCCTTACGGCGTTGACGTTCGGATCGGTGCTGCGGAACGGCTCAAAATCGATCAGCTTCAAGGTCACGAACAGTTCCATCAGTGCGCTGGAGCTGGATTCCCTGTTTACCCATACGACCTACTTCAGAGTGACGACGGTCCTGACGAGCAAACTCTTGCGGAAATTGGACACGCTGTCGGTGAGCATCAGATTCCAGCCCGATTCGGTACGTCTCTACGTCGATACGCTCACGATCATCAACAACTCCACGATTCCGTCCCTGAAATTGATCCTCACCGGCGCGGGGGTGCTGACTGGAGTCGATCAATTCGCTGATGAGATCCCGACCTCGTTCAGGCTCTTTCAGAACTTTCCCAACCCATTCAACCCATCGACAAAGATCCGTTACAGTGTGCCGGTTCAAAGCCGCGTGAGGCTCGAGATCTTCAACTCGCTCGGGCAGCGCGTGGTCACGCTGATCGAAGGAGAAAGAAGTCCGGGCAACTACGAAGCTGAGTGGCTGGGAGCTGTGACGTCCGGGATCTATATCTGCAGGTTCAACGCGATCTCGACGGCGGATCCGTCTCAGCATTACTCCGAGGCGAGGAAGATGATCCTGCTGAAATAATGGCGCTCCTCTTGCTGAGATCGCCCGAGGTGAAGATCCTCCGGGAGATTCGATTCACAGAAAGCCGCACGGCAATCCCGCGCGGCTTTTTTGTCCCGGTGCGTGGAGTTTCTCACTTTAATTCGTATATTCGTTTCGACCGTGCGGCACCGCACGCTTCGCTGCCACGTTCTTCACAACGATCATCCCTCGCCATGAATCGAAGACTTCTCTTCGCAACCGTCGTGTCGGCGCTCGGAGGATTCCTTTTTGGATTCGACACCGCCGTCATCTCAGGCACCACGGAATTCCTCAGGCCTTACTTCCAGCTTACCGACTCCTCGCTCGGTTTCACCGTCTCGATCGCACTCCTCGGTACCGTCATCGGCTCGATCGCGGTCGGAAAACCCGGGGACCTCTTCGGCCGGCGGGCCATGCTTTTCCTCTGCGGGATTCTTTACTTCTTCTCCGCGATCGGCTGCGGAATTGCTCACAGCTGGCACATCCTCCTTGCATCGAGGTTCCTTGGCGGCCTGGGTATCGGCGCCGCGTCGGTGATGGCTCCCATGTATATCGCCGAGATCGCCCCCGGGCGGCTCCGCGGAAGACTTGTGGCGGTAACGCAGTTTAACATCGTCGCCGGGATTCTCGTCGCCTTCTTCTCCAACTATCTCCTCGTCGGGACCGGGGAGAACAACTGGCGGTGGATGTTTTCCGTCATGGCCGTTCCCGCCGGCATCTTCGTCCTGCTCCTCTTTTTTGTTCCGGAAAGCCCCCGCTGGCTCGTGAAGAAAGGCCGCGCGGAGAAGGCCCGCTCGGTCCTTGAGAAGGTCGGCGCCGAGCGGGTGGAAGCGGAACTCGGTGACATCGTCAGTTCCCTCAGCGAAGAGACCGGTGCCGGCAAGACCCGGCTTTTTCAGAAGAAATACCGGTTTGTCATTCTCTGCGCCGTCCTCCTGGCGATCTTCAACCAGCTCTCCGGGATCAACGTCATCATGTACTATGCTCCGCTCATCTTCGAGAAGACCGGGCTCGCGACCGATGTCGCGATGCTCAACACGGTCGCCGTGGGAGTGACCAACCTTCTCCTCACGATCGTCGCGATGTTCTTCATCGACAAGCTTGGAAGGAAGACGCTCCTCCTCATCGGCGCGGTCGGGATGTTCCTCTCGCTTTTCGGCGCGGCGATGAACTTCTACAACAACGTCTCAGGCGGGATCGGAATCCTCATCTGCATCGTCGGCTTCATCGCCTCGTTCGCCTTCTCGCAGGGTGCGGTGATCTGGGTTTTCCTCTCGGAGATCTTTCCGAACAAGGTGAGGGCGAGCGGTCAGGCGCTCGGTTCTTTCACCCACTGGGTGATGAACGCCATCATCGCCTGGACCTTTCCGGTGGTCCTGACGCGGCTTGGCGGAGGCAATGCCTTTATGTTCTTCGCCGTCATGATGATTCCCTTTTTCGTCTTTGTCTGGAAGATGCTCCCAGAGACGAAAGGGCTTTCGCTCGAAGAGCTCGAGAAATTTCTCCTTTCGAAATCGTAGTAT
The DNA here is from genome assembly GCA_035505655.1 of Bacteroidota bacterium. Classification (GTDB taxonomy): domain Bacteria; phylum Bacteroidota; class Ignavibacteria; order UBA10030; family UBA8401; genus JAGVPT01. The sequence goes on from DATJQP010000041.1 coordinate 14,179, forward strand.
CGCTCGGCCCGTTCCATTCTGCCGGAGGTCTGCATGAAATTCAAAGTTGTCCCCGTCTTTCTTGCCTTTCTTGCCATGGGGTTCCTCGACGCGGTGGGGCCTTTCGTGGGGCTCGCGAAGAACGAGTTCACGCTGAGCAATACGGTGGCGTTCCTTATCCCTTTCATGGGATACATCATGTTCGGCCTTCTCTCGGTGCCGATGGGAATCACCCAGGCGAAGAAGGGGAAGAAGTTCATCCTCCTTCTCGGCCTCGCCGTCATGTTCCTGGGACTGCTCATCCCGATCTTCGGCCTGACGTCATTCGCACTCTTTCTCCTGACGGTTCTCCTTCTTGGAGCGGGCGCAACAATCATGCAGGTCGCGGGGAATCCGATCATGCGGGATGTGTCGGACGAAGGGAAGTATTCCCGGAACCTCTCGCTCGCACAGTTTGTGAAGGCCATCGGCTCCCTCAGCGGGCCCGTGATCCCGGCCGTCGCGGCGATGGTCTTCGGGGCCGACTGGAAGATTCTCTTTCCCGTCTTCGCCTTTGTTGTCCTCCTCACCATGCTCTCGATGGCGCCGATGAAGGTCGAAGAGAGGAAGTACGGATCAGACGCCCCGGTGACCCTTCGCTCCTGCCTCGGGTTGCTGAAGAACGGCTACGTGGCGATGATGGTAGGAGCGATTTTTCTCTACGTCGGCTCGGAAGTCTGCATGAGCTCCGGGATTCCCCTTTATCTCTCATCGCAGTTCGGCATCGACGTTGCCAGGCTCGGTCTCCTTGGGACGGGAGTCTTCTTTACAAGCCTCATGATCGGCAGGCTTCTCGGCGGGGTGATTCTCAGCTGGGTCTCTCCGAAGAAATTCTTCGTGATCACCGTCGCGATTTCGTGCCTGGCGATTCTCGGCTTGTATGTCGGGACGGTTCCTGTCGTCGTCGGGAGCGTCATCCTGGTTGGGTTCGGCTTCGCCAATATCTTTCCCCTCGTCTTCTCGATCGCCGTCGATGCGATGCCGGAGAAGACGAACGAGCTTTCGGGGCTTATGATCACCGCCATCGTTGGCGGCGCGATCGTCCCTCCGATTATGGGATTTGTCGCGGACCGGACCTCCGTTTCGGCCGGCTTTCTAGTCCCGCTTCTCGCCCTCCTTTATGTGGGATGGGTGGCTGTCAGGAACGTTGCGAGGGGCGGAGCTCAGAACGGGGCATAAGTCGCCGTTTGTGCGATGCAGTGCTGGAGTGTTGGAGTTTTGCAGCATCAACGTTGAGGAATAACCGATGAACTACCGTTCAGACAAACGAATCGTCATGACGCTCGACGCCGGCGGGACGAACTTTGTTTTCACAGCCTTCCGGGGGATGGAGCAGATCCTCGACGAGATCACGCTTCCTTCCAATGCCGACAACCTCGACCGATGTCTTGCCACGATCGTCAATGGTTTCGAGTCGGTGAGGAAAAAGCTTCCTGCTCCTCCGGCTGCAATCAGTTTTGCCTTTCCCGGTCCGGCCGATTATCCGCGGGGGATCATCGGAGACCTGCCGAACCTTTCGGCATTCCGCGGCGGAGTTGCCCTCGGTCCCTTCCTCGAAAGCCGTTTCCGTTTGCCGGTCTTCATCAATAATGACGGCGACCTCTACGCGTACGGCGAAGCGATCGCCGGTTTCCTTCCGGCCATCAACGGACTCCTCGAAAAGGCCGGAAGCGCCAAACGCTTCAAAAATCTTCTCGGCCTTACTCTCGGGACAGGGTTCGGCGCGGGAATCGTGAGAGATGGAAGGCTCTTCCTGGGGGACAACTCCATCGCCGGGGAGATCTGGCTCGTCCGGAACAAGCTCAACCCGAAGATCAACATCGAGGACGGAGCGAGTATTCGCGCCGTTCGGCGCGTGTATGCCCGCGAGGCCGGAATTGCCTTCGAGACCTCCCCGACGCCGAAGGAGATCTTTGAAATCGGGACCGGGAAGATCCCGGGGAATGCGGAGGCGGCGCGGAGAGCGTTCGAGGAACTCGGTGAGGCGGCGGGGGATGCAATCTCGAACGCGATCACCCTCATCGACGGGCTCGTGGTGATCGGAGGAGGCTTGGCGGGAGCTTCGGAGCTCTTTCTCCCCCGGCTGGTCCAGGAGATGAACGGTACGTTCGAGCGGACCGACGGGAGCACCTTCCGCAGACTTATCGCGAACGTCTATAATCTGGAAGATCCCCGGGCCCTCGAAAAATTCCTTCGCGGGTCGAGGAGGGAAGTTGCTCTCTACGGAACTTCGAAAAAAGTGGGTTACGACCCGGAGATGAGGATCGGCGTGGGAATTTCAAAGATCGGCACGAGCAAGGCGATCGCGCTCGGGGCGTGTGCATTCGCGCTGACCTCTCTCGATTCGTGAGCGACACGAGATGAAGCCTCAACGCAAAACAACCTTCCTCATCGCGGCATCGTTCGTCTTTACCGCTGCGGCGTTCGGTCAGGGAAGCCCACTCCTCGCGGATTCAGTCAGGAAGGAATGCCTCCACGCGTGGGAAGGTTACCGTCAGTACGCATGGGGACACGATGAGCTCCTTCCCTTGTCGAAGAAGCCCCACGACTGGTACGGCACTCCTCTCTATCTGACCCCGGTCGACGCCTTCGACACGATGGTCCTCATGGGGCTCACGAAGGAGGCGGGGGAGGCGAAAGAGATCATCGTCGACAGTCTCTCGTTCGACAAGGATATCAGCGTTCGCGCGTTCGAGATCATCATCCGTGAGCTCGGCGGACTGCTCTCCGCATACGAGCTGGACGGGGACAAACGATTTCTTCTCCTCGCCGAAGACCTCGGGAACCGGCTCCTTCCGATCTATGGATCGAAGACCGGAATGCCTTACCGGAACGTGAACCTACGGACGGGGAAGGTAAGCGAGCCGGTGAGCAATCCCGCCGAGATCGGAACCGCGCTTGTCGAATTCGGGACGCTCAGCAGGCTTACGGGAAATCCGGTCTACTATGAGAAGGCCAAGAACGCCTCTGTGCAGGTCTTCAACCGACGTTCGCGGATTGGACTTGTCGGGACATGGATCAACGTCGAGACCGGCGAATGGGTTGACAAGTCGAGCCATATCAGCGGCGCGATCGATTCGTACTACGAATACCTCCTCAAGGCCTCGATCCTCTTCAATGACGCCGATTGCCGCAGGATGTGGCAGGAGAGTATCGTTTCGATCAATCGATACCTTCAGGATACCGCCCACGCGGGGTTGTGGTATCAACATGTCGACATGGACTCGGGAAAGTGTCTCGAGACCCATTTCGGCTCGCTCGACGCCTTCTTCCCGGCAGTCCTGGTCCTTTCCGGCGACACCGCTCGGGCGCGGAGGCTCGAGGCGTCATGTTACAGGATGTGGAAACTCTGCGGCGTCGAGCCCGAAGAGCTCGACTACGCCCCCATGTCGGTGACGGACCCAAGCTACGTCCTGAGGCCGGAGATCATCGAGTCGGCCTATTATCTTTACCGGCGAACGCGCGATCCGCAGTATCTCTCCATGGGAGAGGAGTTCTTCAGCGGGTTGGTGAGGTACTGTCGGACAGAAACAGGGTACGCCTCCCTCAA
>DATJQP010000042.1:0-164418 GCA_035505655.1 Bacteroidota bacterium
CTATGGTGGCAGTTAAGAAGTATGGCTGGTCCTCGTTATAGATTTTGTAGCGGCTGCGTGACATGATCCCCCCAGATGAATGTCAGAAGCGGAGCTTCATGGGAAGTTCGTTCCCAACGAGACGTTGGGAACGAGATAAAAATGTCTATTTCATCAACTCCATTTTTTTTGCTATTGCTTTCCTATCGGTTGCGAGTCTGTAGATATAGACACCGGAAGCGAGGTTCGCACCGCTGAATTCAGCTGAATGATTACCTTTCTCTTGCCACTCATCTGTCAGCGTCCTCACCTCTCTCCCAAGAATATCATAGACCTTCAGAACTACCCTTCCTGCCGATGGAATCTCGTAGCTGATGCGTGTAACAGGATTGAACGGATTAGGGTAATTCTGATAGAGTTCAAACCCTCCCGTGATATCCAATTTACTGTTCACCGCAGCAATCAAATCGTTCTTCATAATCAGCAGACTGTTTCCATCTCGGGCCAATAGAATAATGTTGTCCTTGACTGCCATACTTCTCGAACCGTAACCGTTGTTGAACAAGTAGGTAAGCTGCGGTCCGGTGGGGTCTGCAACGTTTGCTGTCGCCAAATAGGCGTTGTAGCAAGAGTATGCGAATGCATTGGCAATCTCGATCTGGCTGGTCCATTCATATGGATACGGCAGTTTGCAGGATCCGATGTATTGTAGGTTGAGCGAGTCTAGAAACTTGAATTCTGAAAACCCTGAGTCGGTGAATGCAAAGAGATTCTTGTCGTTAACACACAAACCTCCGATAACATCCAGGTTAATCGCTCCCGATTCACGAGGTTCTCGAGGCGTTGAAACATTAAATACCTGAATTCCTGCCTCAGCATCGGCTACGTAGAGATAGTTCCCCCGTTTGGCGATGTCTGTGGGAACACTGGACATCTTGACCACGGTAGTGATGGCCGGCGAACTCGAATCAGACACGTCGATTGCGTAGAGCGTCTCTGAATTTCTCGCGACGTAGGCTGTCGACCCAACCACCTTCATGCGACCAAAAACCAAGTAAGGATTACTATCATTGATCGTATCCCCGAACATCACTCGGCCCGTGACCTTCGGAGTCAAAACGTTCGACACATCTAAGACCACCAAGTCAGAGTCACACATCAAATATGCGATATTGTTTGCTACAGCAACATCGCGCACTGCCTCGCTTGGATTGTAGTATCCAAGCGCGCTCGGCGAAGAAGGATCGGAAATGTCGAGAATCTGCAGGCCACCGTACATTTCGGCGAGAAAGGCGTGATGAGAAGAATCTATGGTCATGGTCAGTTCTGTATATCCTCCTGTGTGGAAGAAGGAGATAGGTTTCAGCACAGGCATCTTGCTGACATCCATCATCCACACTCCGTTGCCGCTAGCAATACACGCAACCGATCCCGAGAAATCCCCTGATGCCGGTCCGATTTCCTGATCCTTCGGGAAACTGTAGATGTAGGGCATTTGCGCGATGACGAAGACATTTGACGTGTCTGCCACGTCTACTGCTTCAAAGCCCGCATGGCCCTCCCATACGTAGACCATGCTGTCCCTGACCATGATGCTGCCGGGTTGGGAATTCAAATATGTACCACCGACGTACCTCGGACCGGAGCGATTGGTTATGTCGTAGATAAGAAGCTCATTCAAGGAAGATGCTGCCAGATACAAGTATTGACCTCGCAGCGCAAGATGACCTCGTGCTCCAAAAATGTTCGACAAACGAATTGGAGATAGCGGGTTCGAAATGTCAAAAGTTTCTACTCCAGGTCCTTCGCCAGAAGTTGCATAAATCACAGAATCGACTACCACGATTGAAGAGACAAATTCCCCCCTCGTCAACATTGAGGCGCCATTAACACTCGGTCGCGCGGGGTTTGAAACATCGACGTCAAAAATACCGCCAAAAAAATCTCCCACGTAAGCATGGGTTCCATATACTGTTATTGTGGAGACGTTCACTATCGGCAGAAATGCCACTACGGTTGGATGTTTTACATCTGAGATGTCAATGACGTTGAATCCGCCGTAGGCGTAAGCATAGTTCCCGGAGATCACCAATCCATATACATCACCGCCGGGGCATTGTACTTCTCCGACAACCTGTGGGTCTACTGGATTGCTAATATCAAGAACTTGAAGGAGGGATCCGTTGCCAATGAATGCGTAGTTGTCTCTTACGACAACCTTCCAACACGCTCCCCATCCCCATTGTCCTAGGAGCGAAAGAGTGTCCTGGCCTCTCAACTGTGACGCCGTCCTGTATGCGGAAATTGGGTTCTGAGAAGAAGAATTCGCCTTCCACGGCTGGGAGAAGAGAACCTGGCCCAAGACAAGGACTGCAAACAGTGACTTGATAATTGAATTGCGAAAGGATTTTGCTGTAAACCACATCACATCTTATCCCGCTTCGGTTGACTGCTCAGAAGAACTGCCTTCAAGACCTCACGAGAAGCCAAGGGACTAAAGATATAGAAGAACCCATTCGCCTTTGTGTTGCGCAGGGAACTCAAAATACCCCGGGAACGACCTGCGCTGAATTTCAAGGGAAATCTATGGATTCGGACCGCCGGACGCAATGCCTCGAAGTACGTATTTCGCATGAACTGGTATTTCTCCCTGGGCTTCTTCCACCCTCCTTGCTAGTTCATCCACAAATTCCTGTCCAGGCTCCTGTATTGAATCGCTTCTCCGAGATGTTCCGGCCGTATCTGGTCGCTTAGTCCAAGGTCCGCGATGGTCCGGGCAACTTTCAGAATCCGGTCGTATGCTCTCGCTGAAAGTCCGAGCTTCGTCATAGCCATTTTCAGCAACGCCTCTCCGTCCGAATCGATCATGCAGAATTCGTGGATCTCCCGCGATTGCATGTCGGCATTCGAAAAGATTCCTGTTTGTTTCTGGAATCGTTTCGCCTGGCGTTCGCGCGCACAGATGACACGTCCTCGAATTGCCTCCGAGGTTTCACCCGGCCTCTTCTGGCTCAACTCCGCAACCTTCACCGCCGGCACCTCGATGTGAATGTCGATTCTATCCAAGAGCGGGCCGGAGATCTTTGCCATGTATTTCTGGATCTGCATCGGCGTGCAGCTGCATTCGTGGTTGGGGTTCCCGTAATTGCCACAAGGACAGGGGTTCATTGCGCAGACGAGCATGAAGTTGGCGGGGAAATCGAGAGACATCTTCGAGCGACTAATCGTCACACGACCATCCTCCAATGGCTGTCGCATGACCTCCAGCACGTTCCTCGCGAATTCCGGGAGCTCGTCGAGAAAGAGTACTCCATGGTGCGCCAGCGAGATTTCTCCCGGACGCGGAATCGTGCCGCCGCCGACAAGAGCGCTATCGGAGATTGTATGGTGCGGCGCGCGAAACGGCCTGGTGGCGACAAGGGCGGAATTCGGCGGAAGTAGGCCGGCGACAGAATGAATCTTCGTCGTCTCGATGCTCTCTTCGAAGGAGAGCGGGGGGAGGATCGTCGGAAGTCTCCGGGCGAGCATCGTTTTTCCCGACCCCGGCGGACCTATCATGATGATGTTGTGCGCGCCGGCAGCTGCGACTTCAAGCGCCCGTTTGACATTCTCCTGCCCTTTGACTTCCGAAAAATCGATGGAATAGCGCCGCTCAACCGAAAAGATCTCGTTCAGATCGATCGTCGTCGGCGTCACCGAAAGGTCGCCGTTCAGGAGCGAAATCGCTTCCATGAGGTTTTCCATCCCGAAAACCTTGATTCCCGCAACCATCGCCGCCTCACGGGCATTCTCTTTAGGCAGGATGATTCCGGCGAACCCTTTTTTCTTGAGTTCCACGGATATCGGGAGGATGCCGTGGACCGGCCTCAAGGATCCATCGAGCGCCAGCTCCCCGAGAACGATGTAATCCTTGAGCATCTCGTCACGCACCTGTCCGCTCGATGCAAGCATGCCGACGGCGATCGCAAGGTCATGGGCAGATCCTTCCTTCTTCACGTCGGCCGGGGCGAGGTTGATGGTGACACGCTTGTTCGGGTACGCAAACCCCGAATTTCGTATCGCCGTCGCGACGCGCTCGCGGCTTTCCTTCACGGCATTGTCCGGCAAGCCTACCATGAAAAAGTTCGGGACCGTGTTTTCGATGTTGGTCTCGACTTCGATAAGGTAGGCGTTGATGCCGAAGGTTGCGCTGCTGAGAACGACGGAAAACATGAAGGCCCCCCTTCTGAGGTAAGAAATAAGAGAAAAGAGATAAGAGAGAAGAAAAAGATTCCCCTAGAGCCGCGTACGGCGACAGGCGCCCGTTGTCAGAGGTCTAACGATGTGCGCGCAAGAAATCGAGACGCGGTTGGACACTCTCAATCGGGACGAGGAGTTTGTCCTTGCCGAACAACGCGTCCTTCTGGTTGCTGAACGCCAACTCATATTCGTTGCTCATGATGATCGCCTCCTCGGGGCAGACTTCTTCGCAGAACCCGCAGAAGATGCAACGGAGCATGTTGATTTCGAACCTCTCCGGATAGCGTTCCTTTTCGTTCTCGGTTTCCGACGCCTGAACTTCGATCGCCAGCGAAGGGCAAACCCTGCTGCAGAGCCCGCACGCCACGCAGCGCTCGGTTCCGTTCTCTTCGACGAGCACGGGCCTTCCCCTGAACGATGCGGGAGGGACAAACTTGTTCTCGGGATACTGAACCGTGAATTTCGGTTTGAACACCTGGCTCAACGTCACGCGAAGTCCCTTGACGATCTCAGGGATGTACATCTTCTCCCAGATCGTCAGGTCTTTCTTACGGATCACCTTCATTTCTTCCATACCTGCACCGTCCTTCATCAGATCCCGTTGATGAGCATGACCAACCCGGTCACGAGAATGTTCGCGATCGAAAGCGGGAGCATTATTTTCCAGCCTATATTCATCAGCTGATCATAGCGAAAACGAGGGATTGTCCATCTCACAACTATAAAGAAGAGGAGCACAACGCCGACCTTCAGCATAAATGCGACGACCTGAAGCAACGCGACGACAAGAGGCGAAATCCCAATGTGTCCGACCAGCGGACATTGCCATCCGCCGAGGTAAAGAGTCGTGATGATCGCGGAGGCAGTGATCATGTTCGCGTACTCCGCGAGGAAGAAGAGGCCGAATTTCATCCCGGAATACTCGGTATGGTATCCGCCGACCAGTTCAGGCTCGGCCTCCGGCAGATCGAACGGCAGCCGGTTCGTCTCGGCAAAGGACGCCACAACGAATGTGATGAAGCTGATGGGAGTCCTCCAGAAATACCACATCCCATGAGCCTGAGATTCGACGATCTTGTCTAGCCGGAGCGTTCCCGCGATCATGAGGACGCCGATGATCGAGAGTCCCATCGAGAGCTCATAGCTGATCATCTGCGCGGAGGATCGCAATCCGCCGAGAAGCGAGTACTTGTTGTTTGAGGACCAGCCGCTCAACGTGATGCCGTAGACTCCGAGAGACGAAAGGGCAAGGATATACAAAATCCCGACGTTGACATCAGCGATCATGAGCTTGATGTCCCGTCCGAACAGGTGGATGACATTCCCGAACGGGATCACCGCGAACGTCGTCATCGCAACGGTCAGCGAAATCAGCGGAGCGAGGCTGTGGACGAATTTGTTCGCGGCTGTCGGAACGATATCCTCCTTGAGAAAGAGCTTGACGATGTCGGCCACCGGCTGGAAAAGGCCTGCGGGGCCAACCCTGTTCGGACCGATCCGATTCTGCATAAATGCACTCATCCGCCGCTCGATGTAAACCAGGTAGGCGACCGTGGTGAGGTTGACAAGAACGACGAACACGATCTTTGCTAACGGTTCAATAATATCCATAGAATGCGAAAGAGAGTAACTTTGGTAATGCCCTATGCCGACGCACCTGCCTTTGGCTTGAGTGGTGCCCCCTTCTTCCCAACCTTCAGATAGGAGAGGCCTTTGAATCCTTCCACCTTCTGACTCAGTTCCGTGAATACTTCGTCCGCCGAGTTGTATTTGAATTTCGCCCCCATGAGCCCGGCGAGGCTTGCTACAATTTTCCAGGAAGGCCTGGCATCCCGGCGCGGACCCTTCCCCCAACGATCGTTATGAGCGGCGAACTTGTCCCATCGGCTCATCTCGAAGCCGTCAAGACTCCGCTCCTGCTCAAGGGTGGCCACGGCGGGACGAATTCGCTGGACTCTGCGCTGGAAGTTTACGACTGTTCCGTTTTTCTCGGCGTACGTTGAGCTCGCAAAGACGACATCGGCAAGGTTCGTCGTAGCATTTTCATTCGACGCGTGAACCGCGAAGAATTCCAGCTTTCCCAGTGCCTCGGCAATCTCCGCATTGACGGCAATGTCGTCTTCGAGGGCGTAGAGAGCCTTGATTTTCCCCTCCCGGATTCCGCGGATGATTTCCGTCAGGCCCATCCCCCCATCTCCCGGAGCCACACCTACTTCCCTGGCGCCGGTGTTGTTTGGAGTCTTGTCGGCACGGATGAGAATGGCATCTTCGTCCCCGGCGACATGATGCTCGGCGAAATCGATGTTTTTCGTTCCGAGGACCTCCTTGACGAAGCGCTGAAAGACATAGTTATCTTCGTTCGTCGCGAACGCCGAGCCGAGCGCCGCAATCTCGGACTTCTTGAAGGACTTGAGCTCCGAAGCCGCTTTCGCGATCGCTTCGTCCCAACCGACTTCGACCAATGTCCCTTCCTTTCTGATCATCGGGGACTTGATCCGGTTCTCCGCATTGACATGTTTGAATGTTCCGAGGCGACCGTGGTCGCACATCCAATAGCTGTTCACCTCTTCGTTTCTTCGGGGAGTAAGGCGCAGGATCTCGTTGTTCCGAACGCCGATCTCGATATTACACCCGCGGGCGCATCCCTGGCAGACGCTTTCCGTGAACGACATCTCCCACACTCGCGCCTTAAACCGGAAGTCCCTGTTCGTGAGGGCTCCGACGGGACAGATGTCGACCACATTCATAGAATAGGGATTGTCGAGCGTCTCGCCAGGAAACGTCTCGATCACCGTGTGATCGCCCCGCTCCACAAAATGTAGCTGACGCACGCCGGCCACCTCATCGCAGAAACGAATGCATCGGGAACAGAGGATGCACCGTTCGGCATCGAACATCACGCGGGGACCGATCTCGACGCGCTTCGGCTTGTGCACCTTGTCTTCCACGAAGCGGCTGAAACCGGTGCTGTGCTTGTACGCATAGTCCTGGAGTTTACACTCCCCCGCTTCATCACAGATGGGACAATCGAGAGGATGGTTAATGAGGAGAAACTCCATGACCGCCTTCCGCGCGGTGAGAACACGGTCGTTCGAGGTTCGGACCACCATTCCATCCGCGACCTGGGTCGAGCACGCTATGGCCAGCTTCGGCATTTTCTCGACCTCCACCAGACACATCCGGCAGTTTCCGGAGACTGAAAGCTTGGGATGCCAGCAGAAATGCGGAATTGAAATTCCATTCTCCCGTGCCGCCTCGATGATCGTGCGTTTCGGGTCTACTTCGTATTGATTGCCGTCTATGGTGATCTTCGCCATCCGGATCCTTGATCGTTGGTTCCTCTTCGTCGTCTCCCCGCGTCAGGGTCGAACGTGTTCCTCTGCCTGAAGAATCCTCTCGCAGTATCTTTCGTGAAACAACTTGAGTTTGCGAACAAGCTCTTCGATTTCGTCCATCGGCGGCAGAAAGGTAGTCCTGAAGTGAAGCGTGCCGGCAACCTGTCCGAAGCCGGAGCCGGGGACGACACAGATGCCCGTCTCTTCGAGGAGGGCGAGGCAGTACTCGGTGTCCCGGCGCGCTTCGTACATCCTGCACGCTTCTTCCGACAAAGCTTCCGTGTCAATGTTGGGGTCGGAGGGAAGATCGAACTTCACAAATGCATACATTGCCCCTTCGGGCTCGACCACCGACATGCCTTCGATCTTATTGATACCTTCGCCCAGGAGGCGCGCCTTCGCCTTCAAGGCGTCGAACACCGCCTGCCGCTCACTCACATAGAGGCCATAGCTCTCTTCTCCCGGCCTCGGGGGCGCCACCATCACATACGTGGCAATCTGTCCCGGAAGGTTTGCACAGAGACTTATCGATTGAAGCTTGATGAGCTCGCTTCGGACCGCGGCGGGAATGTTCCGGAATTCAGCATATCCGCCCCGGTGACCACACTCGCCGAGCAGCCCCTTTGACACAGAGTGGAAGCTGAACAACGAGACTTCCTTCTCTCCGAGTTCGTGAAGAACTTTCGCGAAGGATCGGAAGCTAGCTTCCTTCGAGTAAACATTGTCCTGGTACACCTCGTCCGCGAGGATCGAGAGCATATTCCGACGGGCAAAAGCAACGATCATCTTCATCGTCTCGTGCGATAGAACCGCTCCAGTCGGATTTCCCGGGTTGATGACGGCGATGGCCACGGGGCGGATGCCGGCTCGCTTCGCAGTTTCAAGACTCTCATTCAACGCCCGCTCGGTGAGCTGCCAGCCGTTCGTCTCGTCGACGTAATACCCCACCTGCTTTCCGCCGTACAGAGCAATCGTCGCGCTGTAGAGCGGATACTGAGGAATCGGAATCATCACACCGTCATTCGAATCCCTGAGGAGCGCCATGAGGGCTGACTGAACTCCTTTGCTCGCACCGTCCGTAAGGATGATGTTCTCCTTGTCGGCAGGGATGCCGTCCCTGGCGGAGATGAATTCCGCAACCGCCTTCCGAATAAAGGAGATTCCCGCACTCTGCGAGTAGGCCCCGGTGCCGAACGGGTGGTCCCTCAGAATCGCCTTCACTTTCCCGACGACGTCTGCCGGAAAGTTCCTGAGTGTTTCGGGCATGGAGAGAAGCTCGGGATACTCCAGAAGGCTCAGGATCTGTCGAAGGTAGGTGAGCGGTTTCTGTTTCAGGGCCTGGGGGTTTCCGATGTTGCAGTAAATGATCTTCTTTCCCTGCTCCTCGAGTTCCTGAGCCCTGTCCACAATCGGTCCCCTCACCGCGTACTCCGCCCTCAGAAGGTTTGGATTGATGTCGCTCTTCTTGATCATCGATTCTCGTTCCGATTTCCGCTCACTGCCATCCTTACGCAGGAGAAAATACAACCGTCGAATAGAAGTTCTGATTAAACAGGATCCTGCTCACCTCGGTGACATCGGCAACCGTAACGGCATCGATCTCCCGGGAAATTTCTTCGAGCTCGGTGAATCTGCCGAAATACAGTTCTCCGGTCCCGAGCCGCATCATCCTTGCGGATGTGCTCTCGAGGCCCAGCAACATGGCCCCTTTGAGCTGAGCCTTTGTTCTCTCAAGCTCGGCTTTCGCGATGGGCTTCTTGACGAGCCTTCCCAACTCATTCGAGATGAGATCCAACGATTTCTTGATATGCTTCTTGTCGGTCCCGATATAGACGCCGAACGAACCTGCGTCCTGAAGCATGTTGAGAAAAGAATAGACAGTATATGCGAACCCGTACCGTTCCCGAATATTCTGGAAAAGCCTGGAACTCATGCCGTCGCCGAGGAGAGTGTTGAGAACGAGAGAGGGAATCCGGTGCTTGCTGTTGACGTTGAAGCCGACAGTCCCCGTACACACGTGCGCCTGCTGAATGGGCTTCTCGAACTCCGAAAAACGCTTCTTTCTGGCAACCACCCTGCCGTGCGCACGGGCACCCGAGCTTTTCCTCGCGGTCGTGAAAAATCTCGAGACAACTTCCTCAAGTTTCTGGTGCGACACATTTCCCGCGGCTGCGATCACAATCCTGTCCGCCGCGTACCTCTGCCGAACGTAGCGGACCAGGTCTTCCCGCGTAAATGCGGCAACATTCTGCGCAGACCCGAGGACCGGGAATCGCAACGAATGACCGCTGTAGATCTCGGTCTCAAAGATTTCATGGATCAGATCGTCCGGATCATCCTCAACATTCTTGATCTCTTCGAGGACGACCTTCTTTTCCTTTTCTATCTCTTTTTCCGGAAATACAGCGTGCTGGACGAGGTCTGACAGCACGTCGACCGCCAACTCCATCGATTCGTCGAGGACGCGAGCATAGTAGCACGTGTGCTCCTTCGTCGTGAACGCGTTGAGGTAGCCGCCGACAGACTCGAGGCTTCTCGCGATCTGCTGGGTCGAGCGGTGTTCGGTCCCCTTGAACACCATATGTTCCAGAAAATGCGAGATCCCGTTGTTCGACTCGTTCTCATCCTGTGAGCCCGAATCGATCCAAATGCCGATGGAGACGGACTTTACGTGGGGGATTTCTTCACTGACGATTCGAATGCCGCTCGGGAGGATCGACTTGCGGTATGTCGCAGAGATTTCTTTTGATGGAATGTGCTGAGTCCTGTTTGGCATTCGAAGTTCGGCATGTACTTCGGAGGCATACTTTGAATGAATATACTCCAAAATACGCTCACAATCAACGCTCGATCCCCTCCCTGGACCGATGCTTCCGCGCGGTCAGACGACGGCAGTGCGAACGGAGTAAATGGCCGGCAGCCATTCTGCCAGCGTCTGCCAGGATTCGCCTTCGTTCCTGCTGTAGAGTACCTGCCCACCGCTCGTGCCAACGTAGATCCCGCAACGATCACAACGGTCCGCCGCCATCGCCTGCCGATGGACGTGTGCAAACATATTCGAGGTCGGAAGCCCTTTCGTGAGCTTCTTCCATCTCTCTCCGCGGTTGGTGCTCCGGTACACCGCAAACTTTCCGCCCACGGGTCCGCGGAATTCGGCTCCTTCCTCGGGAATCACATAGATTGTGTCGGGATCATGCGGATGCATCTGCAGCGGAAAGCCGAACCTCGACGGCAGGCCTTCGCTGATATCCAACCAGCTTCTCCCCTCGTTGTCGCTCCGATAGACGCCGCAGTGATTCTGCTGATAAAGAACGTGCGGTTTCGAGGGATGCGATTCCATGTGGTGTGTGCATTGGCCGACTTCAGGGTATTTGTCTGGATTGAAGTCCGCACGCACCCCTTTGTTCCTCGGCTCCCAACTCCTCCCTCCGTCTTCGCTCGCGAAGACTCCCGCAGCGGAGATACCGACAAACATTTTTGCAGGTTCGCCCGGGACATAGGTGGAGCAGTGAACCATGAGCCCTCCCGCGCCAGGATTCCATTTCTTTCTTGATGGATGGTTAGTGAGGCTTTCAACCTCCCTCCATGACATCCCGCCGTCCTCGGACTTGAAGAAGGCTCCGGGGTCGGCGCCCGCATAGAATGTGCGCGGTTGGTTCTCAGCGGCAGGAGCAATATGCCAGACCCTCGCGATGGTCTTTCCGGCATTCTCGGCAAACTTGATCCCCGGATCGGCTTGTTTCCACGTCTTCCCGAAATCCCGGCTCACGTGGATGTTCGAGCCCCACCAATAGGAATTCACGCACGCCAGGAGCCTCGGCTCGGTGCGGGTATCGAGGATGATCTCGTTGACATCCGCTCCCTTGAGTAACGGCCCCTTCACCGACCACTTCTTCCTCGCCTCATCGGAGGTGAAAATGAACGCTCCCTTGTGAGTTCCCACCAGGACATAGACCTTCCGCTTTGCCATCTCACTCCGCTCCTCTCGTGGTGTTGTGAAAACGTTCCAGCCGTTGGGATCACCGGATGTATCTCGAACCGGGATCTGTCAACAGCATCAGGCGACTTGTTGCTTCGACTCCTTGGCCGCCTGATAGCGCTCTCCCAGCCAGGCTCCGAAGAGTGTCAGGAGGAATCCCTCGACCACTCCGAATGCGACATAGCCAACCGGAACCGACAGCTGAATGCCGTATTGGATGAACAACCATTCGCCGACTACCGCAATTGCTCCGGCGACGGCGGGTTCTTTCAGCGTCACTCCGGGCGACTTATAACCGATGATAAACCCAAGAACGACGAAGCTTATCGAGAACGCAATATTGATAAGATTCAGGTTGATATTGAAGAGCGGTGCCAGGAGAAACACGAAGAGGACATTGAGAACGAGTCCGAGAGCCAATCCCGCAAGGACCCACTTCCATTGAAATCCGACGGCGGCTTTGGGATCCACTTCCTTGTTCTCGAGGGTTCCCTGGAGCTTCTCCCCCATCCAGGCGCCTGCCTGCGAGAGGATTCCGCCGAAGATCAGGAGGAGGACGATCATCTGGGTGCTTTGCCCTTCCCCGAGAGCGGTCAGCGAGAAGAGGATCGCAAAGACGAACATGAGAATGAGGCCGGCAAAGAACGCCTCCTTGATCGTCACGCCAGGCGAGAAGTACCCCACCACAGCGCCTGTAACGACGAACCCAATCAGCACAACCAACGATTGAATCGCTGCACTATGAAAGGTCGGGGCAACGACAAAATATGAGCCTCCGATGATAATGATGCCGGCGACAACGCCAATGATCACCCACTTCCACTGTGTCGGCGATGCAGTTTTCGTTGTGTCCTCAGACATAGTTGTCTCCTTAAGTAGGTTCGTATGTTTTTTCGTGTTTATTCCGCAACATCGTTTCAATCTTCACGGCGATCATGTCGATCGCAACAAGGTTATCGCCTCCCCGGGGGACGATGATATCCGCCCAGTGCTTGCTCGGCTCGACAAATTCAAGATGCATCGGCTTGACGGTTGCGATGTACTGGTTCATCACAGAGTCGATCGAGCGACCACGCTCCAGAATATCTCTCCGGATACGACGCAAGAGTCTTTCGTCCGCATCGGTGTCCACGAAGACTTTGATGTCCATAAGATCGCGGAGTTCCTTCTCCGCGAAGATCAGAATCCCCTCGATGATGATAATATCCTGCGGTTCCAGCCATCGCGTCTCCTTCATCCTGGAATGCGTTGTGAAGTTGTAGAGCGGCTGTGAAACAGGAAGATCGGTCTTCAAGTCGGAGATATGACGGACGAGAAGTGAAGTTTCGAGTGAATCGGGATGGTCGAAGTTGATCCTATCCGGAGTTAATCCATGGTAGGCGGAAAGATCCTTATAGTATGAGTCATGCTGGATGACAACGACATTCTCGTGGACGCGAAGGCGCTCCAAGATCTTTTGCGTGACAGTGGTCTTCCCCGACCCTGTTCCGCCGGCGATACCGATAACGAGGTGATCCATGGGGGATTGGCAAATTTTGAAAAATATAGCTGAAAACAGTTGGAGAATCAAGGCACAGTTCGGACTCTCCGCTCACCGGAGAACGGACGCAAAGGATGCCCCGGAATCGACTCAGCCTGCGTCGACCTCCGATTGCTTCGAAGTGGGCTTTTGCGTATTTTCAACGATCATGAGTTTCGAGTCATTCTTCACTCTCGTCGTCCTCCTATTCCTCGCATGCTACGCCTCCGTCACGGTCTATGCTCTCCGAGGATTGAATCTCCTGAGCAAACGCCCGGAGCGGCGGACGGAACCCAGACCGCGCTTTTCCGTCATCGTGGCCGCTCGGAACGAAGAGGGGACGATCGGACGGTGTCTTGATTCCCTCCTCTTACAACAGTACCCCAGCGAAGATTTTGAGATTATTGTCGCGAATGATCGCTCCACGGACAGAAGCGGCGAAGTGATAGAGAGCTACAGACGACGAGCGGCGAACCTCAGAGTGATAGCAATCACAGAAGAACCTCACGATCTCCCCCCGAAAAAGAATGCGCTCGACAGAGCGATCCGGATGAGCAATCATGAGTTTCTCGCATTCACCGACGCGGATTGCTCCCCTCCACCGACATGGCTCGCAGCGATAGCGGACCAGTATGACCAGGAAGTCGGAGTCGTGGCGGGATACTCTCCTATCGGGGATCCTGAGCCGACCGGCATTGCGCGCCGGGCCGCTTTCTTGTTTCTCCGCTATCTGGAAGTGAAGAATTCAATCGGCGCCGCGGCCGGGATTGGTCTGGAGCACCCCTACATGTGCACTGGAAGAAATTTCTCGTATCGAAAAAGAGTGTTCATGGAAGTCGGAGGGTTCGAGAAGATCAAACACTCCATAAGCGGTGACGATGATCTTTTCCTGCAACTCGTTGAGAGGGAGACGCGATGGAAGGTCCGCTATATGACCTCCCAGCAGAGTTTCGTGCCGACGAATGCTCCGTCCACGCTACGTGAGTTCGTTAATCAACGTAGACGACACTTTTCAGCCGGAAAGTTTTATCCGGTCGGTATGAAGTTGCTCTTCGGGCTCGTTCATGGCTTCGGAGTCCTTTCAATTCTGGCGGTCATCGTATATCCCTCGTTTGGTCTTGCCATCCTTGCGGCAAAGCTGGCTTTCGATGCGTTGATCGTCGCAAAGGGGACGTCACTGTTTGGGGAGCAACGACTCTTCCCTTCGATCGTTGTGCTGGAAATCGCCTCCGTGCTCTACAACGCGCTCATTGGTCCGCTTGGGGTGCTCGGGAAATTCACCTGGAAGGGGGCCCGCTCATAGAAAAGCTTTGGCAGACACTCAGAGGTCTCCGCCTTCATCCGAAGGTGGCGACAATTCTGAAATTCATAGTTGGGATCGGGCTGCTCGTTGCCCTCGTCCTCTATGTTGATATCAGAGCATTGCGTGATTCGCTCCTCAGTGCGAAGAGCGGCTACCTTGTGTTGGGCAGCTCGCTCGTCGTGGCGAACATTGCAATGCAATACCTGCGATGGCGATATCTCCTGAAGCTTATATCGCCTGAGGTAAGGGCTCCGGCCGTTCTCTCTTCACTCTTCGTCGGATACTCCGCAGGATTCTTCACCCCCGGACAGGTGGGAGAGCACGGGGGGAGAATCGTCTCGCTTGGAACGATTCAGTCGATTCAGGTCCTTGCCATGAGCCTTATCGACAAGATCTACGTTCTGGCCGTAACCATCATCACCGGGGTCGTGACCTTCTGGCTCTTCTTCACTTTGTATCTCCCTGAGTATTGGTCGGGGATATTCACCGCAGTGGTCTTTGCCGTGGTCGCTGCGTTCCTTGTGGTGGTTCTGTATCCGGACCTTCTCAAAAAGGTTCTCCGTCTGGTCTTGCACAAGGTGAGAAAGTACAGGGCGGTATCCGCCTTCCTTTTCGTCCGTGACGTATTCCACCGGAAGCAAGCGAGAATCCTGCTCCTGATGACGTTTGTCTTCAACGGTATCGTCATCCTCCAGTATCATTTCTTCGTCTCTGCCTTCGCGCCCGTGTCTCTGGTTGTCTCAACGCTCTGCACATCGAGCATCCTGTTCATCAAGGCGGCCATCCTTCCAATATCTCTCGGCGATCTCGGCATTCGTGAGAGCACGGCGATCTTCTTCTTCTCGCGTGCCGGAGTCGCAGCCGCGGCAGCGTTGAACGCCTCGCTGTGCGTCTTTTTCGTCAACATTCTCGTACCAAGCCTCATCGGGGCGGCTCTCGTGTTGCGATTGAAGACACCGGCACCAACATCAGTCCGTCAATGAATCTCGTTGAATTTATCACCGTCCTGATGGCCGTTTCCGCCGGCATTTATGTGTCGCAGCTGGCTCTTTTCATGCTCGGTCTGCGAAGGCTGGGAGTCGGGAGCAATGAACTCAAACCCTCCGTCGTGGTCCTTGTTGCAGCCAGGAACGAGGAACGGGTTATCGCCGATTGTCTCAGATCTCTCGTCGAGCAGGACTACCCGGAACAAAAATACAGTATCGTTGTCATCGACGATCATTCGACAGACCTCACTCCCGCGATCGTCGAGAACGTTGCCCGTACGACTTCGAGGGTGAGGCTTTTCCATGCACCGGACCCGTCACCCGGAGTCTCCCCGAAGGTGAACGCTCTCAGTTATGCCCTCTCCCAAACATCGGAAGAAATCGTCTGCACCACCGATGCGGATTGCGTCGTCGGCCCAGGGTGGATTTCTTCGTTGATGAAGCACTTCGCGGAAAATGTCGGCGTCGTCTCAGGGGTTACTCTTTTCGGCGAAACCCCAGGCGTGAATGAAATGCTTTCACAATTCCAAAGCCTGGATTTCTTCTCACAGACAGCGTGCGGGGCCGGCGCCATAGGATTGGGTGTCGTCAACAATTGCAACGGCAGTAACATGGCATTTCGCCGCTCCGCCTACGAGGCTGCGGGAGGCTATGCGGCGATCGCCCACGTTAATTCTGGAAGCGATTCATTACTCGCCCAACGTATCACCGCCATAACGAGCTGGCGGATGACCTTCTCGATGGATCCGGATTCGCATGTGCGCACCCGGCCTTTGACAAGCTGGCGCGGAGTTCTTGGACAGCGAATGAGGTGGGCAGGGCAGACACCAAATTATCGTCCAGCGACTCTTGTGTTTCTCGGGGCCTCGTTCTTTCTTTACCTGAGCCTTTTCATCTCGGTCCCCTTCTCCGTCGTGTTCTGGCGCAGCTTCGATTTGCCGCTTGTCCTTCTGGTCGTCAAGATGACAGTCGATGCGGCGATCATTCTCTATTTCATGAAACTGACTCATGTCCGAGGCGTTATGAAGAGCTTCTTTCTGTCCGAGCTGATCCATATCCCGGTCGTTCTCCTGGCAGTAATCGGGAGCGCCTTTGGGAGATTCGATTGGAAAGGAAGATCGCTCCGCCGGGAAATGACAGTTGGCAGAATGAGTTCGTAGGCAAATACCGTGTTGCACCACACTGGAATTATGCATCGTGTTCTTTTCCCGACTCACATCTGGAAGGTGAACACGCGATTCGTCTACCTGACGTTCGACGACGGCCCCGACCCGGTCGCCACTCCGGTCGTCCTTGATTGTCTGAATGCCGAAGCCGTCAAGGGGACCTTCTTTCTTTCCGGGACGAACGTCGTCAAACATCCTGAGATCGTCAGAGAGATTTCGACAAGAGGGCACGCGATCGGGCTTCATCTTTTCACACACTCGAGGCGACCTTCTTTTTCAAGACGCCGGAGCTTCGAAGAGATCATCAATACCACCGAGGCGATTGCGGCGACCGGTGTCACTCCGGCCAGGATGATCCGCCCGCCGTACGGTTTCTTCACCTGGAATACCGTTTTCGCGGCGCGTGAACTTGATTACCGGATTGTCATGTGGACGAGCCTTTCCGGCGACTTCCATCAATCCTGGTCAGAAAATCGAATCGTTTCGAACTCGCTGAGCCGATTGGGCCAGGGGGCGATCCTTGTCTTTCACGATAACCCGTTGACCCGATCCCGGATTGGCAAAGTACTGCGTGAGGTCATCCTCCGGATCAAGGAGCGAGGCTTTGCTTTTGATTCATTGCGCGTATGACTACCTTTTTTATTCTCGCCGCATTGCTCTACTGCCTTCAATGCGCGACGCTCATCTACGGACTCCGGCGCGGCTTCAAGTCTGGCCTCTCGGTCTTTGAGCCCTCCGTCAGCATCGTCATGGCGGCCAGGAACGAAGAGGCGAATATTGGAGCATCCCTCGACTCCCTCCTCTCCGTCGAATATCCTCCAGAGAAGTTGGAGATCGTTGTTGTCGACGATTCATCGACCGACAGGACGCTCGAATTGATGAATCTCCGTCTCCTCGGCCATCCAAATTGCAGGATCATCCAGGCACGCCAGGGGATAGACCATTTGAAGGGAAAAGCGAATGCGATCGCCCAGGGGATTGACGTCGCCAAGGGTGAAATAATTCTTATGACGGACGCAGATTGCGTCGTCCCCACGACGTGGGTGAAAGGAACGGTTGAGCACTACGCAGATAATGTTGGTGTCGTGGCAGGCTTGACGCTCCTCCATCCGAACGGATGGTTCGCGGGGATGCAATCGCTCGACTGGGCGTACATCCTCGCGGTCGCTTCGGCGGCGATGTCTCTCAAAAAGCCCCTGAGTTGCATCGGAAACAATTTTTCGTTCAGAAAACGCGCGTATGACGATATAGGCGGATATCGCAAAGTGCCCTTTAGCGTCACAGAAGATTTCGCTCTATTTAAGGCAATGACCGGGTCCGGGAGATGGGAATACCGCTATCCGCTCGATCGGAAGACGCTGGTCTTCAGCAGAGCGTGCGAATCGATGGGTGCACTCTTTCGTCAGAAACGACGTTGGGGCGTCGGGGGAAAAGACATACCGCTTTTTGGTCTCTCTATCATGGCTATCGCCTTCTGTTTCCATGCCCTCCTTTTGTTCGGCCCCTTCCTCCGGCCTCCGATTGCACTCCTCGCGACGGGAGTGCTCGTGAAGTTCCTCCTCGACGGGGTTCTCGTTGCTATTCCATTAAAGAGGACCGGGCAGTTCTCCCAGTTCCGCTATTTCCTGATCTTTGAGATCTATTTTGTCGTGTATGTACTGATCCTTCCTTTCTCGGTGTTCCTCGGCGGCCGTGTTCATTGGAAAGGAAGATCCTATTGAATCAGGCGGCTCCAAAATTGCGGATCCTCGTTGCGCCGTTGGACTGGGGCCTTGGCCACGCAACACGCTGCATTCCGATCATACGAGAGCTTCTGGCTCAAAACGTCGAGGTCATCCTCGCAGCGGACAAGAGGCCCTATGAACTCTTCGCAAAGGAGTTCCCGGAGCTTGAGATCCTTCGCCTCCCGGGGTACACAATCCTTTACCCCCGTGAGCGGAAAATGGTGCGAGGAATCATCGCACAGTCGCCAAGGATCCTCTGGTCCGCCATCACCGAACATCGGAGCCTCAGGGAGCTCATTCGTCGGAAGAAGATTGATGCGGTGATATCCGATAATCGATTCGGGCTTTTTTCCCGCCGGATTCCGAGCATTTACCTGACGCATCAGATCTCCATCAGCATGCCCACTCGACTCCGATGGCTGGCCGGATTGGTCCGACACATGCATCGGCTTGCGATAGAACGATACACGGAGTGCTGGATACCTGATTTCGCAGGAGCGGAAAACCTTTCCGGCTCGCTCTCTCACGGTTGCCCCCTGCCAGTAAACGCCTCATTTGTTGGACCGCTGTCCAGATTCAGGCGCGGTACCGGGGGAACCGAAGAATTTGAAGTGATCGCTGTCCTTTCCGGGCCCGAGCCGCAGCGCACGATCTTTGAGGAGAAGGTCGTCGAGCAACTCAAGAGCTTTCGGGCAAAATCGCTCATCATTCGTGGAATGCCCGAGTTGACGCAACGAATGCGGATTTCGGATTCTCTCACCGTTATCTCTCATCTTGATTCGTCTTCGCTTTGCGCGGCCATCCGATCATCCACCGTCGTCATAGCCAGGCCGGGCTACAGCACTCTTATGGACCTCGCGGTGCTGGGGAAGCCGGCTATCCTCGTCCCAACCCCTGGCCAAACAGAACAAGAGTATCTGGCAGAGGCTCTCGAGGAACAGGGACGGTTCGTCATTCAGAATCAGAATTCGATGTCGATTGAAACAGCCTTCAAGGAAGCGGTCCGCCGTGGCGGATATGGACATTTGCCCCCGACTGAGCCCCTCCTCACGGATGCAGTGAACCGGCTCATCACACTCGCCAAGGCACGGAGGAGTGGGTCGTGATGTTGATTCCCCCTTTCCCACCGCTGCTCTACGCTGAGACCCACTACCGGTTCAGGTACTTCCTCAGCTTCCTGCGAAAGCGCGAGCCGGAGATCCTTGCCGACGTGCCACACCGACTCGAGCCCGGAAGTCCGATCCCAGTGCTTCTGATTGTGAAAGATGCCGATCAGTTCTCCCTACCGGGCCTCGACGTGGTCGTTCGCGTAGCCCACGACGCAAAAGTCGTCTGGACTCTGAAGCGCAGTTTCAGCGAGAGGATCGACTCTGCGCTGTGGTGGAGAATTTTGGAAATTCCTCTTAACGGCGAACTTGCGAAATCATTCGGATCCTTAGAAGTGGATGTTGAATTTTCATTCGTCGCGGGTGGAAGGCGAATTTCCTATTCGAACGACAACTATCGAACCTCTTCCAAAAAGAGCCTTAGGGTCTTCCGATCCCCGTCCCCGCTTCCAGCTGTGGACGGATGGGTGACTGGAGACGCCCACACACATAGTTCGTACACGAATGATCAGGTGGAATTTGGCTCACCGATTCCCGCGTCGGTTGTTATGGCGAAAGCGATGGGACTCTCGTTTTTCTGCGTGACGGACCATTCTTATGATTTGGATGATGAGGTCGACAATTTCCTTGTGAACGATCCCGACATTCCCAAGTGGAACGCGCAGCAGGAGGAGATCGACGAAGTGAATTCCTCCACGCGTGATTTTGTGGTCATCCGGGGGGAGGAAGTCTCATGCGACAACCGAATGGGGCGCAATGTTCACCTTCTTCTTTTGGGAACACGAGCCTTTATTCCGGGATCGGGCGATAGTGCGGAGCGATGGCTTCGAACAACCGCGGAGCATACCATCCCCGAAGTTTTGGCATCGGTTTCTGAAGGAGTAGTTGCCTACGCCGGCCATCCCGCTGAGCGAACACCTTTCCTGCAGAGAATCCTATTGGGACGGGGTGAATGGGATATCAACGACATGCTGGAAAAAGGTCTGACGGGCATTCAAATACTCAATGGCGACGTCGACGAAGGATTCAGCTCGGGACTGCAGCTGTGGTCACGACTCCTGTTGCGAGGCGCTCGCATCTTCATCGCGGCGGGAAACGATGCTCACGGAAATTTCAGTCTCTTCAGGCAAATCGGGATTCCATTCTTCACCATCCGGGAGGATTACCGGCAGTTGTTTGGGAGGATGAGAACCGCTGTGAAGTGCAGAGGAATCGACGAACTCTCTTTGTTGGAATCCTTCCGTCGCGGCGAGTCCATGATCACGAGTGGTCCATTGCTCGTGCCCAAGCTTTCCGATAAGTCGGGAGGTACCGCGGGTCCAGGTGGAGAATTGAAGGGAAACCGATTTCGCCTTTGCCTTTCCGGTCTGAGTTCGGAGGAATTCGGCGGATTTTCAAAGGTCAAGCTTGCTCGAGGTATCATCGGATCCGCGCGGGAAGAGGTCAGCGATGTGGAAATCCCTTCGGGTGAGCTGACCTTCACCCTGGAGCGCGAAATCGACATGAATGACATTCGCGCGCCGTTCTACATCCGGTTGGAGGCTTTCACCCAAGGAGGGGCACGAACCGATGTGCCCGGCATTTGCTACACGAACCCAATTTGGATCAAACCGTCATGACGTTTCGCAGCAAGATATTGGCAGGCTCCTTCTTCCTTCTTGGATCATACTCGACGCTGACCTTTGCGGCTTCTTCCGATACTGCCGGCGCCGCGAGCGTATCGTTTTCCGAAGGTGAGCTCCTTTTCAAGCCGCTGGTCGCCGACACCTACGAGCCGAGGGCAGGAATGCTCGCGCAAATCGGGAAGAACAGACTTCGACTCGACATTGGGAATTCCATTGATCTCATCAGCTATAGCGCGCCGACCGACAGCGTGCTCGCCGCGATCGGTGCCGACTTCTTCACGTATACGCTCCTCCGCGGCGAGAGAAACTTCCACTTCCCCGTGGATGCCTCGGACTATTTCTTCGGGATCAACTTCAGTGCGAGAAAGAGGGCATCGGCGGGAGACTGGTTCGCGCGTCTGCGCGTCAGCCACATCAGCGCGCATTTTGTCGACGGTCATTACGACAACACGCAAGCCGCGTGGAAGGATATGAGGCCGCCGGTAGTTTACAGCAGGGAATTTCTCGAAGGAGTGATTGCGTTCGAGCCGGCTTCGCTCAAAGACATCCTGAGGATCTACGGAGGTGCAACGTATCTCTTTCACGTCGACCCCAAAAACCTTCCCCGCTTCATTGGCGAGGCGGGAATCGAAGGACACGACGAGTTTGCCCACAACTTGAGCATTTATTGTGCCTACCAGCTCACGGTGCTGAAGATCTCAGAGACCTCGGCGCGGCACGATGTGGAGATCGGGCTCAAGGTTGGAAGATGGGAAGGTCGGGGTTTGGTCCTCTACGGAAGCTATTTTTCGGGGTATAGCATACACGGCGAGTACTACAATGTCAAAGACAACTACTTCGCCCTCGGATTCAGGGTAGACCTCTAGCAAAAAAAATCCCGCCGGGGAAGGGCGGGATTCATAAGACGAATCGTCTTTACTTACTCAGACCCTCTGGTGTGAGCTCGCGATGCCCAGCCGGCGCAATTTGTATCGCAGCGTCTGCTCGGTCATGCCGAGGAACTGCGCAGCTTTGGATTGATTGAGGCCGAACCGGTCGAGGGCGCGTTCAATAATCCCGCGTTCGATCATATCGAGCGAGCGGTCGAGGATGAATTCCTGGCCGGCGATGATATTGTTGATCATCTTCACCACTTCCGTCTTCTCATCGACGAGCTCGGGCGGCAGCGTAAACCTTCCACCCTGCGAGAAGAGGACCGACTTGTCGACCACCGCCTTCAATTCTCTGATATTCTCCCTCCAGCTCTGTTTCACAAGGACGTCGATGGCATTGATATCGATGACGATGTCGCCGAGCGCCAGCTCTTTTCCTATTTCGCCGACAAAGTATTTAACGAGCAGCGGAATGTCCTCGGCCCTTTCTCTGAGGGGGGGAACATAGATCACCTCAAACTCCGACAATTTCTCATACAACTCGGGGATGATCTTCCGCTTTTCAAACAGGTTCTTCGGTTCTTCCTTCAGAGTGACAATGAGGCGAATATCAACCGGGGCCGACTTTGCTCCTCCGATTCTCCGGGTCTTCCGGTCGTTGAGCAGAGTCATGATTTTCAGCTGGTTTCTGAACGAAGCTTCCTCGAGTTCTTCGATGAGGACGGCTCCCCCGTTGGCCAGTTCAAAGATCCCTCGTTTTGACGTGTACGGAAGTCTCTCCGCGCCCCGTTCAAACCCAAAGAGGATGGCTTCCATCTCCTTGTCGTCGATCACCGAGAGGTTCACGGAAACGAAGGGCGAGTCCGTCTGGCCATTCGAACCCTGGTAATGGATGTTCTTTGCGATCGCACCCTTACCGACTCCCCCTTCGCCGACGAGAAGGATATCGTTTCGTGAACGGGCCAGTCGGGAGATCTGTTTCCGGATATTTTCGACGGCCTTGCTCTTTCCGATGATCGGATATTGATTTGTCGGGATCTGTTCCATGAGGTCAGTAGTCTTCATGAGAATTCTTCCCCTAGTGCAGTTTCAGAATTTTCGTGAGATGCATAATGAATGAGGAAACCTTAGACTTTGGTGCGTTGTGAAAAAAATACTCCCCTAACCGCTTTCGGGTTAAAAAAATAATGTAAAACAAGATTATCAAGCCAATCACGCCAACGAGTAATATGTTGAGCGCTATGAACCAATTCATTTTCATAAAACTCTCCGGCAACCGACGTGACGAACCTGAGACGCAACCCAAAGAATGCCGCCATCAACAGCAAGACAAAGATACTAACATATTGACCCATTGCAAATAGCTGCATCGATTCTTCCCACTCTATCGCATGGATGCAACTCCAGGCATGGAAGATTTCGAGCGAGCAGAAAATAAGGAGCAGGAACATGATCTTGTCCACGTATGCGCCCTGTGGAGGGTCCTTCTTGTACTGGTAGCCGAAGAAGAGAATGATAAAGAAGCAGGCAACGACGTTCATCTTGATGATGTACAAGTTGATGGGCTTGTACAGGAGAACAAGATAATTCTCTCCCTTTAGGTACGGGAGAATTTCCTCTATTCGCAAAACATTGTTCGTCGGGTAGAGATTACCGACCTGTTTGTTGTCTTTCCATGCCGGAAGAGAAACGGCCGCAGCGATATCCGTGGAGGAGGGAACCCGCCCTGTGTTCTGCCGGAGGGAGTTGTATGCCTTGTCTACGGCTCTGAAGTCTTCGACGTCCGGCGTAGCATAACTGCACTTTGGGTCAACAAGAAAATCTCCGTAGTAGGAGAAGAAGAACCCTCCCACGATGAGGCAGGTAGCGAGGTACTTCCCGCCTGTGTTGAGCGAGCGGAAAAGGGAGTCAAGGACGACGTATACGATCGCGAAAGCAAGAGCCAGATAGTTGAGCCCCTTCACATACTGGACAACGACGAAGGGTAGGTAGTCGTTGGTTCTCGCAAGGATGGGGGCGATGAAATTCGTGGCGACAGAAAGCAATCCAAGCAAAAAGTACGCGGCAAAATTTGCGAACAAATATTTGTTCTTCCTGCCGGGCTCGTTTGCAACGAGGAAAAGTGCGATTATTCCTGCAAGCAACTGACTCGCGCTGAGCAGGCATGCTGTCAAACCCTCGTTGAGGTCATTTCTGCCGAGAGTCACCACGGCCATGACAGAGGATGCGACGAACCATGCAACGAGTATTTTATTGGATCTTTTCATCCTGAGATAAACTAAGCTTTTTCATGATGTTTGTCAAGCTTCCGCCGACAAAAGATGGGAAAGTGTTGCTCAAAAACCAGCGTATTTCGGCCATTTTGAGCATACCCTCGCAAAAACCTTGACAAATGCTACTTTTTTTACTATGTTTTTCCGCGAATAAGCAAGTGATTTTCATCACAGAATTTTGAGCTGTGCCACTTAAAGGCGCGGCGAAGCCTGTGACAATATGTTGCGATGAGGACGCACCACCAAGCGACGTTCACCCCATGGAGAGCCCAAGCATCAGACGAAAGTCTTGTTCCCCCTGATTTCAGATCCCGGAGAATTCGGATCTATCCCGCGATTATTCAATGCAAAATAAATGAATCCCATACTCACAAGAGAGGACACCATGAACAGAAAAAGCAACGTTAAGAAGCTGCGTGCGTTAATCGTCACGCTTGTTTTGATCGCGATCGCTAACATCGCTATCACCCGGGCAACTGAATCGAAGTCGCCGGTTACAAGCGTGAGGGCAGATCGCTCCCTCCAGATCTCCATCGCTTCTGATGGAACCATTCCGCAGCCAGCCCCAAGGCCGAGCTTCGCCTCGGACGGTACGATCCCGCAGCCAGCCCCAAGACCCAGCTTTGCATCGGACGGAACGATACCGCAGCCGGCTCCGAGGCCATCCCTTGCCTCAACCTCTGACGGAACAATTCCTCAGCCAGCCCCAAGGCCGAGCTTCGCCTCGGACGGTACGATCCCGCAGCCAGCCCCGAGACCTAGCTTTGCATCAGACGGGACGATACCACAGCCAGCCCCGAGGCCTTCGTTTGCGTCAAATTCCGACGGGACAATTCCGCAACCGGCTCCGAGACCATCCTGACGGCTGGGAGTATTGACCTCCGACAGACAGTTTCAGGATTCAGGCTAATCCATTGGTGGCGGTTGGAAGATGGTTGTCAATAGGATGCAATAGTGTCTGGCCCGTCCATGCTCGAAATGAAATGATTGATGAATTGAGGTGGGTCATTCGAGTCGGTTCAAACAACGGCTTTGGGCTTGGCCAACTCATTCTCTCTCCTGAAATCTAGAACGGCGCGCGTGCCGTGATTAATTCCTATTTGCTTGCCCGGCAAAACGGGTGAATCCGACATAGGTATCCTACCTCCTTTTTCCCTCCGGTGTCTTTCGGGAACCGCAACTGAGGACCATTGCCATTTCTCGGAGCATTTGAGATTTGTCTCCGCGATGCGTACCTTTTGATGCAATAGTTTGCCGAAAGCGCTGCAGAGTGTCCATCAGATCTCGCAAGAGACAGGTTGAAACCCACAAAGCTCATACTTCACACTACCCTCTTCCTCGTCACCTTTTTTACGCTTACCGTTGCGGGAGTTCAATGGCTTAACCGGGATCCCTTTAATCTTGCAAATTTCTCGCTCGGGATCCCCTATTCGGTCTCGGTCCTCTTTATCCTCGGGTGTCATGAATTCGGACACTACTTCGCCGCGAGGCACCACGGCGTCGACGCCACGCTCCCGTACTTCATCCCCTTCCCGAACCTCCAGTCGGTCGTCAACTTCGGAACGCTCGGCGCGGTGATCAGGACAAAATCGCCGATCCCCTCACGGAAGGTGATGTTCGACATTGGCGCCGCAGGACCGATCGCCGGCTTCGTCGCATCGATGATCGTCCTCGTCTACGGCTTCAGCACACTTCCGGGGAAGGAGTTTATCCTCTCCATCCACCCTGACTATTTCTCGCAACCGCACCCTCCCACGGGAATCGACCTGGCTTTCGGGAATTCGATTCTCTATGAGGCGTTCTCAGCACTGCTTACGAACCCCGCAAACCAGTTTGTCCCGCCGATGACGGAGGTGTACCACTACCCCTTTCTCTGCGCCGGATGGTTCGGCCTCTTCGTCACCGCAATGAATATGATACCGATAGGACAACTCGACGGGGGACATATCGCCTACACGATGTTCGGAAGCCGCCACAGATTTATAAGCCGCGCGTCCTTCGTCACTCTTCTTCTCATCGGGGCTCTTGGCCTTCTGCCCCTTCTAAACATTCACGTCGAAGCCGGCTGGCTGGGATGGCTCCTGTGGGGGGGAATCCTTTTCTTCATCGTCAAGCTCGATCACCCGCCGGTGCTCGACGAATCTCCTCTCGACGATACGAGACGCTCGCTGGGTTGGGTCACCTTCGCAATCCTCGCTCTCTCGTTCATCCCAACTCCGTTCACGGTGACGATTTAATTCGTTTGACATTGCGGAGCTTTTTTCTTATACTTATCGCATACCTACATAGCTGACGCACTCTCTTACTGAGAAATTCGATACTCTTTTGTTGTTGGCGTTCGTGGAATCATCGCACTAAGAGACTGCGCTTCGGAACCGAGTGGCTGGGCAGTCCTCGGTTTTTTTGTTTCAGCTTGACATGAAAAAGACTTCTCTCGCATTCATACTTCTCCTGCTCGGAGGATGTGACCTCCCTGACAAAGGCATCATCGGGCCCGGCACGCCGCCCGCAGTTTCGACCGCATCCATCTCCCCTGCCGTTATCAACGTCACCGAAATAACGGCGGCGGCCGGAATCGTCGATACCCTCATCCAATGCAATGTGAACGCCTCCGGCCTGGATAACGGGGGTCAGGTCTCCGTAATGCTGACCGGCCCCGATGGTTCACCGCTCGCAACTGCGACCATGCTCGACGATGGGGTCGCCCCTGATGTCACTGCCGGGGACCACCTCTTCTCGGCTCAACTTCATCTCCAGGTTGCGAAGACGGCCCTCGGCTCATACGGGGCGCAATTTGTGGCAGTGAATGGTTCGGGATTCCGGAGCAGTGCCATCGTGCAGACTCTCTCGATCATCAACAGCAACGATCATGCCCCGACAGTGTCGAATGCAATCGCTCCCGATACGGTCGTCGTCCCTCTATCGTCCGATACGACGTTCGTCGTGGTATCGGTGGCAGTTCAGGATCAGGAAGGGCTGGCAGATATTGCCAGCGTGACGTTTACTTCCCGAAGGCCCACCGGCTCGATCGTCGGAGTCTATCCGATGTACGATGACGGCGGCGCGAGCGCACGCTTTCCGTTCGGGCTGAAGAGCGGAGACGCGACGGCGGGCGATGGAACATATACGCTCACTCTTCCTCTTACAAGTTCGTCGGATCATAACACCTATCGCGATTTCACCTTCCAGGCGATAGACCTGTCCGGTGAGGCATCCGCTCCGTTGACCAGGAGGATATACATTCGATGAGACTCAAGTTTCTTCCTGGATTGACCATCCTTGCGGTGCTGCTCTCCCGAACGGAGACTCGGGCGCAGATCGCTCCCGTGAGGTCGTTCAGAACTGAAATGGGTCAGCTGGTCAATGGTTCCGCTACTCCTGTGAGCAATACCGTCACCGACGTAGCGGTCTCCGGCTCAGCAATCTGGCTGGGCACGGGGAAGGGACTCTCCCGATCGACAGATGCCGGTCTCACGTGGCGGAATTATTACGGCTCGAACGAATTCGGGGATGAGGACGTCTCGGCAATTGCACTTCACAACAACGAGGTCTGGGTCGCTACGGCTCATGACACAACTATTCAGGGTGTTGACTATCCGAAGGGAAGCGGACTCAGGTATTCCACGGACCGGGGAGAAACATGGAGCGTGATACCTCAGCCAAAAGATCCCTACAATGTTGACACACTCTATTATAACGCCAGGAGTCGTATTCGTACCTTGGGCATTACGACCGACGTTAACAACATCACGTACGACATTGCTGCGACAGATAGCGCCGTATGGATCGCATCCTATGCCGGCATGGCGCGAAAGTCGACCGACCATGGCCAAACATGGCAAGTGGTCATACTTCCTCCCGACAATCTCAACAGCATCTCCCCGACCGATTCTCTGGTCTTTGATGTCTCACCGGTCGCAGGAACACTCGGTCTCGGCGGAAACCTCAATCATCGGGTCTTCTCGGTCTACGCAGAATCGTGGTCGACCGTATGGATCGGAACGGCAGGCGGGATCAATAGAACGACTGATGGAGGGGTCTCGTGGGAGAAGTTCAACCACCAAAACGAACTTTCGCCGATCTCGGGCAATTTTGTCGTGGCGTTGAGAATGCAAAACTATCGGGGACATTCCATTATGTGGGCCGGCACACGCAATGCTGAAGATTCGTCCGAGCACGAGGGCGTCAGCTTTTCTTCCGACAGCGGGAGCACCTGGAAGACTTCCCTAACCGGGGAATTCTGTCACAACGTAGGGTTCAAAGATTCAATCGTCTACGTCGTCACTGACGACGGCATTTACAGATCATCCGATCTTGGAAAATCCTGGACCCTTTCCGGGACAATCTACGATGCAAACTCAAATCAACGGATAACTTCCACCCAATTCTACGGCGTTGACAGACAAGGAGAAAATATCTGGTTCGGAGGGGCCGATGGAACTGTATATACGCAGGACAATACGGCAAATCCTTTTGGATCGTCGTGGACAATTCTTCGAGCATCTCAACCTCTTGCGTCGACAAAGTCGACGTATGCGTATCCAAATCCGTTCTCTCCACAGAATGAAGCGGTCCGTGTCCATTACCCTCTGCCGAACGGAGGGGCCAAGGTGACCGTGAGAGTGTTCGATTTTGGCATGGCCCTCGTGAGGACCGTTGTGTCGAATCTGTTTCGAAGCGGTGCCAATGAATTTGACGAGATATGGGACGGAAGAGACGACAGAGGCCGTCAAGTCTCCAACGGTGTGTATTTTTATCAGGTTGTCGTGGGCAATAACGACCCTCTTTGGGGAAAAATCCTCGTCTTGCAGTGATATGCTGAAGACCTATTTCATAGTGTTCCTCTTCGTCACGACAGTCAGCTCCCCTCTCGCAGCACAGCTGGAAGGAGAACCCGGAGCATTTGCCCGGCTTGGGTTCGGAGCCCGAGGGATGGGTATGGGCAACGCCATGACCGCGGTAAACGAGGGGGAATTTTCGAGCTTTTACAACCCCGCCGCCACCCCTTTTCTGGCCAACAGAGTCGCTTCTCTTTCTTACGGACTCCTGTCTCTCGACCGATCCCTCAATACGCTGTCGTACTCGCAGGCGTTAAAACCGACGGCTGGGTTTTCATTCGGCATCCTCAATGCAGGTGTCCGGAATATTGACGGCAGGGATGCGGATGGCTTTCAAACCGGAGAATACTATACTTCCGAGAATCAGTTTTCTTTCTCGTTCGCGAACAAAATGTCCCGGTCGTTTTCCCTCGGCATCGGACTCAAGCTCTATTACTATCGACTCTTCGAGAAGGTGTCGTCGACGAGTCTTGGAATCGACATCGGAGCGCTGTTCCGACTCACCGACGAACTCACCCTTGGGGCCGTCGTACAGGATCTGAACGCAAAGTATAAGTGGGATACCTCGACAATTTACGGCGAACAAGGCAGCTCAACCGTTGAGCCGTTTCCAGTGCTCAGAAAGCTCGGACTTAGCTACAAATTCGCGGATCGGTCTTCGCTCTTGTCCCTTGAAGTCGAAAGCAGCAATCAGGGAACGACAATCATCAGGATGGGGGGCGAAGCATGGCTCGCAGATCAATTTGCGGTCCGGGCGGGACTCGACCACTGGGACACGAAAATCCCGTCCCAAGCTTCGCCGACTTTTGGCTTCACGTTGCAGCTGAGCACAAACCCGTTCATTCCGACATTGAACTATGCTTACGTGATCGAACCGTACGGACTTTTCGCGATGAACATCCTCTCCCTTTCTTCACGCTTCTAGGGCAGGTCATATGAGATCGAGATTTTTGCTCCTTGTCATGATGATGGTCCCCGCTCTCGGCTTTTCTCAGGTGCAGAACGCCTCAACCGGTCTCACCTTCCTGAAACTCGGCGTCGGTGGACGAGCGACGGGAATGGGCGAGGCGTACACTGCCCTCGCAGCCGACGCATCGGGTATTTACTACAATCCTGCCGGCATCGCATTCGGTTCATCTGACGAGGTGACGTTCATGCATCGGGACTGGATCTTTGGAACTTCGGTTGAGTATCTGGGAGCCACCCTTCATGAAGATTCTTTCGCATTCGGACTCGGCCTGAACTCCACGAACGTCAGCGACATCGAGATCAGGCAGGATCCCGGCCCTGCGTTGGGGACTTTCGGTGTTCACGATTTCGATCTCTCTGCAAACGCGAGCTGGCGCGTCGATAGTGCCCTCAGTTTTGGAGTTGCAGGAAAATTTGTCTATGAGAAAATTTATGTGGACGAAGCGAGCGGCTACGCTCTTGACATCGGAAGCCGGTACTCGCTCTCCCGCTCGCTCTCCCTTGGAGCAGCAATCCTCAACATCGGGTCCACGTCGAAGTTGGGGACATCTTCGGTTACCCTTCCAACCACGTTCAGAGTGGGAGGGGCATATTCGGGCTTAGCCGGGGAGGATGTCGGCTGGACGATCGCGACGGATCTCGTGAAAGTGCCGCAGGACGCCGGCGCGAGGTTTCATCTCGGGGCCGAAGCGACCTTCGAGTCCTTCCTGGCCCTCCGGTTCGGCTATCAGATTGGCTATGATGCCAAGACATATTCTGCCGGCCTTGGGGTTCATTACGGAATGCTGGAGTTCGACTATGCGTTCGTCCCTTTTCTTGATGAGCTCGGAAATACCCACACCTTCGGCCTCACCTTTACCCTGTGATTTGAAGGAACGTTGAGATTGGCCGGCAGAAGAAACATACTGTTCACGGCGACCTTTCATTCCTCGTTTATCGATCAAGACATAATCTCCCTGCAAAAGTCCTTCAATGTCACCCCGGTCGTCGCAAAGGGCG
This sequence comes from Bacteroidota bacterium, assembly GCA_035505655.1. Lineage (GTDB taxonomy): Bacteria > Bacteroidota > Ignavibacteria > UBA10030 > UBA8401 > JAGVPT01. Next base: position 30,913 of record DATJQP010000042.1, read on the forward strand.
CGTGGGGGATGTTGCGAATGCTTGCTCGTCTTCCCTCAAGCGACCTAACGTATTCGTGGTTCGCATCGGTATATGCATCGATCCTCGTCCTCTCGGCGCGATTGCTGGGAATCCCATCCATTGTGATCCTCGGCGGCGCTGATGTTGCCAACGAAAAAGAACTCGATTACGGAATCTGGATTTCCTGGTGGAAGGCTAGATTGGTACGGTACGGCATTCGCCATGCCAGCGCCGTCCTCGCGGTCGATGAGTCGCTTCGCCGCGAAGCGATGAAGCTGGCCGACTACGACGGGAAGAACCTATCAGTGCTTCCGACGGGTTACGATCCCGAGTTCTGGTCCCCGCAAGGGAATAAAAAGACCTCGGTCCTCACGGTGGCCTCCTGTCCGGATGCCCTACGTGCACGGCTTAAAGGAATTGACTTTTTCTTCCAACTCGCGCGCAAGTTTCCGGAAGTCCCGTTTATCGCCGTCGGAATCGAACCTTCCGTCAGCGATCTTCTTTCGCCTCCTGAGAACGCACGCTGCATACCATTCTCCGACAGAATTGCAGTCAGAGAGTTTTACAGGGCCGCCAAGGTCTACTGCCAACTCTCTCTCCGGGAAGGGCTCCCGAACGCATTGTGTGAGGCAATGCTCTGCGAATGCGTTCCGGTCGGAACAAAGGTGGGGGGTATTCCGACGGCCATCGGCGACGTCGGTTACCTGGTTGAGAAAAGAGACATTGAAAAAGCATCGCAGGTGCTCGGCCAGGCGCTGGAGGCTGATTCCGGTCACGCGGCACGAGAGCGCATCCTCACTCACCTTACCCTCCAAAAGCGCGAAGAGGCCCTTGAACGTATCATCAGGGATTTGTTGCGGTGAAGCTCCACACAAAAAACATCCTCTCCCTGTTCGGGTTTGATGGAGCCGTCCGTCTCCTCGGCTTCATATCGACAACCTACATCGCACGAACACTGGGCGGAACGGGATTCGGGCTCATCAATCTCGGACTGGCCGTCTGCTCGTACGGCGTGATCATCGTCAGCCCCGGCGTTCATATCATAGCCACACGTATGATCTCCCAGGAGACATACGACGACGAGTCGATCGTGAGGCAAGTCACGCGGATTCGGTCGGCACTCGCCCTCGGCACCTTTACCATCATGGCCCTCCTTGTGGCAATGTTCATCCGCGACGCGGTGACCCGATGGATTACGATTGTCTACTGTCTTTCCCTTGTTCCGTATGCGATGACAATCGACTGGTATTTTCAGGGCAAACGCAGGCTGACGGAGATCGGGGTTGCGCGATCCCTCGGTCTGATTCTTTTCATCATTCTCCTTTACTTCTTTGTCCATGCTGAAGGTGACATACGCCTGGTTCCTTTTGCCTACGTTCTCAACCTGTTCTGTGTGGCATTCCTGCTCTTTTGGCTTTTTTGGAAGAGCATGGGAAAGGAATCCGTGAACAAAAATGTTCCACCTCAGATCTTCGATTGGAAGAGGCTTATTCGACAATCGATTCCCGTCGGGGCTGCGAATTTCCTTGGACAGGCTGTCTTAAACTTTCCGGCGATTCTCCTTGGACTCTTCGCCACGACGCTTGACATCGGCTACTTCAGCGCCGCGTCGAAGCTGATCTTCTTCCTTCTTGCCATCGACAGAGCCATCTACAGCATCTTCTATCCTGTTGTCGCAAAAACCGCTGCGGTTGCTCCCTCTGAGCTTGGCGGCCAGGTGAGTAGGGTGTTGCGTTACCTCTCAATCGTCGCTCTTCCGATCTTTGTTGGAGGTATCGTTTTGGCCAAACCGCTAATGCTCCTCACGTTCGGAGGCGAATATCTGGCTTCAGTCTCATTGATGCAGGTCCTCCTCTTCTATTTCATCTTTACAGTATTTAATAGTATTTTCGCTTACGCGGTGATTGCAGCGGGGAGAGAGGACCGATACTCCAAAATCATCGCAACGTGCTCGGTCGTATTGCTCATCGCGCTCCTGCCCCTGACGTACATCTGGGGAGCATTCGGAGCCTCTTTCGGCCTGGCAGCCGGCGAGTTGCTGATGATGGTATTGATGTACAGGGAATGCCGGACGTTGATAAATTCTCCCTTCAGCATCGACATCTGGCGTCCTCTCGCCTCGTCGCTTATCATGGGGGTTCTTCTGCTGGAGTTCGCTCCGGCCAATTTTGGGATGAGCGTTCCGTTTGGAATGATCCTTTATACGATCTGCCTGCTTGCCCTTCGGGGACTTACGCGGGAAGATCTTGTTTATCTGAAGGAAAGGTTGATTTGAAGCTCGTTGTAGGCATACTGCGGGGAGAACCCGGCTGGACGATTCTCCTTGAGCAAATAGGTATCGATTGGAAGGTGTTGACGGATGTAGAAGATCTGTCGCCCGAGACGGCGAGCGTCGTCATCGTCAACACAGTCCCGACGTCATTCCAGCAAAAAGGTCTCCAGGAATTTCTCGACGGGGGCGGCGCTCTTCTGACCACGTCGGATCATGCACGGTACTTCGTTGCGGGTCGCTACAAACGGCGGTGGTACGGTTCCCTCCCACCGTCGGCCCTCGGCATCCACTCACCCTCCGGCATGCTGGATATCTATGCGCACGGTGTCGGGGAATCGGGCACAGGCGACCAACGGATCCCCGGAATACACCGGGTCGGCAAAGGGTTCATCGCTTCCCTGCCGTTCGACGTGAGTGGGCTCTGTATTGACCGGAGGTCGAGAAGGAAGAACTTCTACTTTGACAACGGTCGCTTGCCCGGAGAGGTCACAGCGACGGTCTCCAAGAGTGAGCTCCGAAGGCTTGTGTGTGAGGTTCTTCGACTGCTTCACCAAAGGCGGGGAATCCCCTTTATTCACAAATGGTACTATCCGGATGGGAAGAGCTCAATCTTCACTTTTCGGGTCGACTCTGACCAGGGGACTCAGCATGACGTCGACGCCCTCTACGAACTTTGCGCGAGGCACTCCGTTAAAACGATGTGGTTCGTCGACACAAAAAGTCACGAGAGCTGGCTCTCCCGGTTCAGGGAGTTCGGGAGCCAGGAGGTCGGGGTGCATTGCTACGACCACATGAGTTATGAAGAGGATGAACCAAACCTTCAGAATCTCGGGAAGGCCTACTCTCTACTCACGAAAAACGGGATCGACCCCAAAGGCGCCGCGGCACCCTATGGAACCTGGAATCCTTCCATTGCGGGCGTTTTCGAGCGACTGGGATTCAGTTACTCTTCAGAATTCAGCCTCGACTATGACAATCTCCCTTTCCATCCATTCTTGGATGGAAGGTTTACCAGCGTCCTGCAACTCCCCATACACCCGATATGCGTTGGGAGCATGTTGAGGTCCGGATACAGTCCCGCGGAGATGGTCCGCTATTTCAAGAGACTCGTCGACGAGAAAATCTCTCTTCGTGAGCCGATCTGCCTTTACCATCACCCGACTCATCACCGTCTCGACGTCTTCGAATCGGTGTTTGATTACGTCCGTTTACGCGGAGTTCAGAATTTCTCTTACGGCGAGTATGCATCGTGGTGGCAATTGAGAGCAAAGGCCAGGCGAGTTTTTGAGTTCAACGCGGCAGTGAACACAATTGTCGCGACAGCCCGACAGGATTCGCCGAATCTCCTCTGGCATATCGTTCTGCCAGGTGGGGAAGAATCCATCACGGACTTGTCGGGAGTCGTCTCACTGGACTCTCTTGAGCTCTCGGTTCCGGCACAAGCTCCCCCGCCCCCCAGAGATATTAGGAGGATCCGCAGGTTCGATTTCCGTCACCCTATCATGAACATCCTTGACGCCTGGTACAAGAAGACACAATGAGAGTCACGCTCGCATCATATGAAGCCGTTTCGCTGATCCACGGTGGCCCCCGGGTCCAGATTCTGGAGACGAAGAAGGAGCTCGAAAGACTCGGAGTCGAAGTCCGGCTCTTCGAGCCCTGGGCAGGTTCGGGTTCGCTCGATTGTGACATCCTCCATCTCTTCTCTGCAAACCTCGGCACGTTTCACTTCGCGAGGAACATACACACACTCCCGATTCGTCTGGTTACCTCGCCGATCTTCTACACGCAACGATCCGCCGGAGCAATCAGGCTTACCCTCGCAGTCGAGGCGGGGCTAAAATCGTTCAAGACCGGGATTTGGACGGACTACGGATATACCAAACAGATCTGCGATTGGTCGCAGATGCTTCTCCCGAACACCGGCGCGGAGGCGATGCTCATTCGGCAGGGCATGAACATTTCCCCCCGAAAGATCCGCGTGGTTCCAAACGGCGTACGGGCGAGCTTTGAATTTGGGGATCCATCCTTGTTCAGGAAGAAGTATGGGATCGACAGGTTTATCCTGAATGTTGGGCATATCGGACCTCGGCGAAAGAACGTTCTCTCACTTATTCACGCTCTGAGCAAAATCGACCATCCCGCGGTCATCATCGGGAAGGTCGTTGGAGACGACGGTGAGCTTTGCGTGAAGGAGGCAGAGAAGAACAAGAACCTTCTGATCATCCCAGGACTTGAAAACGATTCGGAGCTTCTCGCCTCCGCTTACGCCGCCGCGGACGTTTTCGTCCTCCCTTCGCTCTACGAGACACCCGGGATCGCAGCGCTCGAGGCGGGACTCGCGGGAGCAAAGATCGTCATTACTCCCGCCGGAGGTACGAGGGAATATTTCGGTGACATGGCACGGTATGTCGAGCCTGGGTCGACGGAATCGATCAGAGACGGGATCATGGCCGCGTTAACTATGAAGCGGACGGAGATGCTTCGTTCTCACATAAGACAGGAATATCTCTGGAGCAAGGTCGCGGAGAAGACCCTCGCCGCTTACCGCGAGATCCTCAACTAGGCCCAGGCAATGAGCGAACGGATCCTCATCATCAGACCCGACCGGATCGGGGACGTTGTCCTGACGACTCCTCTCATTCGTTCTGTCCGCGAATCGTTTCCGGACTCGTTCATCGCCGTCATGGTCCACCCTTCAAACACCCCGCTCCTCGAGGGAAATCCCCGCATCGATCGAATCCTTACCGATGATCCGACAGGGGTCGACAGCGGCCGCAGAGGATTCTGGAAGCAGGTCGAACGCTTGAGGGATTACCGATTTGACACAGGTCTCATGCCGTTCCCGAGAGAACGCCATGCATGGATGATGTTCCTTTCGGGGATCAAGAAAAGAGTCGGAGTCGGTCACAAACTTTATCAGATGCTGACGTTCACCCGTTACGTGGAGCGGCACAAGTACGTCCCCCTGAGACACGAGTCGGAATATATGCTCGACCTTGCCGCGAAGATCGGCGCGATGTCAATCGTTCGGACGCCGGAGCTCTTTCTTTCACAGGAAGAAAAGGAGGCGGCCAGGCGATACCTCGTAGCAATGGGGGCAAAGGAGGGGCTGCCGACGGTGGGAACGAATCCCTTCTCAAGGAGCTCGTCCCCAAACTGGAGATTTGAACGATATTCCGCGCTTATCGAGAGCCTGCTGGGCGATTTCAATGTCGTCATCAACCTGGGACCGCATGAATCTGGTCAGCGGCCGCGCCTGGCGCACTTGGAAGACAAAGGAGCAATCGTCCTCCAACAATCGCTTCGGGAACACATGGCCACCGTGTCTCAGATGGACGTCCTCGTCTCCTCATCGACTGGTTCGATGCATATTGCAGCGGCACTCGGCATTCCAACAGTATCTCTCTTCTGTCCCCTGACGGCGTGTTCGCCCATGCTTTGGGGACCCGTGGGAAACCGTTCCGCCGTTCTGCTTCCTTCTCCTGGATACTGTCAAACTCGATGCCCGGGCGATCCTAAGGTCTGTCCGCTTGAGGATATCGAGGTTGATCGGGTCCTGAAGGAGATTCAAGGCTTAGTTGGAGGGCGAAATCAGAATGCATAAACGGACGGAACACTTCACTTCCCTCGATTGTTACCATTACAATCACCCACAAGCCGGAGCAAAGATGAAATTCCTCGGCACGCTTCTGGTTGCCGCAATCCTCATGACGGGCACGCTGGTTGCTCAACCAAAGAGGGAGTCTGTCAAATTGGAATGGGAAAGTTTCAACGCGGGGATCGAGAAGGCGAAAGCGCACCACAAGAAAGTGCTTGTTGATGTCTACACCGATTGGTGCGGATGGTGCAAGAAAATGGATGCTGCCGTCTACTCAGATCTTTCCGTCAAGGAGTATCTGGGCAAGAACTTCGTAGTGATCAAGATGAATGCGGAGGGCCACGGCACGCTCCATTATAAGGGACAGGACTTCACGCCCGCACAGCTCGCGGCAGCGTTCGGCGTCAATGGTTACCCGACGACGCTCTTCCTGAAGGAAGACAGCGAGCCGATTACTGTTCTTCCGGGATACGTAGAAGCGCCCATGTTCCTCAATATCCTCACCTATGTCGCTGAGGATCAGTACCAGTCAAAACAATTCGATGAATACCTGAAAGAGAAGGGAGTCAAGTCGGACTAACGCGCGCGGGAAGGGTCTCTCGAAGTTGCTGAAAAGCCTTGAAGACCTGGTCGGCGGTGAGCTCCGACATACAGAGGTTTCCGATCGGGCACTTCGTCAGGCTGCACTCGAGACAATCGAGCGATTCGTTTCTGACCCACCGGTTGTTTGGGCCGTACGGCCCCTGCTGGAGGGGATTGGTCGGACCGAAGATTCCCAGGGTCGGGATCCCAAGCGCCGCGGCAATGTGCATCGGTCCCGAATCGTTGCTCACCACTGTCGAACACCTGCCGATAATCCCTCCCAACTGAGATACCGACGTGGGCGGAATGACATGCGCCCGAGCCTTCATGCCGTCGCGGACCGTTGCCGCGTCGCGTTCCTCGCCCGGCCCCCACAAGAGAACGATCGATGCGCCCCAGCGTTCGGAAATGAGATCCCCCAGCTTTGCGAAGTGTTCAAGCCCCCATTTCTTCGTCACCCATCCTCCGCCTGGATTTAATCCTACAAGTTCCTTCCCCACGAGATATTCCGTGCGCACCCACTGATCGGCAAAATTGCTAGACGCTTCATCAAGCGGAAAATGCGGAGATGTATGCCGCACCAGGATGCCCAACCTTCTGAGCGCGTCGAGGTTGAATTCGACGTTATGAATGTTCCCTGTCCGCGGAGGAATCAAGACGTTGTACGCATATTTCCGCCATCGGAATGGAAATCCGACCCGGACCGGAGATCCGCTAAGGCCGGCGATCACCGCGGAACGGGGATTGGAGAATAGATCAATTACCAGATCGTAATTTCTCTTTCTGACCCGGGCGATGGCCTCGATGCTCGAATCCCGGGTCCGGTCGAATGTCAGAACATCGGAGAGCCAGGGATTGCCGCGTACGACATCTTCGACGTATTTCTCTGTGAAGAAATCGATTTGTGCGTCGGGGAAATGTTCGCGCAAATTCTGAATGACCGGAGTAGAGAGAAGAACATCTCCGATTGCGCGGAGCTTGATGACGAGGATCTTGCGAATTGATTCTTTAAGAAGATGGGTCACTTTGGTCCGCAGGTAAATGGTGCCGGTGTTTGATAATAGTGAAACCGCCTCGGGATGTCAACGCGCCGAGGCTGTTTTTCCCATTCGTTGAGCCGGAATGGTCAGCCCTCTTCAAAGATGATCAAGGAGCATAAAATGGGATCCACGGTGCCTCGCAGCATCATCCGGCAGGTGCACTCTTCTACGCTTCGCAGGATATTGACACTCGTCATAAAAGGGACAATTTTCGCATCGGGGATTACGCGCTAGACAGATGGTCCTGCCGAAACGTATCAGATTCGTGTGCAATGAATAAGCCTTTCCCGCGGGGAAAAGGGATTTCATCGACAAGAAAGTCTTTTCCGGTGTCTTCGTATGCACAAGGCCGAGCCTGTTGCAGATGCGATGTACGTGCGTATCTACCGGGAAAACATCTTTTCGAAACGAGAACAAAAGAACGCACGCCGCCGTCTTCACGCCGATTCCCCGGTATGAAGTGAGAACCGCGATCGCTTCATCATCGCTCTTCGACCTCAGCGATTGCAGGTCGAACGAGTCAAAGTCATCGTTGAGATCGCGAAGGAGCTCTTTGATACGCCTGCTTTTCTGATTTGCCATCCCTCCTACACGGATCGCTGCTGCGATTCCGGCCGTGCGGGCATCTGCAACCTCTTTCCATGAGGGATACTTCATGCGCAGAGACTTGTAAGCGCGATAGCTGTTTCTGTCATTTGTGTTCTGCGACAAAAGAGTGCCGATCAACATGTCGATCGGCGCAGTAGGTTTCCTCTTCGGTCGGGGGACTCCCAGTAGATGCTCGAGTCCCCTCGTGATCCTTCGGGCTCGTCCTCTAAGGAATGGAATGTCTGCGGGAATCTTATCTCTGTTGGACACTGAACTGCATGCGGATTGTTCCTGAAATGTTGTCTGAGGTCATCACGAGGCAAGTCCGGTCGTTTGATTTGATCCAAAAGACACGTATATTCCATCAATTGATGGAAATTCCATGAGATTCGCAAGTCCTTCTCTTTATGATCGTCATGAAATTTGGCGGGACTTCTGTCGAAGATGCCCGCTCATTCGCTAACGCGATCTCTCTCGTTGTACAACAGAAAGAACGTCAACCTGTCGTCGTCCTTTCCGCCATCGCGCGGGCCACAGACGCCCTCCTGAAATCCGCTCAAATCTCCGTCGCTGAAGAGTACGGCCAGGCCGAGTCGATCCTCAATGATCTGTTGGAACGCCACGTCGTCATCGCCGAGAATCTCATCGAATCTCGCAGCGCCATCCAGCGGCTTATTTTTGACCTGCGCAGGAGGTTCGAAGAGCTTCGAAACCTCTGCCAGAGTATCGCGGTCCTCGGAGAATTGACAAAACGATCGCTTGATACGATCGCCGCAATGGGCGAGCTCATGTCCTCGATGATTTTTCACGAAGCCATGGGCGAAAGGCACATCAATTCCACCTGGGTCGATGCCCGGACGTTCATGATGACCGATGACAGTTTCGGAAATGCGAATCCGAACTTCAATGATATCGACTCCAAAGCCCCCGCGGCGATCTTGCGGCATCTCGACGAACGAAGGATTGTGGTAACTCAGGGTTACATTGGGGCAACCCCGAAAAAAGTCACGACGACGCTCGGGCGGGGTGGCTCCGACTATTCTGCGGCGATCATAGGAGCTGCCCTCAACGCCCAGGAGATCCAGATCTGGACTGACGTCGACGGCATTCTGACGGCCGATCCGAGGATTGCTCCCGGAGCCAAGAAACTGAAGGCGATCTCGTACAAAGAGGCTTCGGAACTCGCCTACTTTGGCGCGAAGGTCCTCCATCCAAGCACGCTTCGTCCGGCCGTGCTCAAGAATATCCCGGTGGTAGTGCTGAATTCAAAGCATCCGGGCTCGACCGGAACGCGGATCCTGGCATCGCTCCCCCCCTCAAACGTATCGGTGAAGTCGATAGCGAGCAAACGAGGTATCTCCGTCATCAACGCCCAGGCAACCCGGTTTCTCACCGCCAATCGCTTCCTTGAATCGATTCTCGATGTCTTCGGACGCCATAACAGCCCCTTGGATCTCATCAATACCTCGGCGGCGTCGGCGTCGTTAACGATCACCAATCCCGAAAAACTGGATCTCGTTGCTGCCGAACTGGGGGAATTCGCCGACGTCACAATCTTCAGGAACAAGGCGATCGTGAGCATCGTCGGAGAGCGACTTCACTCCACTGTCGGAATTGCCGACAGAATTTTCAGGGCCCTCGGCGAAATCGACGTCATGATGATTTCCCAGGGGGCTTCAGAGTTGAATGTAAGTCTGGTGATCGATGAGGAAAATGTCAACAAGGCGGTTCAAAGGCTCCACAAGGAATTCTTTGAGCCGCTCCCGTCCGAACAGATTTTTGAAGACCTAACGACTGACTGACACATCGGCTTGCGCACCGAAGATCCCACATCCAACCTGAAACCAGAGTAATCTCTATGCCACGTCCCAGAATTTTCCGCGGAACGGGTACCGCACTCGTTACCCCGTTCCGGAAAGACCGGTCGCTCGATGAACCGGTTTTGAAGCGCCTGCTCGATCGTCAAATCGCCGGAGGCGTGGAAGCCATCGTGCCAATCGGCACGACCGGGGAGAGTCCGAGCATTTCCCATGATGAACACTGCAGGATCCTGGAGATAGTGATCGACCATGTTCAAGGGCGGGCAAAAGTGTTTGCGGGAAGCGGAAGCAACTACACCGAAAAGGCAATCGAGCTGACCCGCCTGGCAAAGAAAATGGGAGCCGACGCAGCGATTCTCGTCGCACCGTATTACAACAAACCGACTCAGGAGGGATATTTCCAGCATTACCTCGCCGTTGCGGAGGCAGTGGACATACCCCTTATTGTCTACAATGTCCCCGGCCGGACCGGTGGGAACATCACGGCAGGAACGACCCTCCGGATAGCGGAAGAAATCCCTTCAGTTCTTGGTGTGAAAGAGGCGTCGGGAAACTTTGCGCAAATCATGGAAATCGCCCGGAACAAGCCGAAGAATTTTTCACTCCTCTCCGGGGACGATGCGATTACGCTTCCCATCCTCTCTGTGGGGGGTGACGGTTGCATCTCCGTGGTCTCCAATGAAATGCCGAGGGAATTCTCCGACCTCGTCAGGGCGGGGATCAAGGGGAACTGGCGCAAGGCACTCCAACTTCACAATCGGTTGCTGCCACTGATGAATGCGAACTTCCTCGAGACAAACCCGATCCCGGTGAAGGCTGCACTGTCGATGATGGGCCTCATCAACGAGGTCTATCGTCTCCCTCTCGTCCCGATGAGTCCGAAGAACAAATCCACGCTCCGGAAGACTCTCGCGAACTTGCGGCTGCTCAAGTAGACTCGCGGACCCAAAAACAGAAGAGCCCCTTTCCAGGGGCTCTTTTCTTTGCACCGTTGTGAAGCATCACCACGTTCTCTCTTCCTTCCACGGATCGGCGGTGTTGCTATATCCGTTTTGCTCCCAGAAGCCGGGGCGATCCCGCTCCATAAACTCAAATCCATTGACCCACTTGGCTCCCTTCCAGGCGTAGCGCCGGGGGGTGAACACCCTCACCGGCCCGCCATGGTCCCGTTCGAGCGGTTTCCCGTTCATGGTATGCGCAAGGATCACATCCTCGTTGAGCATCCACTCCAGCGGCAGGTTTGTCGTGTAGCCGCCGTAGGCATGCTGCATCACATGCTGTGCGGAAGGTTTCACCTTTACCGTTGCAATGAGGTCGCGGAAGAGAACCCCCTCCCAGGTATCGTCGTATCGGCTCCAGGTCGTCACACAGTGAAAATCGGCCTTCAGGCTCGTCTGGGGAAGCTTCAGGAACTCCTCCCATGAATACGTTTTCGGCTCCTCAACTTCTCCCCATACTTTGAGCATCCACTCCGCCGCAGATATTTTTGGAGTCACTCCGTACGTAAGAACGGGGAATTTCTCGGTGGTGTACTGGCCCGGCGGGTATTTTGGTTTGTTGAAGTAGTTCAATACATCCGACGCAGGTTCCTTCGAACGAAACAGTCCCATTCTTCTCCTCCTTCAGATACTTCGCGTTCACTCCACCTCTGACGGGGCGTCGGCGGAACAGGTCGCGATCAATAGAAATAGTAGTGGCAAGAAATCTGCGGCAGCGGAGCGATATCGCCGTTGGAGAAATAGACAAAGACCCCTTCGAAAGAAAGATTGACGGATGCGGCTGCGCTGAATTCAGCCCCCACCCCCATTCCGGCGCGAAAAGGACCTGCGTAGGTGTTTTCACCGCTACCGCTGTAGAAGTACGACACCGAAGGGCCGAAGAAGAGGCGAGTCTTTGCGGTGCGCACGAGGTCGTACTGGAACTCTCCGCCGATTGTCGAAGAGGTCTTGTCGCCTGATTTGATGATTCCGCCGACAATCTGGAAGGACATCTTTGACGGAAGATGGTCCCTGAAACTGATGCCGACGCCTGACGCGGGCCCGACGGCAACACCCAATCCGTAGACAGTCTTCCCCAGGTCCTCAGCCCGCTGGTTTCCCTGCACGCTCACCTGCGCCTGTGAGATCGACACAACGGCGACGATTCCGAACAGGATACATGATCTGACTGCATTCACCCTGACCTCCAAGAGCTTAGGCATTCGTTGTGAGCCAACGGTACATTTCCTTGAGATTCGGCCGCTTTCCTGTAACAAGGATCCCGATCCGGAAAATCTTCGACGCCACCCACATCATTCCCACAATCGAGGCGGTGAGCGTGACCAGGGAGAGGAGTATTTCCCAGAGGTCCGGGGCTTGAATCGAGAGCCGCAGCGCCATCATCGTCGGCGTCAGGAATGGGATCTGAGAAAGGATCTTTACCATCAACGAATCCGGGTTCTGCATTGCCGGGACCGCGAGAGCAATGGGAGACATCACAAGGAGCGTCGTGTACGCCGTCATTTGCTGGGCTTCCTGTTCTGTTGAAACAGGTGCCCCCGCGGCGACGAAGATTGAGACATAAAGAAAATACCCCAGGACGAAATAGAGAAGGAGCAACGCCAGGTGGTCGAACGAGACAAACGGGGTCTTCATTGAGACATTGACCCCGACGAGAATCAACATCCAGAATGCGATCGTCGTGAGACCCAGAAGCGAAAGCCCTGCAATCTTGCCGGCAAGAAGCTCCTTGGACGAGCACGACGACATAAGGACCTCCACGATGCGATTGGATTTCTCCTCCACAAGGCTTCGAATGAGCATTTGCCCCGTCGTCATGATCAGCGTGAAGAGCATCATGATGAAAATGTAACCGGAGATGAATGTCTCGAGGAACCCGGATTCCTTTTCCTCACCCTTCGAGGAGACCTTAATGGTCTTGATATCGACGTCGGTCATCAGACCTTTGATCACCCTGGCATCGTATCCTTTTCCCGCCAGCCGCTGTTCGACGATGATATCTTCAAGCATTTTGGAGAAACGCTCCTGATCTCGGATGTTCCCGACGTTTTCCGACCGATATTCAACCCTGCCGCTGTCCACGACGTCCTTCGGGATCAGAAAATATCCCTCGATTTCGTTTCCAAGGATCTCCGCAGTGGCGAGCATTTTCAAATGATCGACCGATCGGTCTTCATCGGTGATGTTGACGAGCGCATAGTTCGCGGAGCTGTCGGGGAGCTTGTACTTCGCGACGTGTTGTTCGAGCGGCGCAAGGAGCAATCCCGTTTCGTCGATGATTCCGATTTTCCGGGTATGTTCGTCGGCCTTGGAGGCCAGGAGGGTTGGCACCACCCAGAAGAAGGCGATGATCGTCGGCATCATAAAAAGTCCGATGATGAACGCCTTCGTTTTCACTCTTTCAAGAAACTCCCAGCGGGCGACGGAGAAGGCTTTAGTGAACATTGGACACCTCCGACGTGCGATTCTTCAGCTCGGCTTCAACGCTCTTCCGCGTCCGCAGGAAGCGGATCAGCGTCGCCACGGTCACTGCGCCGAGAAAAAAGACTCCGTTCCAATCCGAAGAGCCTTTCTTGAGCGTGACGATCGCCACTACGCTCGTTGCGACAAAAAGGACCAGGAACGACAGGAGAGAATTCCGGACCCGGCGGTCGGTGGCAACCGTCGGCTTCGTGATGAGGGTTGTCGGCGCGGGTTGCGGCGGAACCGATGAATCATCGGGTAGCCCGACAGCCTCCAGGAAAATGGAGTTCAGGGAGGGCTCCACGAACTCGAATTTCCGTATCTCGACTCTCGAAGAGACCGCGGAGATCAGCTCCCGCGAAGAGAGGGCGCCGTTGAGCTGCAACTCGGCATAGTTCTCATAGACGGTCGCCTTCTTCACGTTCGGCAATGTCGAGATGAACGAGCCGTCGCCGATGAACTCCAGGTGCACCGAATTCTTTCCAAATTTCTGTTTCACCTCGTTCAGTCTTCCTTCAAGAACGATCTTCCCATGGTTGATGAGGCAGATCTCATCGCACAGCTTCTCGGCAGAGTCCATCTGATGGGTGGAGAAGATGATGGCCTTCCCCTGCTGCTTCAATTCCTGAAAGATATCCTTGAGGACGATCTGGTTTACCGGATCAAGACCGGTAAACGGCTCGTCGAGCACGACATATTCGGGGTCATGAAGGATGGCGGTGAGAAACTGAATTTTCTGCTGATTCCCCTTGGACAGTTCTTCGACCTTTCGTTTTGCGTAATCCTGAAGCTCAAACTTCCGGAGCCACTCCATCGCCTTCCGTTTCGCATCGGCCGGTGGTATTCCCCGAAGGCTCGCGAAGTAGACGATCGTGTCCAGGAGCTTGTTCTTCCTGTAGAGACCCCGCTCTTCCGGCAGGTAACCGATCTTGTCCTGCACCGCCCTGCTGAATGGCATCCCTCCGAAGGTAACAGATCCTGCATCGGGGGAGATAATATTGAGAATCATCCGGATTGAAGTCGATTTGCCGGCGCCATTCGGACCGAGTAGGCCGAAGATGCTCCCTCGCGGGACCTCGAGCGAGACATCGTCGACCGCAAGAACGGACGAGTACTGTTTTCGAAGGTGTTCAGCTTTGATCATGTGAGAATCCCCATAGAGATGGATTACGGTGTGAGTCGGTAAATCATGCGGGCGAACGGAATCGTTTCCCGAACGTGGTCAAGTCCACAGATCCAGGAGACGGTCCGTTCAACACCGAGTCCGAACCCCGCGTGCGGAACCGATCCGTATCGGCGAAGGTCGAGGTACCACTCGAACGCGGACTGCGGAAGGTTGTGCTCCTTCAAACGGGCAAGGAGCGTCTCAAAGTCGTCCTCGCGCTGACTTCCGCCAATGATCTCACCGTACCCCTCCGGGGCCAACACGTCGACGGCGAGGGCAAGCTTGTCGTTCTTTGGATCGCGCTTCATGTAGAAAGCTTTCACCTGGGAAGGATAGCGATGAACCATGACGGGACGATCGAACTGTTCGGAAATCACTGTCTCATCTGTTCCCCCGAGATCGTTCCCCCACTCAAAAGGAACTCCCTTCTTGTGGAGGATCTCCACCGCCTCGTCGTACGTTATCCGCGGAAGCGGGCGCTTGACGTTTTCAAGGAATTTCGTGTTCCGCTCGAGCGTCATTAATTCCGGCATCCGGTTCTTCAGGACGTTCGACACGATATGCTCGAGGAATTCCTCCGCAAGATCCATATCGTCGTCAAGATCGTTGAACGCCACCTCCGGCTCGACCATCCAGAACTCGGTGAGATGCCTGCGCGTCTTGGACTTTTCGGCCCGGAAAGTCGGACCGAACACGTAGACCTTTCCGAACGCCATCGCCCCGGCCTCGCCGTACAGCTGGCCGGACTGCGTGAGATACGCCTTGCCGAGGTCGAAGTAGTCAGTCTCGAAGAGCGTACTTGTCCCCTCGCAGGCGGCAGGTGTGAAGATCGGCGCGTCGAGGAGCAGGAATCCTCTGCTGTCGAAGAATTCCCTGATCGAGCGGATGATCTCGTGGCGGATCCGAAGAATAGCGTGCTGGCGGGAGGAGCGAAGCCAGAGATGGCGGCGGTCCATCAGGAATTCGACGCCGTGCTCCTTGGGAGTAATCGGATATTCCTTCGCGATCGATATGACCTCGAGCCCGGCGACGTCCATTTCAAATCCCCCGGGAGCACGGTCTTCCTTTCGGATAACTCCGGTCACCCGAAGCGAGCTCTCCTGCGTCAGATCGTCAAAGTGATTGAACAGCTCCTCGCTCACGTTGGCTTTGACGATGACAGCCTGCATGAGGCCCGTTCCATCCCGGACCACGACAAAACGGATTTTCCCGCTCGATCTTTTTGTATAGACCCATCCGGAAATCGTGACCGACTCTCCGACATGACGGTTCAGGTTCTCGATGTAGACTCTTTTTCCCATGGATGAGGCGCACCTTTCAAAAAATACGGCGAAATATACGAAACTTGGCGCACATCCACAAACGATAAATCCCGCAATGAGCGGGATTTATCGGCGGTGATCGTGCGAATTACTTTATCCTTGCGTCAGCTCATCTCAAGCATTCTTTCAATCGGTCTCAGCGCGCGATGAATAAGGTCCGGCGACATCATGATCTCCGGGCTCTTGTTCTTCATGCAGAGGTAGAGCTTCTCCATGGTATTCCGTTTCATGTGGGGGCACTCATTGCAGGCACAATTCGCGTCGGGGGGAGCCGGAATGAACTCCTTCTCGGGAGCGCTCTTCGACATCTGGTGGATGATGCCAACCTCGGTGGCTACAATGAATTTCCGATCTGTGCTGGATTGAACGTATTTAAGAAGAGCGCTGGTCGAACCGATGAAATCCGCCCGGTCGAGCAGATGTTTTTCGCATTCGGGGTGCGCAATGAGCCTTGCGTCAGGGTGTTCAAGCATCAGCGCGATGATCTTTCTTTCGCTGAAGGTCTCGTGAACGATGCAGCTCCCGTTCCATAGAAGCATTTCCCGCCCCGTTTTCTTTGCGAGATAGGCACCCAGATTCCGGTCGGGAGAAAAGAGAATCGGCTTCTCCTTCGGAATCTGGCTGATGATTTTTTCCGCGCTGCTCGAAGTGCAGATGATATCGCTGAGCGCCTTCACCTCGGCCGAGCAGTTGATGTACGTGATCGCCACATGATCGGGATGCGCTTCCCGATATCGTTTGAATTCGGGGGCGGGACAGCTTTCGGCAAGAGAACATCCCGCCTCAAGATCCGGAAGGAGCACAAGCTTGTCCGGGTTGAGGATCTTCGCAGTCTCCGCCATGAAATGGACGCCGGCAAAAACGATGACATCGGCCTTCGTGGAGGAGGCCTTCCTCGCCAGCTCAAGGCTGTCTCCGACGAAATCGGCCAGATCCTGTATCTCCGACTCCTGGTAGTAGTGTGCGAGGAGAAGGGCGTTCATCTCCTTCTTGAGGCGCTTAATCTCCCCTTCAAGATCAGGGGGAAGCGTCCCGGCCGGATGATTCGATTGTGAAGTCGATGTCAGCATGATCTCATACGATTTTGTCGCGTCGACATGAGGAGGTAAACTACGTTTCTACGACTTTCGACCAGAGACGGGTAAAAGCCTGTTCTACCTGTTCAACAGTGATAGACTCAATCCTTGCATCCGACGCCCGTACGGCAACGTGGCGATCGTGAGGTGGCTTCCAAATCTCCGGATCGCTGAGCGAATGAAACGAGACTGTCGGGACTCGCTGCGACGCTGCCACATGAAGGATCCCGGTGTCATTGCAAAGAAGAATTGCGCAATGTCTGAGGAGCGCTGCCATGACACGGAGCGGCATCAGGGGCGCCGTGGAAACTCTGTGATGAAGCCGTGAGAGCAAATACTCCCGGCGTTCGAGCTCTTTGGGACCGGTGATGAGTAGCACCTCACATCCATATCTTTCCACGATCCAGTCGATGACCTCTGCAAGTTTCTCAAGGGGAAAACATTTGAACGGGTTCAAGGCCCCGAAATGCACCCCCACGATACGTTCCCCGGAAGCCATACCGAGAGCGGCGAAGGTCTCCTCGGCCTGTTCCACTTCCTTGTCCGTTAAAACAAGATCATACTCAAAATCGTTCTCGCGCGCTCCAAGGACGCTCACGACCTCCAGATTTCTTGCGATCTCGTGCAAGGGCTCGCACGATCGATGAGCCGGAACATTGTAGATCATTTCCTTGCCGGATCCGCCCATGGGAAGATGATCGGGCCCGACGATCCATCGAGCTCCGCTCAGGAGGGCGATGAAATCGGAGGTCACCGAGCGCGAGATGGTATTGAGCACGATGGCACAATCGAAGCCGGCTCTCACCTGGCGGTAGAAGCGCGCGGCGCGCCGGAGATTCCATCGCCAGAGCTTTTCGTAGAAGACGATGACCTCGTCGACGTGGGGGTTGTGTTCAAGGACGGGAGCCGTGTACTCCCGGACGACCACGGCGACAAATGCCCCCGGAAATCTGCGTCTCACCGCACGGATCGAAGGTGTCGCGAGAAGAAGGTCTCCGAGCTGGTCGTGCTGACGGATGATGAGAATCTTCCTGATGGAGTCGGGACTGAGCTGCTGCGGAGGGGATACAAAGAGGGACCGCACGGACGTGACGATCCTCAGGAGCACACTCTTTAGGAAGCGTTCAACGGATCGCATAATCGGAACGATTTCCCGAAGAGTCACTTCTTGTCCGTGACATCCTCGAAGTCGGCATCCTGAACATTGTCAAACTGGCTCTTGTTCTGCTTGACGCGGACGGTCGGCTGGGGAGATTCCGGCGGGTCAAAAAGCGGACGTACGACCTGAAGGACTACCCCGAGCACTTTCGCGAGAAGATAAATGAGGATGATCCAGATGAGAAATCGAATCATTGCAGGATCAGACTTTCTTTGACCGGGGATTATAATATTCGACCGGGGCTCTGTTGGGACGAAGCATCTCGCTGAACAACTCCTCAAAGTCCTCCTTGTCATTCACAAAATCAATCTCCGTCGCGTTGACGATGAGAAGCGGGGCGTTCTTGTACCTGAAGAAGAAGTAGTTGTACGCCTCGTTGAGGTCGTGGATGTATTCCTCAGACATGTTCTCCTCATAGCTCCTCCCCCTCGCCTTAATGTTGGCCATAAGGCGTTCGACGCCGGACTGGAGATACACGACGAGATCGGGGGTCGGAACGGTTTTTTCGATCGAAGCGACCAGGGTCTCGTACAGTCGGAGCTCGTCATCCTGAAGGTTGAGGTACGCGAAAATCTTGTCCTTATCAAAGATATAGTCCGTGACGACGGTGTTTTGAAACAGATCCGCCTGGAAGAGCTCCTGTTGTTGCCGGTAGCGACTGAGAAGAAAGAAGATCTGGGTTTGAAAGGCGTAGTGCTCCGGGTCCTGGTAGAATCGCTCGAGAAAGGGGTTTTCCTCGAACTTCTCGAGGACGAGACGGGCGTTGAGCCTTTCTGCCGCCATTCTGGCGAGGGAGGTCTTCCCCGCCCCGATGACTCCTTCAATCGCAAGATAACGGACGTCTGTGTGTTGGACTGCCACGCTTATCCCTCTACGAGTGATTGAAATGCCTTCGTGAGCGGTCCCGAGCGTGCGACACTGCTGTGATCGCGACAGTCGCGGAGCAGCTCGGCGATGGATCTGTGTTCAACCGGATGCATAGCCCCCGGAGCAATTTCAGCAAGCGGCTCCAGGACAAATCTTCGGTGTGTCATTTCCTGATGAGGGACCTTCAGTCCGTCAGCGGCGATCTGTTCCTCTGCGAAGAGAAGAATATCGATGTCGATTTCGCGAGGGCCCCACCGCACACGCTTCTCCCTTCCCAGTTCCTTCTCGATGAGTTTGACCCGCTCGAGAAGCTTTTCCGGGCTGAGAGTCGTCTGCGCCTCGACGACCGCGTTGAGAAATGTCGATTGCTCTTTGACGCCGACAGGTTCAGTTTCGTAGATCCCCGAAATCCGCACGATCCTCGGGTCGGTCCCTTCTTTCATCTTCTTTATTGCCCCGGCCAGGTACCCCAACCGGTCGCCCATGTTCGAACCCAGACCAAGGTACACAATCGCCATGGCGGACCTTACCCTTGTCCCTCCCTTTCAGATTCTACCTCGACCTCGACGTGATCGATCACGCCGTGAACCGCGGCCCCGGGTTTCCGAACCCGCACGACGACGCGCTGGACATTCTGAAATCCCGCAAGAATCTGAGACGCAATCGTATTCGCCAGTGCTTCGATAAGGTAGTATTTCTTTCCGATCACCGCCTGTTTCATGACACCGTACACTTTTTCATAGTTTACGGTGCGCTGAAGTGCGTCCGACTGCTTCGCCTCTGACAAATCGCAATGGAGCTCTACGTCCACCTCGAACTTTCCCCCGAGGGTCTGTTCGTCCGACATGACGCCATGGTAGGCGTAGAAAACCGCATTCTCAAGCTTGATGATGTCGAGTTTCTTCATTCGGGAAATTGAACCTGAGTAATATATCAAAAGTGGCCGCGATTAACAACGAACCGACCGGCTGGTCAACCGAGTCTCTGTCCTCCTCCTCAACCCGGCACCCGGGGGTTGGCAGCGGGAGCGCTACTGTCCCTTTTCAATTTTCGCCCAGGTGTCTCTGAGCGTAACGGCCCTGTTAAAGATGAGCGCTCCGGCGATGGAATCTTTGTCAACGCAGAAATATCCGAGTCGCTCGAATTGGAACCGGTCTTGCGGTTTCGCGCTTGCCAGACCAGGTTCGACTTTGCAGTTCATGAGGTTCTTCAGTGAATCCGGATTGACATGCTCCTTCCAGTTGTCCCCCTCGGGATTCTCGACCCGGAAAAGCCGGTCGTAGAGGCGAACCTGAGCGTCGATTGCGTCGTGGGCCGAAACCCAATGGATTGTCCCTTTGACCTTTCTGGCGCTTTCTCCCGAACCGCTTTTTGTTCCCGGGTCGTAGGTGCAACGAACTTCGGTCACGCGACCTTCGGCATCCTTCATCACGCCGGTGCATTTGACGATATAGGCATATCGCAACCTGACCTCCGCCCCCGGCGAAAGACGGAAATACTTCTTCGGAGGATTCTCCCGGAAATCATCCTGCTCGATGTAGAGAGTCTTCGCGAATTTGATCTTTCGCTGCCCCATCGCCGGATCTTCGGGATTGTTGATTGCATCAAGTTCTTCGACTTTTCCCTCAGGGTAATTCTCGATGACAAGCTTCAGGGGCTGGAGGACGGCCATAACTCTCTTCGCCCTCTTGTTGAGGTCCGCACGGAGGCTATCCTCGAGCCACAGGGCGTCCGAAGTGTTCTCCCGCCGGGCGACGCCGACACGATCCGCAAAATCTCTGATCGATTCGGGCGTATACCCGCGCCTTCTCAGGCCTGAGATCGTCGGCATCCGCGGGTCATCCCACCCGTTGACATATCCCTCCTCGACGAGTTGAAGGAGCTTCCTTTTGCTCATGACGGTGTACGTCAGGTTCAGACGGGCAAACTCGATCTGTTGAGGATGGTGGAGACCGAGCTCGTCGAGGAACCAATCATACAACGGACGGTGATTCTCAAACTCGAGCGTACAGATCGAATGCGTGATCCGCTCGATCGAATCGCTCTGACCGTGTGCCCAATCGTAAGTCGGGTAAATGCACCATGTATCGCCGGTCCGGTTATGCCGCGCGAAGACGATGCGGTACATGACCGGATCCCGAAGATTCAGGTTGGGCGAGGCCATGTCGATTTTTGCCCTCAAGGTACGGGAACCTGTCGGAAATTCTCCATCCCTCATTCTCCTGAACAAGTCGAAGTTTTCGTCGATGGTGCGCTCGCGATAAGGACTGTTCTTCCCGGGCTCCGTGAGAGTGCCGCGATACTCCCGGATCTGATCGGCGCTGAGGTCGCAGACGTACGCTTTTCCCTTCCTGATCAGCGTCATCGCGAATTCAAAAAGCGAATCGAAGTAATCTGAGGCGTGATAGAGCCGATCCTCCCAGTCAAATCCGAGCCACCGGACATCCTCCTTGATCGACTCGACGTACTCCTGCTCTTCTTTTGTGGGATTGGTGTCGTCGAAGCGCAGGTTACAGAGTCCACGGTAATCGCGGGCGAGGCCGAAATTCAGGCAGATCGATTTTGCATGGCCGATGTGGAGATATCCATTCGGCTCCGGGGGGAATCTCGTGTGGACTTTTCCTGCAAACCGGTTGGTCTTCAAATCCTCGTCGATCAATTCTCGAACGAAGTTCCTCCGTTCGACCGCGTTGTCGGCTCTGTTCGTCGATTCGTTGTTCTGTCGGTTGTCTGCCTTTGTCATCGTAACCTTTCTATGGCCGCGTCAATTCTGCGCAAAGTTTCCTTTTTCCCCAGGACACTCAGGATGTCGTAAAGTCCGGGCCCGGACCCCGTGCCGGAGACAGCGAGGCGAAGTGGATGAATAAGTTCTCCGTTTCCGACGCCAAGCGCCTCTGCGGCACCGTGGAGCGCCCCCTCCAGCGCCTCTTTGTCGGTCTTCTCCAACCCCGCAAATGTTGTCGCCAACTTCTTCAGATAGCCCCCCGATTCGGGCTTCCACCTCTTTTTCACAACGTCGGAGTCATAGGTCTGGGGAGCCTCGAAGAAATAGGGACTCTTCGACTCAAATTCCTTGACGAAAGTGACCCGCTCACGCATCGCCCGAATGACGCCGAGGAGGTATGAATCTTCGAACTTCAGGTCCTTGAACCGGGACGAGGCGAGTTGAAGCTTCAGGAGGTTGAGGAGCTCCTGTTCCGGCATTTGTCGCAGGTGTTCTGCGTTCATCCAATCAAGCTTCTCGACGTTGAAGACCGCGCCGGAGCTATTGACTCGCTCGAGTGAGAATTCCTTCGTCAAATCCTCGAGGCTGAAGATCTCTCGTTCGTCTCCGGGGTTCCATCCGAGAAGGGCGACAAAATTGACGAGGGCCTCGTTCAGGTATCCCCGAGTCCTGTAATCCTCCACCGCGACGTCTCCCTGACGTTTGCTCAGCTTCGAACGATCCGGGTTGAGAAGGAGCGGAAGGTGTGCAAATTTCGGAGGATCCCATCCGAGGTAGCCGAACAGGATGACATGCTTTGGCGTGCTCGGAAGCCATTCCTCTCCCCTGATGACGTGGCTGATCTTCATGCAGTGGTCATCGACGACGACCGCCAGATGATAGGTCGGGTAGCCGTCGGATTTTAGAATCACCTGGTCGTCGATATTCTCGTAGGAGATCGTCACCTGACCGCGGATCAGGTCGTCGAAGGTCAACGCTCCCGCCAACGGTATCTTCATCCGGACGACATACGGAACGCCGCTTTTGAGCAGGGCCCGAACCTCTTCCCCGGAAAGATTTCTGCAGTGCCGGTCATACGAAGTCGCTTGCTTGGCGGCGAGCTGCTTCGCTCTGAGTTCCTTCAAACGATCGGCCGAGCAGAAGCAGTAATACGCCTTCCCCTCCTCGACGAGTCGATGAGCATACTGCTGGTACAGAGTGATCCGTTGAGACTGGATGTAAGGTCCGACATCACCCTCCCGTCCCGGCCCTTCATCGTACCGGATTCCCCCCCACTCGAGCGTCTCGATGAGGTTCTCGACCGCGCCGGGGACTTTCCGCGATTGATCGGTATCCTCGATCCTCAGAACAAACGTTCCGCCGTTTTTCCTGGCGAAGAGGTAGTTATAGAGGGCAGTCCTCAAGCCTCCGACGTGGAGAAAACCGGTTGGACTTGGGGCGAAGCGTGTGCGAATTTCCGTCATCGGCACATTCCGAGTATATCAGGAGCAAGGGACAAAAAAAGCTCGACCGCACAAGATGACGTGCTCTCTGCTCCCGTCATGCTGAGCCCGAACTTTCGTCAAAAAAGATACCAAACATTGGCCACGAACACAAACGAGGAGAAACCGAGAGGAGTCATTATTCCTTCGATTTCACCTGTTGCATCAGGAAGGTCATCAGCCGCGAAGCGGGGACGCAAGGACTGAACGTGGTGTTGTCGCTGAGATACGAGACGAATTTGCCTTCGCGATACAAAGACGGAGGACTCGGGCACGACTTGTTGAACGGGCTGAACACGCCATGGAGCCCTCCGTACGGACAGTTGGGGTTGAAGATACTCGTCGGAGACCCCTCAAACCCGTACTGACCCCACGCGTTGACAATAGAATGCGGATGAGTCGTGTCGGCCCACACCAGTCCGAGATAGGTCCCGTCCGAGGCAATAATGCGGCAGCCGAGGAACTGGAAGAGATCCTCGTTGAGCACGTGTCCTTCCGAAGTGTCAGGCTGGATGAACGCGGGGGGTGCAGAGGTATCGCCCGGCTCCTTCCTGGCCCGAACGGCGTACTTTTCGTAAAGGTACTTCACCATGCTCCTCGGCTCGCCGACCTGGTCGTACGCAATCCATTCTCTTTTGTTCCCACGGCGGTCATAGCGATAGGCATTCTTGAACGGCCTGCCGTTTTCCGATCCGGCTTCCTCAAGAAGATTGTCATGCTTGTCGTAGGAGTAGTTCACCGTGTACTGGATTCTCCCGTCAGCCCCACGATCTACTTCGCTGAGGAGGTTTCCCTTCTCATCGTAACGATAGGTCGAAGATGCCCGGAGCGAACTATCGGCGCGGTACGCTCTTTGTGAAGTGAGGAAACCAAGGCTGTCGTACTCAAACTCAAGTCTGTCCGACACCCGATAGATAAGCGAATCGAGAGAATTGAAATCCCTCTGATACTTTACGAGCTCCAGGACGTTACCGTCCCCGTCGTACCTGCTGGCATACCGGTTAAGACTATTCTGCTGCTCCACGATATTGCCCGTGGAGTCGTAGGCATACGTCTCCTTGGAATAAAGGTGGCCGTCCGAGAGGTAGCCAAGGCTCTCGACCATGTTGCCGTTTGCATCGTAGAGGTAGACGCTCTTTCTGTCGACGCTTCCGTCCGGCTTGTACGAGACCATCTGACGTTTGTTTCCCGCCGAATCGTATCGAAACACCGTCTTGGTTTTCTCATCCCCTTTTGTGTTGAGCTGCTCAATGAGATTGCCGTCGCCGTCATACCGGTAATCGATCTTCAACAGAACACTCCCGTCGTTCGTGTTGAACGTCCGCTCCTCCACTTTGTCGCCCAGGGCGTCGTACCGCACCCAGGAGATCTGAATCCCTTTCTTGTCCGGCTTCCCAAAGGCATAGGGATACTTCCAGACTGAAACGGAATAGATCCCGGACTTCCTGATCCTCAGCCGATCCTTTTCGGACAGCCTCTCCTGCTTCGCAACTTCTTTCTTGCTCTTCTGCCAAATCCCCTCATCTGCCGAGGCTTGGAGGGAGGTGCAACAATACAGGGCAAAGGCCAAAAAAAACGGGAAAAACGGCGTTTGACGATTCATTAACGCAGTAGGGAGTCTCTTGGACATAGATGGGAACGTGTACTTCGTGCCCGGCTATTCCGGGACCAGCGGTCAGAAGCCGGGACGTAAGGTACGAACCATATTGTTACTATTCAACCCAATTCTTGGCGAAGAGCCTGTGGGATCGACAGCCATCCGATGCTCTGGAGGGCTCTCATCGCCCCCTGTCCGTTCCCTCCGTTTCCGCGCACAATTTCCCCGTGAGTATGCTGGCGGAGCGATTACGTAGGGCAACCGCCCGACATTGAATTGCGTGCGAAGTGGGGTGAGGCGACTCGTTTCCGCGGAGTCGAAGATCAATTCGGGACGGGCTTCAGCGATCCACGGCCCTGGTAAGGCTGTAGATGTAGATGCTGTTGATGATCGGGTCGAAGTGGTGTTGCGTATGAATACGGGAGACGTGCGCCTGGGTGATCCTGGTATCCCTGGGAAGCAGTTTCGTACCGTTCCCCGTGCAGAGATCCGAGGCGAGAACCATCCCTTCCCGGAGATCCTGAACCGAGATCTCCTCTTTCCCTTCCATCCATGAGGGCTCACGGGAGATCTGAAGATACTCACGCAGCAGCTGGGTCACGTGAGGGTCGAGAATCGTTCCCCTCGCTTTGGAGAGATGTTCGAAGAGCCCTTCGGGGCCCGGCACGTCGGCCCGGGTCGATCGCTCGAGGAAGTTAACCGCCCGAAGAATGCGCGAGCAAATATGGATCTCCTGACCCATGAGCTTGTCGGGGAAACCGGAGCCGTCATAGTTCTCAAGCTGATGACGCATCATCTTTGCGATGTGGCTGAGCTCCGGCACTCCCTGGAGAAGAACTTCGCCGAGGAGGGGGAATTCCGCGAAGCGAGTCCATTCCTCTTCCGTCAGTGCGTCGGGGTGATGCTTGAAGAGGGGATCCGGAAAGGAAATTTTCCCGATCTCATGGAGCCGCGCGACGAGTTCGAGCGAGTGCATATCGGAGTCGTCGAGGTGGAGGCGCTCCCCGATCCATCGCGACACATGGGCGGCCTTTTCCGCGTTAGAGGAGGCGTTCGGCACCCTCAGCGTAATAAGTTTTGTGAGGAGGTTGAGCGTCCCTCCAAAGTGGGTCTGAAGAATCTTGTTCGCGACCCTCAGCTCATCGCTCTCTCGCTGGATTTCATCCTGGAGGCGATGGATGCGAAGAAGGGCGCGGACGCGGGAAAGAAGCTCGTCCTCGTGGTAGGGTTTGGAGATATACTCGTCGGCCCCTCCCTCGAGCGCCTTCACCTTCTCATCCAGCTTTGACTCGGCCGTGAGGAGCATGAACATGGTATTCCGGAGTGAATGATGCTCCTTCACTCGTTTGCAGAGATCAAGACCATTTTCTCCAGGGAGGTAATAATCGCTGATGATGATGGCAGGAACGCTGGTCCGGGCGAGCTCAATTGCCTCTTCCGCATCCTTGGCTTCCAGGACGTCGTACTGTTGCCCTTTGCCGAGAATATACGAAGCGATCTTCAACTGCGTCGGATCGTCCTCGACAAGCAGGATCTTTGCCTTTTCACTTACTCCCATGTCGTTTCCCATCCTGCCATTCGATGATGATGCTGATTCGCCTGTTGGTGATATCAAAGGGATCCTTCGCATCTCTGAGCCTCGTGTCGGCGTAGCCGCGTACTTCGTCAATCTGGTGCTCCTTCACCCCGTTGACGACCAGGACGCGCCGGGCACTGTTTGCCCTTTCGGCGCTCAGTTCGAAATTCGTGTATCCGTCCGCCCTCGAATAGGGACGGCTATCGGTGTGCCCCTCCACGATGACTTTGTTCGGAAGTTTCCCGACCTCGGCTGCAATAATCGAGAGGACCCGGGTCGCCTCCGGTTTCAGCGTGGCGGTCCCGACGTCAAAGAAATATGCCTTGGTCGCTTCGAGTAGCTCAATTCTCATCCCTTCCTCAACCGTATCGATTTTGATCTGATCAATCAGCTTGGAGACCGACTGATCCTTCCCAAGGTTCTTGAGGATGCTCTCCGTCATCTCTTTCAGTTTTTGTTCGTCTCTCCTGAGATACTCGTCGAGAATTTGCTCCTTTCCGACAAGGTTGCTCCCCTGAAACATCCCTCCCCCCTTTGTGCTTTCGAAGAATGCTCCCGGGTCCTTGAAATAGTTTGCGACATACTGTTTCACCTGCTTGCTCTGGCCGACGATCCACAACACAATGAAAAGGGACATCATGGCCGTTACGAAATCGGCATAGGCAACCTTCCAGGCCCCACCATGATGCCCGGCATGACCCGATTTCTTCTTTACGATACGGACCGGGACTTCGTTGTCTGCGCGGTTCATGCAGCGGCCTGTTGTGGAGTTTGGGTCGCGGCGGAGCGGAGCTCCCTCACCGCGGTTTCGAGCTCGGCGAATGTCGGACGGACCTCGCTGAAGATCACCCTCCGCGCAAATTCAATGACGACGGTCGGGGCATTCCCCTTTGCAAATGCCACCACTCCGGTTTTTATGCACTCAAGGTAGCGGGCTTCGGACTGATTGAGGATCTCCATGTGCGTTGCGAGAGGCTGGACGAATCCATACGACATCAGGATGCCGAGGAACGTCCCAACAAGCGCGGCAGCGACTTTTTCACCGATCTCCTGGGGCGGACCGTCGATCGCCTGCATCGTGATGACAATACCGAGAACGGCGGCAACAATCCCAAGCCCCGGCAATGCGTCGCCGAGTTTCTGCATCAGCGTGGGACCGACATTTGATTCCGTGTGATGAGTTTCGAGGTCGGCGTCGAGAAGGGCCTCCAGGTCGTACGGAGCAATTCCGCCTCCGAGCATAAGCTTCATCGAGTCGCACAGAAACGGAAGCGCATGATGATGGCCGACGAAAAAGGGGTTCTTCGTGAAGATGGAACTCTCCGCCGGCTTCTCGATATGGGATTCAATGTTGATGAGTCCGTCCCGTTGTGCGATGCTAAAAAGCTCGAACTGCGTCTTCAGGAGATTGAGATACTCCTTTTTCGAGTACTGATCGCCCTTGATCAACGCTCCGAGGTTTCCGAAAACCCGGAGCAGAACCGGCAATGGCGTCCCGACAACAAGGGAGCCAACGGCCGCTCCGCCGATGATCAGAAATTCACTCCATTGGAGTAGCACCTCGGGTGGGCCGCCATGAAGCATAAATCCCCCCATGACTCCTCCAATGACTACGGCTATTCCGATAAAAATAAACATGACGTTAATCTCTTATAGATATACTTTCGCTGTGGTTCCGGCGCTCCCGGCTCACGGTTTCTGAGCATTTCTTTCCGCATTCGGGAACTGCTTCTGGAGCATTTTTGCCAACTTCGTGGCGGCATCCTTCGAGCCTTTTGCTGCCTTAACGTTTGAGATATTGACTTCATCGTAGATTTCGCGCCTGAGGATTCTCACGTCTTTCGGGGCTTCAATTCCGATCTTCACTTGCCCTTCCTGGATCGAGACGATTTTCACCACCACCGAATCTCCGATCATGATGCTTTCGTCAAGCTTGCGGCTGAGCACGAGCATACGAGTCATCCTTTCACGGATTGGTGAGTTGATGGGAACAGGGGATATTCCATCGCGAAAGAATCGCTGTCGATGATAACCTGTTTCCCGGTCCGAAGGACATTCGAGATGACAACCGGACTCCGGAGATTGACGGTCGATCGCTCAACATCTTCCCTGATTGTAGCAACGACGAGAACAGTCGAATCCTCCTTCGCCCCGAACTCTTTTGCATACTCCGGAATCAGGAGGCGGGGATCGATGAGCGGAAAGGAGAGTCCTTCCTCCTCAACCGAAACAAGCCAGTGAAATGGCCGGGAATCTTCGTCATTCACGAGGACGAACCTCCGGCACTCTTCGAAACCGATGATCCCTTCCGGAAACGTCAGAACGTGATCGTCGTCGAACTCGAACTCACCGAATTGATGGTTTTTCCATTTCATGGTTGCGGCCTCGATTCATTGATGGTTGGGGAGTTTCACCCTGTTTTCTATCCCCTGTTCCCGGGGAACGTTCGTGATGATGACGATGTCGACGCGTCGGTTCCGGGCCCGGTTCTCCTCGGAGCTGTTCGGCACCAACGGACGATATTCCGAGTATCCGACCACGGAGACCTTTTCCGGATCAAGTCCGTGCTTCTGAATAAGGTAGTAGCCGGCATTAACCGCCCGAGCTACCGAAAGATGCCAGTTCGATGGAAACTGCGCGCTGCTGATCGGCACGTTGTCGGTATGCCCTTCGATCCGAATGTCATTGGGAAGTTTCTTGAGAACGCTCGCAACCGAATCCAGCACAACCAGGGACGAAGCCTTGAATTCGGCGCTCCCGGAGCTAAAGAGCAGCTCCTCCATGATATGGATCGTTATTCCTCTCTCATTCTCAGAGACCGAGACAAGTTGCTTCTTAAAGCCGTTTGCCAGGGCTTCCCGGATTTGCTTCTCGACCTGCAGCCGCTCGTTCTGAACCTGCGGAACGACGGATTGCATCATTCCCATCTGGCCCTGAAGCATCCCCTGTTTCTCCTTTCCGAACACACCTCCCATCGCGGAGACAAGCTCAGCATACTTTCCCGCGTCGATCTTCGACATCGCGTACAAGATCACGAAGAGACCGAGGAGCAGCGTAATAAGGTCCGCGTAGGTGAGGAGCCAGCGCTCCTCGTTGTCATGCTGCTCTGCGTGTTTCTCTCCCTTTTTCACGACCTTCCGTCTCCTGTTGACTTGATGGCAACATGCTGTTGAGTTTCGCCTTGATCACCGAGGGGATTTCGCCCACCTGGATCGCAAGGATTCCTTCGACGATGATTTCCATGAAGAGGTTCTCCTCCCCGTGGATGTGTTTCAGTTTGTCCGCAATGGGTAGCCACACGATATTCGCCATGAAGACTCCCCAGAGGGTAGCAATAAACGCACTCGCGATATGATGGATGAGAAGATTCGGGTCTTCCCCCGCTGCGGCCAGCGTAGCGATAAGGCCCATGACGGTTCCAATGATACCCATCGTGGGGGAGTACCCTCCCATCTTCTGGAATACCGAACTGCTCTTCGCATGCCTCAGGGCAGCGTTGTTGACTTCCGTTTCGGCGAGGGAACGAAGCACTTCGGGGTCGGTCCCGTCAATGGCAAACCGGAGGATCTTTTTCATAAAGGGGTTCTCGACCGCGTCGAGCTCCTTTTCCAGCGCAAGAAGCCCGTCCTTCCGGGCGATTGTCGAGAACTTCACGATCTGATCGATTGCGGATTTCACCTCATATTGCGGAGGGAAGAGCGCCAACTTCATCAGCTTCCCGATTGCCGTGAAGCTCTTGATGGACGTCCCGATCATCGCCGCCCCGAACGTACCTCCGAACACGATAACAATGGCGGGGAGAAGAATCAACGCTCCGACTGCGCCCCCCTCCAGTGCAAACGATCCGAAGATTGACAGCACGCCCAGGAGCAGCCCGCCGAGAGTCCCTATGTCGAGATTCTTCTTCATATCATTCTATCTCAAAAAATCCAAAAGTGTTTTCGGCAGGACGCTCGCCCCCGAGCTCAGCGCAGCCTGAAGTTCGAGCTGGTCCTGGTTCATTTTGATTGTCGTCTCTGCAACATCCGAGTCCTGCTGAACAGAGAGAAGCTGCTGCAGCTGCGTCTGTTGCGCCGCCAGTTGTGTATCGTTATTATCAAGGTCCTGGATCATTGCCCCGGCCTTCCCCGTAGCGGCGGTCACGCTCGAGAGAAAGCCGTCGACGGACTGAGACTCGGCGGTCGTCGGAGCCTGTCCCGCCTCCAGCTCATTTTTCACGTTGATCATAAGCTCGAAGATCGCCGTCCCCTGGAACGCCTGCTGGCCGTCGATGTTGACCGTCTGTGTGACGCCCTCGTTGACGGGGTATTGAATCGTGCCCGTGATCCCGTTGGGATTGGCAGTCACGGTTGAATGATCCGCGGCGAGCGTGAAAGGTTGCTGTTTTGTGTTGGTGCCCCCGAAAATATAGACGCCGTTCGATTGCGTGTTTCCGAGCTCCACCGCCTGGCTGAGAAGCTCGTCGACCTGGTCCGAATAGGTCTTGTAGTCGGCAGTGTTCGCGCCGTTTGTGGCCTGTGAAAGAACTCCTTTGAGACTCACCATGAGGTCGGAAAAACTGCTTAGCGCGGACTCCGTCGCCTCGGCCTGCGTCTGGGCCTGAGCGTTGTTCTTCTGGTACTGTGCATTGTTGCCGAGGAAGGCTTTGAGACGAAGAATGGTGTTTGTCGCCACGGGGTCGTCGGATACTTTCATGACCCTCTTTCCGCTCGCAAGTTCGGTCTGTTCATCGTTGATCCGTTCCCTGGTATCGTTGATATTGTTCAGGAACGTCGATGCGATTGTGGTCTGTGTAATTCTCATTATTGCACCATTTGGATGACTGACTGGAACAGCTGATCGACGACCGAAACGACCTTCGACGCGGCATCATAGGCCTGTTGGAACTGGATGAGGTTTGTCATCTCTTCATCGATCGAGACGCCGGAGACCGACGTCCGCTGATTCTGGAGCTGGGTGAGGACGAGCTGCTGATTCGTCGACGTGTTCTGCGCCGCGTTGATCGCCGTCCCGATGCTGCTGACGAGCGTGTTGTAGTATTGCGAAATGGTCGTTGTCCCGCCGTTCATGTTCGCCTCGTTCTGTACGTTCGCCATCTGAAGGGCAACGGCGTTATCGCCCGTCGATCCGTCTGCCGACGCGGCGACTTTGTTCGAGTCTGCGACGAGGACCGGATTAACGGCAATATCGGTCGCAGAGCTTCCCGTGAAGAAGGCAAGCCCGGTCGTCGGTGGATTATCGATTCCGAACCCCGAGGCATGGAGCGCATTCATCCGGCTGATAAGGGCGTTCGCGGTCGCATCGAGCTTCGTGAGGTATCCCGGAAGGGTCGTATTGTAGCATTCGATGTCCGCGCCCAGCTCTCCGGATGTCACGGATGTCGGTTGCGTCGAATGATCCGCAAAAACCTGGATTTGGCCGCCGGTTGCAGACGCGGTCAGTGTGACGGCCCCAGTCTTCGATGCGACAATCGTTCCGCCGATCGAGACGGTCGACGAGCCGTCCGCATTATCGACGACATTGACCTTCACCAGGCTCGCCAGGCTGTCGATTTTCGAATCGCGCCGATCCTCGAGGCTGCTCGGATCCATCCCCTGCGAGGAGGCATTCGCAATCTGAACATCGAGATCGCTGATCTCCCCGGTCAACTCGTTGATGTTTGAGATTTTGCTCTGGACGTCGTTGACGAGATCACCCCGGAGTTGAGTGATATTTGCCGAGATGTTGCGGAATGACTGCGCCACGAGCTGACCTTGTTCGACAACATTGTCGCGGGCAGCCTGCTCTTCCGGCTGAGACGAAAGTCCCTGGAAGGCGTTGAAGAGCCCGTTGAGGGTCTCGCTCAACCCGGCGTCGGAAGGTTCATTCACGGCAGCTTCGACCTGTGAGAGGATCGTCTGCTCGGTCGAAGCTTTCCCGCTCGTGTCGCTGGATCCCCACACCTGCTGATCCAAGAACCTTTCACGCACCCTGCCGATCTGACTCGCCACGACACCGGTGCCGAGCAAACCCGCGTTTGTCGGCGTCGACGGAGCAGGCTGGAAGTCGACCCGTTGCCGGGAGTATCCGGGCGTGCTCGCGTTCGCGACGTTGTTGGAGGTTGTCGCCAACGCGAACTGTTGCGCGATGAGTGCACTTCGAGCAGAATTAAGGACGTCGTTCAAGCCGGCCATGATATCCTCGTCACATTGTCGTATCAACCAATTTCCGGGCGTAGTTCTCTGTCATGATCCTGAGAGTGTGTTTCACAAAGCGCAATGAGTGCTCAAGGAGCGCACGGTTTTGGCGGCTCACGACCATGATGTTTTCAGCCTTCTCACGCAGCCGAGCTCCTGTTTCAAGGAGCGAAACGGCCCTTTCGGACGGAGAATGTGCTGCAATTGAGGAGAGGGTCGAAAACTCGTTCGAGCCGTCCGACAACGATCGGCTGAGATTGATCCTCTCCCGTTCAAGCTCCTCCATCGGGGCAAGAAGCCGTTGCTGCCTCTCCACCGCCGACACAAGGTCTTTGTTCCGGAAGTGAACGAGCGCCTCCTGTTGATCACGGAGAGCTGCCAGGATGGCCTCCGCAAGATCGGCCTCCGTCCTGATGACTTCTGCGAATTGGTCAGTTGTCGTCATCCGACACTTCCTTCTGTTGTTCAAAGACCTGGAGATAGTTGAGTACTCTGTTCACGTACTCCTTTGTCTCTTTGATAGCCGGCACACCTCCGTGTTTCTCGACGACTGCCGGTCCGGCGTTGTAGGAGGCAACCGCGAGTGGAAGGCTTCCCTGGAATTTATCCAAAAGTTGCTTCAGGTACTTCGTTCCTCCAAAGATGTTCTGCTCGGGATTCCATACATTCTGAACCCCCATATCCGTCGCCGTTGAATCGATAAGCTGCATGAGTCCTTTTGCCTTCTTTGACGACTCGGCGTACTGCATTCCACCCGATTCGCTTGCCATCACCGCTTTGATGAGGTTTGAATCGACTCCGAATTTCTGCGCGGCGGCCTGAATGGAATCGTTATACCCGGCAACCCGCTGCTGGACTGAGGCCGAAGGAGCATGACCGCCTGACACTGCTGCAGGTGGAAGAGTGTAATCCTCATGCGGAGTGCTCTTCGGGAGGTCTTCACCCGTGAGCTTACGGTAGAGCATTTCACCAATCCCGAGATTGCTGTTCGCGGAGATGTGTTTGGACAACTCCATGTCAAACATTCCCTCCATCATGTCACCGCCGTAATCATCCTTGTCCATATCGGACTTGGGCACCGTGCTTCGCATGCTCTTGAGCATGTATTCCACGAAAAGAGATTCGAATTGCTTGACCGCCTTCTGTAGTCGTGCTTTCGAGGCGGCATCCGTGACGCCATGTGCCGCGGCTTTCGCACTGGGTGCTATGGTCGGCGATACGGGCATTTAGATGATCACCAATTCTGCTTTGAGGGCTCCTGCTTCCTTCAATGCCTGGAAAATGGCGATGATATCTCTCGGGGCAACCCTCAACGAGTTAAGCGCTTTCGCAACATCTTGAACCGTCGCAGCCCCTTCGATGGCATAGACGGCAGAGCTGTCGATCCCCGCGGAGAGGGTCGTCATTTGCGTGGAGACAGTCGTCCCGTTGGAAAGCGGTCCCGGTTGGGAGATGACCGGTGTGGACTGAATGTTGATATTGAGACCCCCGTGCGAAATCGCGACCGGCAGGATCGAGACATTCCCTCCGATGACGATCGTTCCGGTCCTTTCGTTGATGACGACTTTCGCGGCAACGTCCGGGGTGACTTCGAGGAGCTCGACGAGAGAAACAAACTCAACCAGCTTGCCTTCTTTTCGAAACTCTTCGGGCACGGTGACGGCAACCGTGGAGCCATCTTTGGGGACCGCAATCTGGCCGCTGAATTTTGTATTGACCGCCCCCGCAATCCTCTCCGCGGTGGTGAAATCCGATTGCATGAGGACGACGTACATCGACCAGTCTTTGCTGAACTCGGAATCGATTGATTTTTCAATCGTTGCGCCCCCCGGAACCCTCCCGGCCGCGGTGTGGTTCCGGCGTATTTCGCTCCCCCCAGCGCTCGCATTGAACCCTCCGACCGACACGGGGCCTTGAGCAGTCGCGTAGACCTCGCCGTCAAGCCCGGAGAGGGGCGTCATGAGAAGCGTTCCACCCTGAAGACCCGTTGCATCGCCGAGTGACGACACGATGACATCGATGATCCCCCCTTCCTTCGAGAAGCCCGGGACGGAGGCCGTGACGATGACGGCCGCAACGTTTCGAAGGCGGAGGTCCCCCTGCGGTACGGTGATGCCAAAGCGCTTCAGCATGCTGGCGACAGACTGAAGCGTGAAGGTCGACCGCTGTGAGTCACCCGTGCCGTTGAGGCCCACGACAAGTCCGTACCCGATCAATTGCTGGTTTCGGATGCCCTGGAGATAGGCGATATCCTTGATGCGCGATCCCGCCTCGGCATGATGGACGAATCCAAGGCATAGGGCGAATATGAGAATTCGGTTCAGTGTTTTCATCTGTCGCCTCATCAGAAGATCCAATGAAAGAACTTCGTCAGCCAACCCGGCTCCTGAGCACGCGAGACGATCCCGTTGCCCTTGAAGATGATCGTTGCATCGGAGATGTTGTACGAGTAGACGCTGTTGTCGGGTTGAATATCCGACGGCCGGACCACTCCGGAAATCTTGATCGTCTGTTCCTCTCCGTTGATGATGATCGTTCTGTTCCCGTTGACATAGAGATTCCCGTTCGGCAGAACCGAATCGACCCTCGCGCTGATTTGCGCCTGGATGGATCCCGACGTCGACGTACTTCCGGAGCCCTTGAAGGTGTTTCCCGTTCCAATCGTTGCACCGACGCTCGGGAGGTTCTTGCTGCCGACATTGCCGGCCGTTGCAAGAGAGAGATCGCTTTCACGAGATGCATTGGTCTGCGCATTGTTTGAAGCGCTCGACGTTTCGACCACAAGAATCGTCACCGCGTCTCCGACATGGTTGGCCTTCTGGTCGGAGAAAAGCGACCTCGAGAGATTCTCCCTCATATCCTGGCTCAGTGCGGTTGCAGCGAGAAACATCAAGGCACCGATGATAACATTTGTCTTCATTGCCTACTCCGCCGTTACTTGAACCGTGTGTTCATCCACCACGACTGCCCGAATCCTCTCGTGGGAGTCCTTCTTCTGGACTTCGATCGTTTTACCGGCGATGCCATCCTCTCTGGCGATTGCTTCGACCGAGAGCCGCACCGTACCGGCCCGTACAATAAGGGTGACGGGCTCGTCCCGATACACAAGCGGGACTTGCTCCAGGATGCTCTTCCTCAAGAGACAGCCGGCCTCGACGATCCGTGATGTCCTTTGCCCGTCCAGTTGATCGAAGCGGGTGATGAAGTCGTCGGGCAAATCGGTGATCTCGACCGCTCTTGACGCCACATCGGCCTGTTGCAGGACGACGTGTCGGTCAAATTGCCGTGCCGTGAAGAGCGCCTCCCCAAACACCCTCACTTTCAGCGAAAGCGCCAGTGTCCGTTGAACTTTTCCCTGGGAGACGATCTCAAGCCGAACCGTCACGAATCCGCGAAGGCTCTCTCCTTCGAGAGGATCAACGCGAAGCGCGTAACGCTCTCCGTCCACTGTCACGGGGCTCAGGGTCCCGCGAAATTCCACCATGGCATCCTTCCTTTCGGTGGAATCGATCCGTGAGATGATGTACTCGGTGACCGTTTTTCTGATCTCCTGAACCTCCACCGTTACGGTATGCCCGCCCAGCAGAAGCATGAATATGCTAAGGATTCCGTTCATGGAAGCGTCCTGCTAGCCGCGCTGGAGGTTGTTTGCCATCGTCAGCATATCCTCAACCGTCTGAATCGTCTTGGAATTGATTTCATACGCCCTTTGGGCGACGATCATATTCACCATTTCTTCCACCACATCGACGTTGGACGCTTCAAGGGACCCCGACGTCAATTGACCGAATCCTTCGCTGCCGGCTGCTCCAAGCATCGGCTTGCCGGAGGCAGGGGTTTCGGTGTAGAGATTCCCTCCCATCGGTTTCAGACCCACCGGGTTGACGAATTTGGCGAGTTCAATCTGTCCGACCTTGGTAGGGGAAGTCTGGCCCGCCACGGTCGCGTTCACCGTCCCGTCCTGACCGATGTCGACGCTTGTCGTGTCGGAAGGAAGCGAAAGCCCGGGTTCGATGATGTAGCCCTGAGATGTTACAAGCATCCCTTCGCCCGAGATCTTGAACGATCCATCCCGTGTGTATGCAGTTGTGCCATCCGTCTGCCGTACCTGAATGAAGCCATCCCCCTGGATCGCCACATCGAGAGGATTGTTCGTCGGCTGGATATCGCCCTGCGCGAAGCTCTTCGGAGTAGCGACCGGGATGGTGCCGTTGCCGACCTGGATTTCAGTCGGTTGCTGGATGTTCGGGTTATCCGAGACCTCGCTTGCTTTGAGGGTTTGGTACATCAGATCCTGAAATTCAGGTCTGCTCTTCTTGAACCCCGTCGTATTGACGTTGGCCAGGTTGTTGGCGATGAGGTCAACGTTGAGCTGCTGTCCGAACATCCCGGTCGCCGCCGTTCTCAATGCTCTGTTCATGTTGTCTCCTTTCAGATGTGCACCCGGTCCTCCGGTCTGCCGGGATGCTGTGTGCGATAATACTCTTGGACGCTAGACCTGACCGACATCCATCGCTTTTTCCAGGGTCCCATCCTGATACAGCATCGTCTTTTGCGCCGATTCAAAACTTCTGCTCAGTTCTATCATCTCGATCATCTCTTCGATGCCATTGACATTCGACTCTTCAAGTTGCCCTTGCCGGATGACGGTGTCCTTCCCGTCTGCCTCTGTCCCCGTCTCGGGAGCAGTAGTTACAAAGTACGTCCCCTTCTCCTTCTTCAACGATCCCATATCTGTAAAACTGGCAATCCTGAGTCTCGAGATGATCTTCCCGTCATAGGTCACTTCTCCGGACTGATTCACCACAATATCGCCCTGTGAGAGCTTCTGCACATCGGGGAGCCGAATCGGTCCGCCCGACCCAAGAAGAGGGTATCCCTCCGCCGTCACGATAGTCCCGTCTGTGGAAAGGCTGAAAATTCCGTTTCTCGTATAGCAGAGGCCTGTCGGGGACTGCACTGTGAAGAAGCCGGGACCCTGGATCGCAAGATCGAGAGGATTGCTCGTTTGGTTCATCGATCCTTCGGTGAAGTCTGTGTATTCTTTCACATCGAGTCCGGAGAGGTCTCCTCCCCCTTTCGATTGAGAGACCTCTGTGTCCTTGAGTATCTGGACAAAAATATTGTCCCGCTTGAACCCCGTCGTACTGATGTTGGCAAGATTGTTTGCAATGACCTCGAGCTTCATCATACGAGGGACCATCCCCGAACCGGAAGCGTAGATACCTTTGATCATAGCATCCTCTGAAGATGACTGGCTGTCGATTGGAATCGCTGGAGATGTGAAAGCAGATCCGTCTCACCCTTCCCTACGGCCGGACGGCGGACATGCTTGGTTCGCCTCCTCGTCTCCTTTCGTCGAGGAGAAAGGGAGATCGGAGGAGCCGCCGCGCGCGCCGATTCCCTTCTGGCCTGCAAATCGATGACCAATTGCATTTCACCCTGACCTCTTTGAAATCGCTGTGCCAGTTCCACGGCTCCCTCTTCTTCGGCCGACAGATCCCCCGGAACCGGTTCAATGTGATCGACCTGCTTCTCGCCGGCCTGGGCAAGGATCGGACGTCGGGTGACGGCCGGCGGTTGTTGCGTCTCCGCGGGTCTCCTCGCGGGCCTCTTCGGAATCATTTTCAGGACAAGGGCAGTCCCGGTCAAAGCGATCGCGACCGCCACGAAGAGAAGGAAGAATGCAGAGCTGCCTTGCCCCTCCACTCCGCTCGGCGAATTTTCCACAGCACCCTGCGAAGCAGGCACTGTTGCCCCGCTGCTTCTCTCTGCCGGTTTCGAAGGAGTGAACGGATTGAAGCCGGGGATCTTCCCTCGTACACTCGGAGGCGCCTGTGTCCCGTAGCGCGGCAGGTGATTGAATCCCTGGAGACTTTGCCTGATTGCTTCCCGCTGTGCGTTGCGCGAGACGGGGCCAGCCGGCTTCGAAGAAGGAATCGGACGCGGCCGGACCTGGTGTGCCGTTCCCTTGTGTTGAGCCAGCCAAATCTGCTGTTTCAGGGAAGTCAGGAGTTGTCCGTCGGTCGCCGCGTTCCCCTTCCGGCTTTTGAGGAGTGTGCCGGACGATCTTGCCGGCACGGGTCTCGTTTTTGAATCGACCGGCCGCAACGTCGCGGGATCGCCTGCCTCTGCCCTCATGAAGAGCAATATTTGAAGTGCGACGAACGACGGGAGGAGCGCGGAGGCAATTCTTCGAGATGCGTTCATGAATGAGTTCTCCGTATAGGAAGTGTGATGATAAACGTGGTCCCCTTCGCTAATTCACTTTCGACCCGGATCTGACCCTGGTGCTGTTCCACGATGTTCCTCGAGATCGCCAGCCCGAGGCCGGTCCCTTTTCCCTCTCCTTTGGTTGTAAAGAAGGGTTGGAAGATCTTGTCGATGTTCTCGTGCGAAATGCCGCAGCCGGTATCGGAGAACCTCACGGTGATGTTGAACCCTTCGAGCATGCTGGAGATGAAGATCCTTCCGCCGGAAGGCATGGCATCTCTTGCGTTGATCGCCATGTTGAGGAAGACCTGCTGCAAGTAGTTCGCGTTCCCGACCACCGCCGGGAGGTCGGTCGAAAGCGCAAGCTCGATTTCGATCTTCTCGGCTCTGTACTCGTGCTGAAGCATCGCCACGACGTCCTCGATCGCCTTGTTGACGTCCGTCGGCTGAGTCTGCACCTCCTCGGAGACGTTTCGGGAAAAGTTCATGAGGCGTTTGGTGATCGCGCTAAGCCTCTGGACCTGCTGCCTGACAAGCTCCGGCCCGTTCGGAAGCTCGACCCCGCGCTGCATCATATCCATCTGCAGCATAAGCACTTGCACGGGGTTCTTGATCTCATGGACAATGCTCGCCGCAAGTTCACCGATCGCCGCGAGCTTGGCCGCCTGGATCATCTGGGCCTCGGATGATTTCAGCTGTTTGTTCGCGTTCACGAGTTCCTCGTAGGTACGCCAGTTCTCAACGCCGGCGGCAGCCTGGTTCGCAAGGACTGAAAGGAGCTGCATGTCCTGGTTCGAGAAATCCTGCTGAGGCTTCTCGGTGTGGATGAGGTAAATGCCGATCGACCGGTTCCGGAGGATCAACGGAACGATGACAAAGTTCTTTGCGGTCCCGGTCGCGACAAGGCTTTCGAGGTCCGGGATGATGACGGTTTTCTTTTCCTCGAAGACCCAGTCGCATATTCCCGACTCAAGTTGCTGCTGAGCCTCCTCTTTCAGCCTGTGGTCGTGCCCGGCGGCCAAAGGGAGAAGCGTGTTCGAGCTGGAGTCCAGAAGGAAGATGTTCGACTCAAGAACCGGGATGACCTGCTGCGTGAGGTCGAAGAGCGTCGCAAGAATCGTCTCGGGGTTCACGGCCGTGCTGACAATATTCGAAAGCCGTTGCATGGCGACGAGCTCATCGATGGAGCTGCGAATGGCGAGGTTATTCCGGTTGAAATTCGCGTTCTCCTTCCGGAGGGCCTCGATCGTGGTCTCGAGCGCTTTGATGTACTTTTCCCTGCTCTCGATGAAGGACTCAAACTGGGGGAGCGCTTCGTCGAGAAGTTCGTTACGGCTTTTGAGTTTTTCCGGTGGCCTTTTCATTCATCAATACCCCTTTGCCGAGACATAGGCCGTGACCTCCTCGATATCGGTCTGGATCACTTCGCCATACACCGAGAGGTATTCCCGAAGCACGTTTTCGTCGCTCAGTTGAAGTCGTTCGAGCGCCTCGGGATCATACGTTGCCCCCTTGTCAAATTCCACGGGGGCCCCTCCGCTCAATTTCAGCGAGATGACATCGGCGACGTGGATGAGCGCGACGAGATCCGCGTTGAGGGTCGCCTTCGCCGGCCGGTGATGGAGTGAGATGGCCTCGACGAGGTGATCCGGCATGTTCCAGCGTTCCGCAAGCCATCCTCCCACCTCGGCGTGGGTGACCCCGAGAACGCTTTCTTCTGCCTCCAGCATCGAAAGCTCCGAATCACGTGCGATGTCGACGATCCTCCGGTACTCGTTCGAGAAATACCGGTGGAGAACCGACACGCCCATATCGTGAAGAAGCCCGCCCACGAAGACCTCTCCGCTCACACGGTAGTGGAGGTCGCGCGCGAGCCGCCGTGCGATGACTCCCGTCGAAATGGCATGATCCCAGAAGACCTTCGCGTCGAAGTAGTTGTCCGACTTCTTCTGCAGCGAGCTGACGAGGGAGATGCTGATGACGATTTCCTTCAAGGCATCGAACCCGAGAACGATGATCGCGAAATCGATCGTGGAGATCTTTTTGGGGAATCCGTAAAAGGGAGAGTTCGCAATCTTCAGCACCTTCGCTGTCAGCGCCTGGTCCGAAGAGATGACCCTTCCCAGCTTTGACGCGCTCGTTCTCGGATTATCGACGAGCTCAACCACTTCGAGCGCTATGGACGGAAGCGCCGGAAGCTGGATGATGGTTTTGACTTTTTCGTGTATTTGTTCTGGCGTCATCATATCGCTGCTCTCTGTGGCTGAATATTCCAAAGGACATTCTTTAAGGTTGTCAGAGATCGGGCGTGGAGATCGACAACCGTGGCATGATCGAGACGCAAGACCCGCCCGATCTCCTCGAATGAAATGTTCTCGTAGTAGTAGAGCGCAAGGATGATCCTTTGCTTGTCGGGAAGGTCGCCGATCGCATCGACGAACCGACGTTTGATGTCGTCCACAAGTTCCTCCAGAGATTGCCCCCCGTCGATATCGGACCGCATCTTCAGACAGTACTGCTCGAGCTGCTCCCGGTCCAGCTCCCGCTCATCGAACCGAAGCAGCTCGAGGGCAGATTCATCGTAACCAAGTTGTCCGTCGCCGGAAAAGGGCCCCAACTGGAGGCGTGAGCAAAGCACGTCGGCGACATGAACGGTGGCCGTTAACGCCGGATCGAGAGAGGCCAGTCCGGGCGAATGATGGTACCGGATGGCCTCCGCAATTTCTGGCGGAAGCTGCCACTTTCCAGCAGTCCAGAAACCGGCCTCCGAGTGAGACACTCCCGCGGCGATCTCGATTGGACCGACGAGCCTTCCGTTGCGGAGCTGGTTCGTCGGGGTCGTATCATCGTTGACGATCTGGTGGAGGATGACAAAACCGACGTCGTGGAGGAGACCCGCGACGAACGCATCGTTTGCATCGCAGAGCGAGGAACGTTCCGCTAGGTAGGCCGCGATGATGCCGCACATGAGCGAGTGATTCCACGTCTCCTCGTATTCGAAGATGATGTTGACCATCTTTCGCAGTGCGTTATTCACGAGGAGCGTGGAGACCGTATCTTTGAGGACATCAAACCCGAGGAGGACGATGGCAAAGTCCAGGGTATTGATCCTGTTCGAAAAACCGTAATACGGCGAGTTCGCCTTTCGGAGGACCCCTTTCGTCAGCGATGGATCCTTCAAGAGCGTTGAGGAGAGTCGTGCGATGCTTGTTCTCGAGTCACTCGCCAGGTTCATGATTTCGCTGACGACGGACGGCTTCGCCGTCAGCTTCCCTTTTGCTTCATGAGGGACCGGTGTCAAGGTGAGCGTTTTCATAGTGCTGCTGAAGTCTATTCGAGTTCTTTGAGCATGGTCTTGAGGTCCCGGAGGATCTTCGCGTGAATCTGGAATACACGGGACTCCGAGACGCGGAGAACTGCGGCAATTTCCTTGAATGTCAAATCTTCATAATAGTAGAGCATGATCACAAGCCGGTCTCGTTCCGCCAGATGTTCAAGGGCGGAAACGATGACCTCCTTCATCTGATGTTCCTGCGTGATTTCCGAAGGATCTTCCTTTTCGTCCGTCGAGAGTGCGTTGAGGCGCGTCGAATACTCGGGGGAGTCGGCCGAGGCCACGGGCATTCTGTTAACGTGGTTGAGGATATCCGCGAACTGCTCGATGGTAATCGACAACCGGCGCGCGAGATCGCTTGCCGTCGTCGTCCGGTCTTCTGCCTGGCCTGCACGCTGCGCAATGAGGTCTGCGTGGCGTTCCGCCTTCCGCACCGACCGGGGGACCCAGTCCAGTTTCCGCAGCTCATCCTGAACGGATCCTTTGATGCGGCTCACCGCATAGGTCTGAAACTGGACTCCCCTCGACGGATCAAACCGTTCGATCGCGTCGAGCAGTCCGATAATCCCGAACTGCACAAGGTCGGAGCGTTCGAGCGCGGCGGATGAACGAAACATCGTCAGTCCTATCTTGTTCACGACGAAGTTCACCAGGCCAAGGTTCTCGAGAAATATCTTCTTCCGGATGCCTGCCGGGAGGTGTCGTTCTGCTACCACTTCTTTTTCGATGAGCTGCTGCATGTTCGGTTCAAACGATCCGCTGAAACATTGACGGCCTCATGAGGGACGCGATCCTACGCCTTTGCCTGCACCGGAGGCGTGTGGCGCTTCGCCTGTTCGGCCTCCGGATTCACTTCACCCGGCCGTTGCGCAGGCCGCGCCATGACAACGGCAAGGACGGTTGTCGCCGCGAGCTCGATTCCAATAAACACGATGAACGCGCGCGCGATGACGTCGAAGAGTGTCACCCCTTGAGCGCCAAACACAACGGCGGAAACGAAAAACCCGAGCAAGCCAACTTCAAAGACGATTGTTTTCATCACCGTTTTCCTGATTCTTGAAGGAGTGATTGTTGAATGATGTTCTGCGCCACGGACTTCAACGAGAGCGACGCGGCACCGGACGGATAACGTTTCAGGACCGGCTCCTGGGCCAGAACTGCGTTCCGCATGTCGGGATCGAACGGGAT
This sequence comes from Bacteroidota bacterium, assembly GCA_035505655.1. Classification (GTDB taxonomy): domain Bacteria; phylum Bacteroidota; class Ignavibacteria; order UBA10030; family UBA8401; genus JAGVPT01. The sequence goes on from DATJQP010000042.1 coordinate 74,156, forward strand.
CGCCCCAAGGTAGCCGATATCCCTTTTCAGAAAGTGATCCACCGCCATTCTCAGCTTCTGAACCGTTTCGTCCGCCTGGCTGGGAGCCTGCGCGGCGTTCATAAGGATGGAGATCCGCTCTTCGGGGCGCGCGATCGTGATGGTCTTGATCACGGCATACGAATCCATCACCGAAGTCGGCTCGATGCTCGTCACGATGATCGCTTCATCGACCTCCAGCGCATACGTCATGGTCTCGCGCGAGAGTCCCGCAGAGGTATCGATGAGGAGAAAATCAAAGTGCTCCTCGAGCGAGAAGAGATCCTGGAGAAATCGTTCCTGCACGATGTTCGTCATTTCAGGATAATCGCTGTCGCCGGAGCTCCCGGGAAGAATCTTGAGATTCCCGAAAGGAGAAACGAGAGCATCCTCAATATCGATGCGGCCGTGAAGAATATGCCCCAGACGATATCGGGGCGCAATCCCAAGAAGGACGTCGATGTTGCCGAGGTTCGAGTCGGCGTCGACGAGGAGGACCTTCTGGCCCGCATCGGAGAGTGCGATCGCGAGATTCAGGGCCACGGTGCTCTTCCCCACCCCGCCCTTGCCGCTTGTCACGGTAATCCGGTATGGCATCGTCGCCGCCTGGACGTCGACCTGTTCCAGGGCAATTTGTCTGAGCCGCGAGGCCTGATCCATGATGGCTGTGCTGTCACGCATGGGCAACGGTTCCTGGATAAATCATTCGTGCGAGCTTCTCCGGTTCCGCAAGCATGATATCGTCCGGCACTCCCTGACCGGTGGTCAGGAAAGAGATCGGAAGTTGCATGTGAAGCGCGATGTTGAGAACTCCCCCCAATGCGACCGCTTCGTCGATCTTCGAGAGAATGATCCGATTCGGCTTTAGCGCTCCAAAACGCTCGAGGATTTCGAACATCGTTCTCTTGTTCGTCGGCGCGCCGATGACAAGGTGAAGTTCGTCCGGCTCGAGGATCTGGAGAAGCTTCTTCAGCTCGCCCAGCTCGCGCTTCATCTTCTGGTTGCGGCCGACCGTATCGACGAAGACGATATCCTTCGAGCGGAATTTCTTCAGCGCCGCCGGCAACTCCGAGGGTTTGTAGACCACTTCCATCGGGATGTCGGCGATGCTGGCAAACGTCCGCAACTGTTCAATGGCGCCGATGCGGTAGGTATCGGCCGTGATGAGTCCGATCTCAAGATGCTGGACGAGCTTACCGATGGCCGCGAGTTTCGCGATTGTCGTCGTCTTGCCGACCCCGGTCGGTCCGACAAGGGCAATGGTCCGGGCACGCTTCGATCCTTCTTTTGGCGGGGGAGCGGTCTTCAGCAGAGCGGAAATCTCGGTGATGAGGCATTGCTCAACGGCCTGTTTGTTATCCCGCATCGACGTCTCGAGCTTCCCGTAGACTGCCTGGACGAGATCCGCCGCGAGTTGCTCTCCGACGTCGTTCTGGAGAAGGATTCTGTATGCCTGCTGCAGATATTGGGGGAGCGCCGGCATGTTTGAATACTTGAAGTGCTCGGCAATCGTCGCAAGGGTACTTCGCATTTCTTCCATCTCAGCTTTGAGTTCCCTCATCTCGCCGCTCTCCTGCGAGATCGGCGACCTACGATCATCCGCTTTCGACGAGCGCTTTTCAAAATGCTCGGCCACGCTTTTCAGCCCTTCATACGTGTCGACCGCTGCAGAGACTGTTCCCGACTCCGGTTTCACGCGCGACAGCACGTCGTTGAAGCTCCCCCCCGCGCGAAGGAGCGCCGAACCCGCACTCCGCTGAACGGGCTGGTCATCAATCGCAGCGGTTACTTCAAGCAGTTCCTTGCCGAGAAAATTGAAATGTTTACCGTTGGGGACTTTCTTGGTGTTCAAGATGATCGCCTCGGGTCCGAGTTCCTGCCTCATCTGATCGGTGGCTTCCTTCATCGTTGCCCCGACGAATTTTTTGATTCTCATGGGTTGATCTCCAATTTGCCCGTAAATTCAATTTCTGTTTCAGCGGGAAGCTCCGTGAACGAAAGGACCGAAACGGTCGGAAACGCCGTGTGGATGAGCCTGTAGAGATATGTCCTTACGGTCGCAGCGCAGAGGATGAGCGGTTTCAGTCCATTGGCGATGGAGCGCTCGACATTCTCGGTGAGGCTCGCGTGAATCGATTCGATCATTGCCGGGGAAAGCCCGAGGCTCGGACTGCTTTCGCGCTGGTTCTGCAACGCATTGGTGATGAGTTGTTCAAGTCGTGGTCCGAGGACAATCGCTCGGATCGTTCCCTTCTGGTCCCTGTACATGTGCGCAATCGTTTCCGACAAAGAGTGCCTCACATATTCCGTCAGCACGTCGACGTTCTTCGTGACCCGTGCGTAATCGACGAGAGACTCGAGAATCGTCACGAGGTCGCGGATCGGAATTCCTTCCTTGAGGAGGTTCTGAAGGACCTTTTGCACGGTCCCGGTCGGAAGGAGCTCTGGGGTGAGGTCATCCACCACTGCGGGATAATCCTTCTTGAGGTTTTCAATGAGCCGTTTCGTGTCCTGGCGGCCGAGAATCTTGTCCGCGTTCCGGCGCAACAATTCCTGAAGGTGCGTTGAGAGAACGGCGGAGGGCTCGACGACCGTGTAGCCCGCCAATTCCGCGTGCTCCCGCTCGTGACCGCGAATCCAGAGTGCGGGGAGGCCGAACGCGGGTTCTTTCACGCCGATACCCTCGATCGTTTCCTCAACTCCGGCCGCGTTCATCGCAAGGAGCCGATCCATCACAAGACGGTCCGTCGCCACGACATTACCCCTGATCTTCACGACGTACTGACTCGGCTCGAGCTGAAGGTTGTCGCGCACCCGGACCGGCGGGATAACGATTCCGAGCTCCAGCGCAAGCTGCTTCCGGATGTTTGAGATCCGGTTGAAAAGATCTCCTCCCTGCGATTCATCGACGAGTGAAATGAGCCCGTAGCCGATTTCAAGTTCCAGGGCGTCCACCTGGACATAGTCTTCGACCCGCTCCTCCTTTGTCTCTGCTTTCGGTTTGACCGGAGCAGCCTCTTTCTTCTCGGGTTTCTCGCGCATCGTCACGAAGCCGATGGAGCCGGCGAGTCCGCTCAGGAGGAGGAATGGAAGGGTCGGAAGGCCCGGAACGATTGCAAAGAGGAAAAGAGCGCCCGATGCGATGAGCATCGCCTTCGGCCTTCCAAACAACTGCGTTCGGATTTCCCTGTCAAGTTGAGTTCCCGATCCGCCTCGTGTGACGACCATACCGGCCGCGGTTGCGACGACCAGGGCCGGGATTTGCGTGACAAGACCGTCCCCAACGGTGAGAAGGGTGTAGTTGTGGAGCGCATCCGTAAACGAAAGCCCCCGTTGTGCAACCCCGATAATGAATCCGCCAAGGATGTTGATGATGTTGATAAGGAGCCCGGCGATGGCGTCTCCTTTGACGAATTTGCTCGCGCCATCCATCGCGCCGAAGAATTCCGCCTCCCGGGCGATCTGTGCGCGGCGTTCTCTCGCCTCAACCTCGTTGATAAGACCCGCGTTCATGTCAGCGTCGATCGCCATCTGTTTTCCGGGCATCGCATCGAGAGTGAACCGCGCCGCAACTTCCGAAATCCTCCCGGCGCCCTTGACGATGACGATGAACTGGATGAGGACAAGGATGAGGAAAATGACGAATCCGACGACATAATTCCCCTTCACGACAAACGACCCAAACGCGTTGATAACCTCTCCCGCGTATCCTTCTCCCAGGATCAATCGGGTTGACGCGACATTGAGAGAGAGCCGGAAGATCGTCAGAAGGAGCAGCATACCGGGAAACACCGACAGCTCGAGCGGGCTCTTGATGTACATCGACACGAGGAGGATGAGAATAGCTCCGGTAATGTTCAGCGCGAGGAGGATGTCGAGCAGAGCCGCCGGAATCGGAAGAATCATCAGCGCAAGGATGAGGATGACTCCTGCCGCAAGGACGATGTCGCTGTTCTTTCTGATCGAGGCAAAGATCGAGGCCGGGTGTGATTCGACGGCTTGTGCTACCGCAGTTTCCATCGGTTACGACATTGGTTTATAGGTGTACTTCGAGTTCTTCATCTTGAAGATGTACGCAAGGAGCTGAGCAACGGCCTGGAAGAGTTTTTCGGGTATCGCCTCACCGATGTCGACTGTCTTGTAGAGGGCCCGTGCGAGCACCTTGTCCTCGACGATCGGCACCTCGTGAAGGCGGGCAATCTCCTTGATCTTCTCGGCGATTCGCTCGGCTCCTTTCGCGATCACTCTGGGGGCATCCATTTTTTCCGCTTCATACTTTAATGCCACGGCGATGTGCGTCGGGTTTGTGACGACCACGTCGGCCTTCGGAACGTCATGCATCATCCTCTTGTAGGCAATCTGGCGCTGAACCGTCCGGATGCGCCCCTTGATGAGAGGATCGCCTTCCGTGGTCTTCGTCTCCTCCTTCACTTCCTGTTTCGTCATCCTGATATCACGCTCGAACTCGTAACGCTGAAAGAGATAGTCAAAAAGCGCGAGCGCAAGGAACGCCAGGCCCATTTTGAATCCCGCCCCGAGCGAAGCGGAGACAAGGAACGTCAGGATTCCCGGAACATCCCCGTCCATAAGGGAGAGCGTGTCCGCAAGCATCCCTTTAATCGAAAGGAAAGCGACGAGCGCGATGATGAGGACCTTGAGGAGATTCTTCAACAGCTCCGCCATAGCGCGGCGGGAAATGAAGACTTTCTGCATCCCCGAAATCGGGTTGAGCTTGTGCCACTTGAGCGCCAGGGCCTCCGGGGCAAAATAGAAGCCGACCTGGGAAACGCTGGCTCCAAGTCCGACGACGAGAAGCCCGATAAGCATCGGGGCGAGGAGGTAGAGACAGGCGAGCAGGCCCTCAACGGTGTAATGATGGACGCTCGTCGGGTTGATCACCATCGTCGAGGCGTTCGAAAAGAGGGTACGCGAGATGGAGGCAATGGTCGAGGCGAGAGCTGCGCCGCCGAAATACAGAATTAGGAGTCCGAAGACAAGAATGAAGGCGGAATTCATCTCGACGCTGCGGGCCACCGATCCTTTCTTGCGGCTCTCTTCACGCCTGTACGGCGTTGCCTGTTCGGTTTTTTCCTGGGATGTCGAGCTCTCGTCGGCCATGGCGGTTACAGTACGTTCACCAATTCGAGAATATTATCTTCAAATCCGAGGAGCAGTTTCTTGAAGATGAAGACCATGAACGGTGCGGAGGAGAGAAGGACAAGGAATCCGACGCCGATGCTCAGGGGAAAGCTGACGATGAAAATATTCATCTGGGGCATCACCCTCGCGAGGACCGAAAGCCCTACGTTCGTAAGGAACTCCGCCACAAGAACCGGCGCGGAAATCTTCACGGCCACAACAAACATCAGCGAGCCGAACGCGGTCATCTTCTCGAGGAGCGGCACGGCAAATCCCAGCGTGCCGATCGGAACCGTCGAATAGGTAAGCCGGAGCGCCTCGAGGACGAAGTGGTGCCCGTTGATGAGCAGAAACACCAGCATCGCGAAGAGATACATGAATTCCCCCACGATCGGCGTCTGGTCGTTGTCCTCGGGGCTGAACATCATGGCGGCCGAGAGGCCCAGGCTGAACGAAATGAGCTCGCCGGCATACTGGATGGCGCCAAAGATAATTCCAACCGCAAACCCGAGAAGCAGACCGACCATGACTTCCCGCGAGACGAGAATGAAGAACGGCAGGAGTTCCAGATCGAGGCTGGGCGCGTGCTGAGCGACCATCGGATACATGACGAACGAGATGAACGCTCCCAGGCCGGCCTTCGTCTGCACGGGGATGCTTTCGTGGCCAAAGAGCGGCGCCACCACAATCAGCGACGTGATCCGCGCAAAGATCGCAATGAAAAGCAGGAATTGTCCGACAAGGAGTTCCATGTCTAATGAACGAGGCTCGGGATCTGGGCAAAGAGATTGAGGGTGAAACTTACCATGATGTCGATGATCCAGGGGAGCGTCAGGACGACGACGATAGCGACCGCGACAAGCTTCGGAACAAATGTCAGCGTGAACTCCTGGATCGATGTCGCGGCCTGAAACACGGAAATGACGAAGCCGATGACTAGCGAGACGATGAGAACCGGCGATGAGACGAGGAGGACGGTGTAAAATACCTCTCTGAACAGATGGATGATGAATTCTTCCGACATGGTGTCCTTCCCTACTGATAACTTGCAATGACGGAGCTGACTACCAGGTGCCAGCCGTCCACAAGGATGAAAAGGAGGATCTTGAACGGCAACGAAATCATTGCCGGAGGCAGCATCATCATCCCCATCGACATGAGAATGCTCGACACGACCACGTCGATGATGAGAAATGGAATGAAGATGATGAAGCCGATCTGGAAGCCTGTCCTCAGTTCACTGATCGCAAAAGCGGGAACGAGAACGTAGGTTGGGACATCCGCGCGGCTGTTCGGCTTGTTCATGCTCGACATCTTCACGAAGAGGGCAAGATCCTCCTCGCGGGTCTGTTTGAACATGAACTCGCGCAGCGGGTCAACCCCCTTGTTGTATGCCTCCGTGAGGCTGACCTTTTTGTCGAGGTACGGCTGAAGCGCCGTCGTATTGATCTTGTTCCAGACGGGAGCCATGATGAAAAACGTGAGAAACATCGCCAGGCCGACGAGAATTTGTGCCGGCGGCATCTGAGGGGTTCCGAGCGCCTGTTTGAGGAAGTGAAAAACCACGATGATCCTGGTGAACGCCGTGGTGAGGATAAGGATGGCGGGCGCCAGCGAAAGGATCGTCATAAGGAGAAGGATCTGGAGGGTAACCGAGACATCCTCCGGCTTGGTTGCTTTGCCCACCTCGATGGAGAGCTTCGGCAACGGGAGCGGAGTCTGCTGAGCGTGCGACTCTGCAACGACCCAGAGCGAGAGAAGAAGAATGACAAAGAGGTATTTGCCGATGGGCCTCATCATGTTCTACTCGTCTCCTGCGACATCTGTGCGCTCACGTTCCATTCCCCTCCGTCTCCCTTTGGGGCGGACAAATCCGATGTTCCTGGCCAGGTATTCTCCAAATGAATCGCCTTGTCGTGGGGAGATATTTCCGGATGACATCCGCCCTTTTGCGGTCTCGGCCTCCGCCATGTTCGTGTCCAGCCAATGGAGGATGTCCGGGTCCTGTATTTCGCCGAGGGTCGTCATCCCCTCTTCGGTCATCCCGAGAATGAAGATCTTGTTGAGCACCTTGACGACGACGACCGACCTCTTCGGCTGGATAAGCCGCTGACCGAGGACGTCGACGCTCACGAGGCTTGAGGACGAAGCTTGATATCCGTAGAGATACTTTTTCATGAAGAGTACGAGAGCGGCCATCAACCCAAGCACCGCTCCCAGTGAGGCAAGTGTCTTCAGTAATACCCAGCCCATCGTCTATTTACCCAGATTTTTGACTCGTTCGGAAGCTTCGACAAGACTCGTGACGCGAATTGCAAAATGCTTTTCGATGACGACGACTTCCCCCTCGGCCATTTTCCTTCCGTTGATTAGGATGTCGACCGGCTCGCTCGCAAGCTTCTCGAACTCGACGACCGATCCCCTCTGCAGATCGAGGATATCCCTGATGGCGAGGTTGGTCCGTCCAAGCTCTATGGAGACCGGCAAACTCAGGTCCAGGAGCAGATCCATTTTCCGTTCTTTCCCGAGGCCCGCGATGCCGGGCTCGAGCTGCTGAAACTGAGCGCTCTCAACCTGAGTTCCGCCCGCTGCGGGGGTCGCGGCCTGGGGTTCTGCGGTCGTAGATTTCTCGTTCATTTCTTCCATGGTCACTAGACTCCTTGTTTAGCGTCAACCTCAGTGCGTGTCACTCTGATCGCGGTCCTTCCGTTTGATACACCCGGCCGCCCCCAGATTCGAGGTTTGTTGCCGAAGAGGATTTGAACCTCTCCGCTGATTGGCAGGTTCGTTTTTAGAATATCTCCGACTTCGAGCTCGAGTAGCTCATGGAGCGTAATCGAAGTGGATCCGAGTAGGCCCACGGCTTCGATTGCCGTATGACCGATGCTCCTCAGAATCTGCCCGGACCAGTCCCCTTGCCCGCTACCGCCGGCGAGGGCATTCACGTGCTGGGCGTTGAGCTTCGCCAATTCTTCCTCAAGGGCAAACGTCGGAAAACAGAGGCTCATGAGGAATTTTTGGTCGCCGAACGCCACCTCGAAAGCGACAACCAGGACAATCTCACTTGTCGGGGCGATCTGGGCAAAGTCGCCTTCGCTCTCGTACCGGTCGATCTTGAAATTGAACTCGGCGATCGTCTTCCACGATTTCTGAAGGTCGATGAGAGCGCGCTGCGCTATCCCCTTGATGATGCTCTGCTCGATCTTCGTGATCTGCCGTGCGCGCTTCTCGCCGTCCGTGGAGCCTCCGAGAAGCCGCGAGACCATCGCCATGACGAGCTGCGGGCTGAATTCGAGAAGTGCGAAGGCATCCGGATCGGAGATCTTGAATACATAAAGACAGCTTGGGCTCGGTATGGAGAGGACGTACTCCGAGTAAAACAGTTGATCGACGGATGTGACGCTGACGCTGACGGTCGTCTGGAGCCGGGAGAGGAGATAAGAGGCAAATGCCTCGCTGAAGTTCTCATGCACCGCCTGGAGAGTCCGGAGCTGATTCTTCGACAAACGGTGCGGCAGCCGGAAGTCGAAGGTGATGATTTCCTTTTCGGTCTTCATGCCGGGGAGCGGAACCTGTGCTCCCTTCGGCTCCTCCAACGGGATGCCCGAAAGCAGGCTGTCGATCTCTTGCTGGGAAAGTATCTCCGCCACGGACGGGACCTTACTGGATGATGAATTTGCTGAAGTAGACGTTCTTGAGCTTGCCGGTCTTGAGCATCTCCCCGACCTTCTTGGAAATCTCGGCGCGGAGCAGCTCGCGCTGTTCGATGCTCACGAGATCCGGAAGCCCTTTGCTCGTCAGGATCGAGTTCAGCATGTCTCTGACCTGGACCTCCTTCTTCTCGAGCTCTTGCTGAGCTTCGGGAGTAGAGACTTCAATGCCGACGGTGGTGAGGAGAAACCGTGTCCCGTTTGTCCCCGCCGGGTTGACGATGACGTCCTTGATGAGAAAAATGTTCTGGGTCGTCACCTCGGCCTTTTGAGCCTCCTCCTCGGCCTTGGCACCCCCGTTTTGCGCGTGGGCGGAAGATCCGAGGAATTTCACCATGAGGAAGTACACGATGGCGAGCTGGACGAGGAATATCGGGATGCCGACAATGATGACTTTCTTGGAGAAGACTGGCCCGGAAGCGGCCTTTGCGGCTTGATCGCTCCCCTGCGCCGCGGTTGGTGTTTGAGCTGCAAGTTCTTTAGCCATGGATGCCCGTTGTTTTTCACTACGAATGGCAAATGATGTGCCACGCCCCTCTTTTTGTGAAAATGCGTGGATGGGGCCGAAAACAGGGGTTTGCGGGAGCGGGGGGAATCTGAGGAGAGCGGCGTACAGGAGGTGGTGGTGAATATCAGACAGCTGCAGAAAATCAGTCCATTACGCCGGCCCTTTCTTCTTCGAACGCTTTTCGACCGAGAGGCATCGCCTTCGGTAGCGTATGATCCGGTCGATAACTTCGGAAACGGACTCTTGAACGAGGATCTTCTTTCCCGTCGTTGTGCTGATCATCGTATCGGGGGTCTCTTCGATGAACTCGATGAGGTCCGCGTTGATGACGATCTGCTGATTGTGGAGACGTGTCACCTCGATCATATGTCGATCTTCGTGCATGTGTGGAGAAACTGCGAATGACCGGTCCCCGGTTCTCCCGTGCGAGAGGAATCCCCGGCCGGCAGGCAGGATTGCGACGACAAAGAGGCGGGCGGCCCCGAACCGGAGCCGCCCGCAGGAGGATGTTATCTCTTCAGACTGACGACTTCATCAAGGAACTGATCCGCGACCGTAATAACCCGCGCGTTTGCCTGGAATCCGCGCTGGGCTGTGATCATGTTCGTGAATTCCTGGGCAAGGTCGACGTTCGATTGCTCGAGAGAGCCGGAGACGATCGTCGAACCGGACGAACCGTCAGGAACGCCGATCTTCGGCGTGCCGGAATTTCCGGTGCTGTCAAACATGTTCTCGCCGACTTTCGTGAGACCGCTCGGATTGTTGAAGGTCGCGAGCATCACCTGACCCATCGTCACCGTGGCGCCGTTCGAAAACGTCCCGATGATCTTTCCGGTCTGGTCCACGGAGATCCCGTTGAGGGATCCGGCGCTGTACCCGTCCTGACTCTGCGGAGAGATGGAGGAGGTGCCGCTTGTCTGCGTGATCCCCGAAAATGCGTTGACGGTTCCCGCGCCAAGGGCGATCGCCATCGCCGAGGCTCCGTCGTTTGGATCGATGCTCACATCAGAAGATCCGTCGTCGTAAGTGAACGACTTCAATGTTCCGTCGGAGTTGAAATCGATCTTGCCGGTCTGACCAGAGGTGATCGTTGCCGGCCCCGGAACGGTCGCCGTCCAGGTCCATTCGTTCGGGACTGAAGTTTTGGTGAACTTCACCGAAAGCGTATGGGAATTGCCGAGGGAGTCATAGACGGTGACCGAGCCGTTCGTCGAATCGGCCGCCTTCGAAAGATCGGCAACGAGCGTGCTTGCACTCGCGGCCTGGGTAAGTCCCGTCGATGTCAAGTCGAGTGAAATGGAAGGAGCATTATCCGTCGGGACCAGCGTCACGTTTGCGGGCGTAAAGGATACGAGATTTCCTGTCGCAGGATCGAATGTTGCCGTCCCAGCCCCTCCCGTTACTGCTCCCGCGGAATCCGTCGTCGCCACACTCCAGGTGTCGGCCGCCGTTTTGGTGAGCTTTACGGTAACGGTGTGGGCCGTTCCAAAATCGTCGGTCACTGTAAGCTGCTGGCTCACGGAGCCGCCCACCGCCGTTCCGGAATCGATGTTCCCTGTAAGATCTGCGTTTGCGACCGTCGCCGTGGAGTTGAGGTTCCCGGCGAGCTTTACACTCGTGGTGGCCTTTGCCGGCGACGTCTGGTTGAGGTCGATCTTAAGGTTTTCAAGCTGAGTACCTGCCGGTATCACTCCGTTCGCCGACGCCAGCTTCCCTTCCAAGATTGCTCCGGTTCCCGGGTTCACAAGCTGACCGAGGGCGTCGAGTTGGAATGTTCCCACTCTCGTATAGTGCGTCGTGCCCCCCTGGTTCACCGCAAAGAACCCGTTCCCCTGGATCGCGAGGTCCGTCGAGACTCCGGTGGTTTCCAGGTTCCCTTGAGTGTAAAGCGTGTCGACCGTGTTCACCGAGACACCGAGGCCGACCTGAATTGCGTTCGTTCCGCCGTTGGTGTCCGTTGCCTGGCCGGCACCCTGGAGCGTCTGTGCCAGTGCCTCGCTGAACGTTGCCCTGCTTCCCTTGAAACCGATCGTATTAATGTTGGCAATGTTGTTTCCGATGATGTCCATCATCAGCTGGTTGTTCTGCAACCCGGAAACACCTGCGAAGAGAGATCTAAGAAATGCCATAATGTATACCCTCCTTAAGGTATATGGTGTTGAAGTCAGACCTCTGTCGGTCGGTCTGACAGGAGGGCTCCCTCAGCGATCGTTCCTGTCAACCGCTGAAGTCCAGCCCTGTGTGGTGATGAGGTGAATTAGTGACTAATCATGTTTCTTCTATGATGATGCAATAATCGCGCTATCGATGTTCGTGAAGACATTATCTTTCATCCGCTCACTGTCCATCGCCGTTACGACCGTGCGGTTCTTTACGCTGACAACGAAGGCCATCTCCCGAAGCAGAACGAGTGAATCCTTCGCCCCTTTCTCGTCTGCTTTGTCAACCGCATGAGAAAGCTGATCCATATCCGCATCGCTAAGCTGAATGTTCCGCGAGTCGAGGCGTTGCTGCGCGTGCTTTGAGAATTTGAGTCCGTTCAACTCCTTCTTCAGGACGGTCTCAAAAGACCTCTCCTCGGGAACATCGATGATCGGCTTCTGCTTGAGTCCGTCCACTCCCCCGACGGGGAGAAATGGGACATTGATGCCGTTGACCGTCTCCGACATGGCTACTGCTCCGTGATTTCGAGGATATCGGAAAGCGGTACTTCAACGCCGTCGACGACAAAGACCGTGCCGTCGGACTTGAATCGGATCCCGCTGACCGTGCCGTAAACGAACGGCGATGCCGTGATTGCGCCTCCATCGCTGCCGGCGGCCTGAACGGAGAAGGTATATTTACCGGCCGCAACAACGTTTCCGGCATCGTCCTTGCCGTCCCATGAAAAGGTATCGTCACCGCTGCCGGTCGGCGCTCCCTTGATTGTTCTCACTACATTTCCATAGGCGTCGCTGATCGTGACGGAAGCCGTGTCTGCGTCGGTGGGGAGCGTGTAGCCTAGCTTCACATCGCCGGTGCCGGTGTATTGGAACGAGTTTGTGGTCGCCCTGACATCCTTCCCGATAAATGTGGCGGCGAGGTCGTTATTGATCGACTGCGTGAGGACCGTGTTCGCACTGATACTTTGCGCAAGCTCGCTGTTGATGTTCGTCAATTGCTCCACGGAACTGAACTGGGCCAGCTGAGAAGCGAACTCCGTCCCACTCATGGGATTCATCGGGTCCTGATACTGCATCTGCATCGTCAACAGTTTCAGGAAATCGTCCTCTCCCAAAACGGGGGTGGTGCCGGTCTGCGAGGCCGCGGTCGACGCAGGTGTCGAGGTAACGGACGGTATTTGAGTAGACATACATTCACCTCTTACATGATTAATTCCATCGTGTTGTATCCGAGCGCCCGGAGAGAATCGTACTCGTCGAGCGATTCGATTCCTCCCTTTTCATTCGAACGGGACTTCTGCCTGGATCTATTTTGACCCGATGAGCTTCCCAGCGAAGTCTGACCCTCCGCGACGATATCGATGCGCTGCAGGTCAATTCCACGAGAGGCCATCATATCACGGAGCTGAGGAACGTTTGATTCAAGGACTGTCTTGACCGTCGTGCTGTTGACGTCGATCTGGGCCGAGACACGGCCCCCTTCCATCTTCACCTTCATGACCACTTCTCCAAGAGATTCCGGCTTCATCGTGATCCGAATTTCAGGAGGATTGCTTCCCTGTCGAACAATCAGACTCTTCGACACTTGCTCCAGGATCGATTGCTCGAGATTTCCCGGGAGTGAAGCTCTCTCTGTCCCCTGAGGCTGGGGCGGAAGAGGATCTGCCGTCTCCGGTCTTGAAGAGGGTGTCACGGAAGTGGCGTGACCGGCTGGGGGGAATGCGGGTGGATTGATCGCTGCCGCCGTTTCTGCAGGTCGGAGATTCGAGCCGGCGCTGAGAGTCTGCGGATCATCACCTTGGGTTTTCGTGGTTGTCCCCACCGTTTCGACGTGATCGGACTCCGGAGAGGCTGAAGCATGCGCAGGCCTCGCAGATTGCATCGTTGTCGGGTTCTTACGAGAAGAGACCGGGGTCGCGGCAGCATCTCTTGCAGAGAACCTCTCAGACACAATTCCGTCCCGTGCCCGTCCTGGTCGTGATTCGGTCGGAGGATCGGCTGGAGCCGGTTCTCTCGTATCATGGCGGATCTGACCACCATGATCGGAATGGTTCACTATTTCGGTTGGCGCGTCCACACCCTTCTCCGTCCCCGCATCGTCATCAGATTCCTCGACGTCGGATGCACCAGCCTGGATTTTAGCCGTCCCCTTTTTCGCAGGCACCATCTCTGATGCGACATTGGGCTGGCTCTGGCTCGCGACCGCCGGTGCAGAAGTTGAACCGCCGCTGTCCAATTCATTCGCATCGCGGCTGGTTCCGGGCTGCGGAAGGATCTCAATCGCCAGAGTCTCTGTCGACGTCGGTGACACTCTGGATTTTGGACTCACGTGCATCGCTTCCACGGGAACGGAGGATTTCTCAGTATCGGCGGGATCGCTCGCAATGACCTTCTCACGGCTGACATCATTTGGATTGATCGGCTCCATCACCAGCGATTCTTCCGCCTTCAAATCCTTTATCGGCATTTTCGGCATCCGATAAAAAATCGTCGGATTCATCACCGTTGGCTTATTCTCGACAACCATCGATTTTACATCGCCAAGCTGGAGTTGTTCCCCGGATGTCGTCGGCGTGTAGTTCTGAGGATGGTTGGTGAAAAACGCTTTCGGCTGTGGATCCAACCCTGGAATTGACAATGGAGCAGCTTCAGGTTGGGGAGAAACTTCCTTGGGGCTGGTGACCAAAACACTCACCTGTGCGTCCGACCCCGGACGTGATAGCGCAGACGGCGCAGGTGCCGAAACTCCCTCCTTCGCGATCAGGACTTGAGGAATTTCAATCCCGGGCCTGGTTTCGGTCGCATCTTTCGATGGGGCCGGAAGAACCGACGAGGGTTCCGGAAATTGCAGAACCGGAGTCGCTGCGGCCGGAGCCGGGTCTGCTTCTTTGAATGGAGCTGGAGTTGTGATCAGCCGGGGATCGGATTGCGTCGGATCGACATGCGTGCTTTGAGGGGCTGTCACAGCAGAAAATATCGCAGGAGAGACTTGTGGCGAGCCGGGTTGTTGCGGCGCCAACTCTGGCAGGGAAGACGAAGCTTGCCGGACGATCGGCGCTGCTGACCTCAATTCGTTGTTCGGATCAGTTTCGGGGAGAAGAATCGAGGGATCTTCCACTAGCGCCCTGACTTCCCCGGTTGGTTCGGAAGGGGCATTCTCCTTGACCGCCGAAAAAGTTTGATCAAGAGCTGGAACTCTCAGTGGAGGAGGAAATGGCTGGAATTGCAGCAGGGTTGCCGGATCAGACTTGGCTCTCCGTTCAGGGACCTTTGGAAAGTGCGACGTGCCACCGGATGAAAGGAGTGAAGTCTGTTCTGTCCCTATCTGAACACTTGGATCCTCATGGACCAAATCGACTTCGTCAGTGCCGGCAATCCGGGGCACGACTGACTTTATTTGCGTCCGGGCAACTTGCAGGTTTGGATAGAATGCCTGGGGAAAAATCACGGCCGTCCCCGTCAGCGCAGGTTGGACATTAACGGGCACTTGCGTGGAGGCCGATGGTGTGCCCGTTATGGACGGCCCGCTCTCCTGCGGAGCACTAACGAGCGGGGCTGACGCAGACGCCTGCTCTAATTGCGCCCCCTGAGATGCCCCCGCGGTGTTCGCTGGAAGCGGTTGTTCTTCCATTCCGGCTCCGAAAAACTGGAGGAGCAACGGAAGGAAAAGCGACTTCTGATTGTTTGCGCCCGCCACTGAGGCGGTCACCTGAAGTGAGGCAATGCCGTTCGGCGGAGCTGAGGCAATTCCAAGGATGTTCAAAAGGTTCATGATCCGTTACCTTGCTATCATCGCATCATGCGGGCTGCGTACCGCGGCTCCAGGGCGCTGAGGATCTTCCCTGCTTGTTTCTTTTTCACCGACATCAACACTTCTTTCGCCTCCGACATCTCCAGATTCTTGAGAATCTTGGCGGCATCCTCCGCACTCATCGTCTCGAGCATCTTCGCGATGTTCTTGACCTTTTTTTCGTGGAGGCTATCCGACCCGGCGGTCTGAGCGGCGAGACGCTGTTCCAGGAGAGCGGCCTTCGCTGTCTCCTGCTGGAGCTTCTCCAGGATCACTCTGAGACTATCCTCGGCTCTTTCGGTGGCGATGAAAGCCGTGCTGTCGGGGGGGAGTGAGTCCGTCTTCGTCGTGTTGGTGCTGTCGGGCCTGGAAACTGCGGAATCCGCATTCACCGCGACCTCAGGTTTTTCGGCGGGAGAGGAAGTTTTGATGCCGTTCGTCACATCTCCCCTGAGCGAGTAGATGAGAAAGACTACGAGAACCGCAAGAACGAGTGTGAAGGTCGAAACGACCAGATATGGGATGACCTGCTTCACGAGTTATAGCTCCTTCGCAACGCGTTGGGCCAGAACATCGATCAGCCTTTGCTCCTTCCGGTCCGCTTCCCGGCTTATTTGAGCCTGACGGCGCTGATCGAGGTTTTCTACCATCTGTTTCGCCTGAGTACGCTCTACGAGTTCAGTCCTTTTGTCTTCTGCCTTCACTTCTATGTCGTCGATCTTTTTCTCCTGGCGCCTGATTTCGAGGGAGATGCTCTTCAGAAACGCTCTGCTCGTCTGAAGCTCGAGCGCCCTCGATCGGGAGACCCTCACCGCTTCCGTCATCGCTGATTCACGTTTGTCATTGAGGTCTGAAAGCGCAGCCTGTTCCTCATCCTTCGTTCGGAGCAGATGGACAAGCTCTTCATGCGCTTTTTTCTCCTGATATTTTTTCACCTTCAGGACGGTGCCGAGACCCGTGTCGATATACTGCATGGAATTCACCGAATGAGTACTCTATGGACGATGGTCGGATGTTGCGCCTTTGACATCCCATGGAACGGAAGGTCACGCACTTCGCGCAATCCTGGGCGTACTTTGTTCCCTCAGTTTTTCCTCTCGCTCATGAAGCACATGGACGAAGCGCATGAGCGTTAGCACGATGAGGACATAGGCAAGGCCGATCGCTGCGATGGTCATTTCGTTATCCCGCTTTCTCCAATCTCTCCGGCTGATGCGGCTGACGCCGCCGCACGACAGATTCTGGTTTTTGGTTGATGGAACATTGAGTAAGTGTCGCACTCATTTCATGAGCTCGATCAGTTGTTCGATACTAAGCGCCATATCTTCCCTCTCGTCCGGTGCCTGGCGCAGGAAGGTTCTGATCGATTCGATTTTTGCCACTGCGATGTCTATGCGGGGATTGCTCCCCTTCACGTATGCGCCGATGTTGATGAGGTCCTCGGCTTCACGGTAGGTTGCCATCATGTCGAGGAGCCTCTGGGCGGCCTTCCGATGTTCCGGAGTCGTGATGGAAGGCATCACTCTGCTGACGCTCTCTAGGACATCAACGGCAGGATAATGCGCAGCAGAGGCGAGCCGGCGTGAAAGAACGATATGGCCGTCCAGAATTGAGCGAACTGCATCGGCAACCGGCTCGTTCATGTCATCCCCCTCAACGAGGACCGTATACAATCCGGTGATGCTCCCCTTTTTCGCGTTCCCAGCCCGTTCCAGAAGCTTTGGGAGGATCGCAAAAACGGAAGGAGTGTAGCCCTTCGTCGTCGGAGGTTCGCCGATGGCAAGGCCGACCTCACGTTGTGACATGGCCAGGCGCGTGACAGAGTCCATAAGAAGCATGACGTCATTGCCGCGGTCGCGGAAGTACTCGGCGATGCTCGTTGCCATGAATGCGGCCTTGATCCGGATTAGAGCGGCCTGATCGCTCGTCGCCACAACGACCACGGAGCGTTTCAAACCTTCCGCTCCCAGTTCCCTGTCCAGGAATTCTCCCACCTCTCTTCCACGCTCTCCAACCAGAGCGATGACGTTGACGTCGGCGCTGGTGTCCCGGGCAATCATCCCGAGCATGACGCTTTTCCCGACACCGCTCCCCGCGAAGATACCGATTCGCTGGCCTTTCCCGCAGGTAAGAAGAGCGTCGATCGAGCGGATGCCTGTTGCGATGCGTTCGCTGATGCGACGCCGCTCCAGCGGGCTCGGCGGAGCGTTGTAGATGGAACGGATTTCGGTCGCCTGGAGCGGGCCTTTCCCGTCGATCGGCTGACCGAGGCCGTCGATGACCCGTCCAAGAAGCCCTTCTCCGACACTCACCGAGAGGGTTTTCCCCGTGGCAACGATCTCGCTCCCGGGGCTGACTCTGTTGGCTTCGCCGAGAACCATGGAGAGGACACGGTTATTCCTGAAGCCGACGACCTCAGAGAGACAGACATCGTCTCCTCCCTTTGATTTCACGATGCAGACCTCTCCGAGCGATGAGTTGGGACCGATCGATTCGATGACGAGCCCGATCACCTGAGTGACCCTTCCGATAACCTTGATAAGGTCGAGGTTCCGCAATCTGGTGAGATAGTCCTCAAAGTTGTTGAAGAGGTCGTACCTTCCTCCGGCAAGATCAACCCCATTTTCCTTTGTGAGGATGCCGTCGACAACGTCCGGTATCGTGGATGCCGGGCTCATTGAACACCCTCGATCATTGCTGTTTCGATCTTCTTCATCTGCGTTGAGATCCGGACATCGACGTTCCCCGAATCGCTCTCAAGGATGCAGCCGCCGCGTTCCACCTTTTCGTCGCCTTCGATAATCATGTCCTGAAGTGAATCGGAACCCGACGCAACGGCGGCACGGTGTTCCCGGACCATTGCCTCGTCGATGGGATTGACACGAACCTTGATGTGGTCGACGCCAAGGACCCTTCTCAGCCCTTCTTTGATTTGCTGCAGGACGACGGTGTTATCGAGAAGCACTTCTCGTTTGAGGATCTGTTCCGCGACGGCGAGTGAGAAACGAAGAACGATCTCCTCGGACTTCTGCTGGAGGTTGGAGAATTCTTTCCTGATGTTCGCCATGAGCGACTCAAGCTGCACGATGACCTTGAGAGTCAGTTTCTTTCGCTCCTCGCTCACGCGGGACTCGATCTCCTCTCGCATACGGCGATCGGTAGCCTTGCAACCGTCATCGAATCCCCGCTTGTATTCCTGTTCGAGGGAGCGTTGGATCAACGCATCGGTTTCGGCCGAGTTGCGCTTCATGAGAACCGCGGAAACCATTTCCTCGTCGACATGAGCAGCCGGCGTCTCGCGCGCGTCTTCGGTATCCCGCCCCGGACCGGGGGTCAGGTCGGGGAACGGAGGGTCGGCCATTTCCACCTGAGTCACATGGACCATCCCGACCCGTTTACGCAGTTTAATGATCTCAGACAAACACTTCCTCCTTGCCGCCCCTGCCAGCAACGACAATTTCACCCTGCTCTTCAAGCTGTTTCACGATCTCGACAATGCGCGTCTGCGCCATCTCCACATCCTTAAGCCTGACCGGGCCCATGTACTGGAGCTCTTCCTTCAGGAGCTCCTGAGCGCGCTCAGACATGTTGCTGAAGATCTTTTGTTTCAGTTTGTCCTCGGAGACCTTCATCGACATCGCCAGGTCCTTCTTGTCGACTTCCCTGAGAATCCGCTGGATGCCTTTATCGTCGACGAAGAGAAGGTCTTCGAAGAGGAACATGAGGCGCTTGATTTCTCCCGCAAGCTGGGGATTCTTCTGTTCGATGCTTTCGAGGATCACCTTCGCCTCTGCCGTGCTGCACCGGTTGAGGATGGCGGCGACCGATTTCGTCCCCCCGAGCGAACTCATGCTCTGGCTGATCTCAGCCTCGGCGATGTCTTCCAGAACCTCTTCCATCTCGGTAAGGAGGGAAGGATTGACCTTTCCGAGCGTCGAGATTCTGAACGTCACATCATTGCGGAGCTCATCCGGAAATTCGCTCAGCACCTGCGCCGTTTGTTCGGGACTGAGATTCGAGAGGATGAGTGCCACGGTCTGCGGATGCTCTTTCTGGAGAAACCCGGCAAGCTGTTTCGGATCCGCCTTCTTCAGCATATCGAAACCGGTAACATGCGACAGGACTTTCACCTTTTCGAGAACATCGGCAGCTTTGGCATAGCCGAGCGTATGTTCGAGGAGCTGCTGCGCATAATCGAGCCCGCCCTGAACGACGTACTGTTGGGCAATAATGAGCTGGTGGAACTCGTCGGCAACGTTGTCGATCACCTGAGATTGCACTCCCCTCACGTTGGTGATTTCCAGCGTCAGGTCTTCCAGTTCCTGCTGAGTGAGTTTGCGCATCACCCGGGTCGCCGCCTCCACATCGAGGGAGAGGACGAGGAGGGCTGCTTTCTGTTTGCTCGTGAGCTGTGCTTCGGCCATGCCGCTCTCGCGTTGTTCCTGCTATTGTTCTGCAAGCCAGACTTTGAGGAGCCGGGCAGCGTCGTCCGGTTTCTCATTGACGTACTCGGTGATCCGCTTTCTCTTTTCGGCGCGGAGGAGGGCATCCTCGGAAATTTCCTCTTCCGGGGAAGGAAGCCTGACCGCATTCTTCTTCGCGGCGATGAACCCTTCAGCATTCCGCATCCCGATCGATTCTTCTGGCTCCCGCGTGTGAACGACCGTCTTGTTCAGCAGAGATCGGATGATGAAGAGCGCGGCGAGCATGAAACCGACGAGAAGCGCTTTCTCGCCGATCTCGTACCATTTCGTGTACGGCTCTTCCTTGTATACCAGATCGTCCTGTTGCAGCGAGTTTCCAAACTGGAGGTTGACGACGGAGATTTCGTCGTTCCGCTGGACCGAATACCCCACGGCTCTCTTGACGATCTCCGTGAGCTGGGAAAGTTCCTCGGGCTTCAGCGGGATGTATTCCGTCGTCCTCTGGCCGCTCTTCTCCACCGACTTTTCCTGTCCGTTGATCATCGCAGCGACGGAAAGTTTCTTGATGGTTCCGACGCCTTCGACGATGTGTTCGACGGTCTTGTTCACTTCATAGTTCGTCACCGAGCTGGTCCGCGTCGAAGGGGGAAGCGAATCGCTCAGCGCGTTTTTTTCTTCCGATGTTTGCTCGCTCCGGACCGCGGTGTTGTCCGGGTCGTATTGTTCGAGATTTCGTTCCGCCTGGGTGAAATCAAGCTCCGCATTCACCTGGACCAGGGCATTTCCCGATCCAACAACGCCCTCGAGCATTGTCTGCGCTTTCTGGGAGAGATACGATTCAACCTTCTGTTCCAGCTCATACTGGGTGGAGCTGAGAGCGGTGAGGGAATTTGGCTGAGTATTGTCGGAGAGGAGAACGCCACGGGAATCGACGATGGTGACGTTGTTCGCCTCGAGCCCTTC
This sequence comes from Bacteroidota bacterium, assembly GCA_035505655.1. Classification (GTDB taxonomy): domain Bacteria; phylum Bacteroidota; class Ignavibacteria; order UBA10030; family UBA8401; genus JAGVPT01. The sequence goes on from DATJQP010000042.1 coordinate 94,870, forward strand.
CACACTGCTCGCGACGAGATGCGAGATTCCCAGAATCGTCTCCCGGCCCAACGGTTTGCCAGATTTCAACTTCAGGACGACCGACGCGGTCGCCATCCGTTCGTCCTCCTTGAAGAGCGCCTTCTCCGGCACAACGATGTGCACCCTTGCTCCCTCCACCTCGTCGAGCTGGAGAATTGTGCGCGCCAGTTCGCCCTCGAGAGCCCGGCGGTAGTTGATCTTCTGGACGAAGTCGGAAATGCCAAGATTGGTTCTGTCGAAGATCTCGTAGCCTATGACGCTCGATTGAGGCAATCCTTCGCCGGCGAGAGCAAGACGCAGGTCGTAGACCTGTTGCTTCGGGACGAGAATCGTCTTTCCCCCGTCTTCAAGGGTGTACGGGACGTTTTTTTCCTTCAACTTGTCGACTATTTTTGAGGCGTCGGGAGCGCTCACGTTGCTGAAGAGGGTCGCGTACGTGGGGCGGTTAACCACGCTCACAAGCATCGAAATGACGATGACCGACACGACGGCCACCGTGCCGAACATCATGCGTTGACGAAATGTGAGTCTTCGGAGAAACTGGGTGAGTTGATTGATCGTTTGTGGCTCTGCCATGCCCTATACCTGTATTCGCATGATCTCTTGGTACATGTCGATCGTTTTGTTGCGGATTTCCATGAGGAGGTCAAAACTCGTCCTTGCCTTCTCGACCGCGATCATGACATCGTGAAGGTCGGTCCCCTCTCCCGAAACCATCTTGTCGACCGCTTTTCCTGCCTCGGATTGCAGATTGTTGACATCCGATATAGCCTGCGTCAGCGTCTGCCCAAAGCTTGTGCTCGAATCTTTGATCGCTTTGTTGATCTCCTGCCCCGTCGCCGGCCCGCCGACGTTGGGAAGGAGCGTCAATGCCTGATTGAGTTTCATAACGCTCATCCTTTGCGGTCAACAACCGTCCCCAGCGCCGTCGCGGAGGCCGAGCCATCCTGGCGATACATCGCATGCGCTTTTAGATCCGGACCGGAAGAGGGGAACAACTCCTCAAAATAGGCCTGCTCGGCCTTGGTGAGGATTTCGCTCGGAGATTTCGGCGTTGCCTGCGGAGCCTTCGCACCGGAAGCCTTTTCGAGCTCCCGTTGCCATAGCTCAGGCTGGGCGGAGGCGCCGGTTTTGGGGGTAACGGCCTGGAAATGTGCCTGGGAAACTTCGTTCACTGCCATCGTCAAATCTCCAATGCGTCTTTTGCGCTCGCTTTTGCCGCGTTCAGCGCGGTCACATTTGCCTCATATGACCGGGAAGCCGACATCATGTCTACCATCTCGGTGACGACGTTGACATTCGGCATCTTCACATATCCGTCGCCGTCCGCATCGGGATTCCCCGGATCGTAGACCATCTTGAAGGGAGAAGTGTCCTCCTTCTCTGTTGAATCCACTCCTCCGCCGAGATTTTCGACGTTGGTGGTTCCCGCGCTGACGGTGGAAAAATGCTGTTCGTTCGTCGCGGCGAGTTTCAGGTCCATGGAGTTCAGGGTCGACGAGAACGACTGGTCGGCCTCCGCCTTCATGAGGACGATCTTTCGCTTGTACGGCCCTCCCGCGTCTGTTCTCGTCGTCTCAGCATTCGCCATGTTGTCGGCGATCGCGTTCATGCGTTTGCGCTGAGCCGTGAGCCCCATGGCGCTGATGTCGAAACCGGCGAAGAGTTTGCCAATTTTCATGATTGTCCTCGGATGCTGTCCTGAATATCACGAAAAGTGTTGGTGAGAAGGCGGGCGGCGAACTTGAACCTGATTTGATTTTTCGCGAGTCCTGCCATCTCGTTATCGATGTCAACGTTATTGAGGCCGCTCGCGAGCGAATCGCCGCTCAGCGTCCCCTCGGTCGGCGAATCGACGACGCGAGGATCGACCGCGAGAGGATCTGCAACGATCCCTGCGGTTTGTCCTTCGGGCGTCACCGCCTGGCCCATGGCATTCGCTTCGAGCGCGCCGGCGATCTGTTCCTCAAAACTCACGCTTTTGGAACGATAGCCGATTGTCGTCACGTTTGCGATATTGGAGGAGATGACTTTTTGGCGGAGCGAATAGACATCGAGTGCTTTGCCGAGGAGGGGTATCTTCGTCGAATCGAATATCTTCACAGTGATTTCTCCACAAGATGGGACTGTGGTCGATTGGAACGTGCGACAGCCTAGATCCCCAGGCTGTCGTACCATCCTTCATAGCGACCGTTGCTTCGGGTGCGGGCGTTCTGCCTCCCGGCTAAAAAAGCGAAGACGGCGATCATCGCCGTAAAAATCCCGATCACCATGCCAACACCGCTCTTACCGAACCCTGCGCTCTCCATGCTCTCTCCTTCTGCCGTTGCCTTATAACGTTGAAGCATCAATTGTCAAGAAGAATGCCAAAACGCGGAGTTTGAGTTTTGGCGGGAAAGTAAGAGGATTTTCGTCGGATGGGGGGAATGAGGAGGGAAACCTGTTGGACAATATGATGCAGGTGATGATTAGTCACCATCATATTCAAGCCTGATTTCGGTGTGTCTTCCGCATGGGCAAACCACTTCGACGCTTTCGATCGTATCTCCGACCCGGTGGAGTATGATCTTCGGCTGGTTTGGGCCAATCGCTTCAACTTCAATTTGCCGCGAAGCGCCGAGTTCAACGCCGTTCGCTTTCACGATGCTCCCCTTGCTGCTTGTCTTGCGCGCCGATATTTTCCTGTAGGAAACAAGGTCGACAAAAGCCGCAGGCTGTGACCCTTTCTGTTCCTCCATTAGTCTCCTCCTCCGACAATCCTTACGATGGTATCCGGCATGTCGCGGAGCGGCACCACCGCGTTGGCCACTCCTTCATCCACAGCGGCCCTCGGCATTCCGTACACCACGCATGACTCTTCGTCCTGGGCAATGATATAGCCCTCTTTTTTCCTGATGAGCTTAAGCCCCTCGAGCCCGTCTTTCCCCATCCCTGTCATGATAACTCCCAGGATCGGGCCGCTGATGTTCTCGGCGGCCGAGGTCATCATGATGTCGGCGGAGGGATGGTAGAGGGTGTTCTTCGGTTCCTCGGAGATCCTGACCCTGACGGAGGATCCCGAGCGTCCGAAGGTCATATGAAGGCCTCCGGGAGCGATGAGAACAAGGCCGGGCTCGATCGCATCTCCGTCCGCGGCCTCTTTCACCTGGACGTTGCTCAGCCCATCGAGCCTTTCAGCGAGCGACTTCGTGAAACGCGGCGGCATATGTTGGACAATCGCGATCCCGATGGGGAAATTTGCCGGAAGCTTCGGAATCGTCTCAAGAAGGGCAAACGGCCCACCCGTGGAAATCCCCAGTACGACTGCCCTGAAGTCTCTTCGCTTTGGCGGCGCGAGCTGGAGACGGGACACGGGCGGCCTGCCTCCTGCGGGAGCCTTGATGTGCTGGCTTGACGCCCGAATTCTCTGAAGACGAAAATGGAGTGATCTGCTATGGACGATGTCCTTCACTTTTGCGATAAGGTCCGCCTTGATCTTCACGATATCGAGTGAGACGTAGGAGAGTTCTTTTGAGATGAAATCAACCGCGCCAAGGCTCAGGGCATCGATCGTCGCCTGTGCCCCCTCGGTCGTCAAAGAACTGACCATGAGAACGGGGACAGGCATTTCCTTCATGACAACGGCAAGAGCCTCCAGCCCGTTCATGACGGGCATTTCGATATCCATCGTCACGATGTCCGGCTTGAGTTCCCTGATTTTGTCAACTCCCTCACGTCCGTCGCGCGCAGTGGCAATAACGCGGATCTCAGGGTCGGATTCGAGCAGCATAGAAAGTGACTTGCGCATAAATGCCGAGTCGTCGACGACGATCACCCTGATGATGTTGCTCATGCCGCGACCTGTCGTTGAATGAGTTTCGCCTGCTGATTCTCGGCGCACATTTTCATAAGCTCACCGATGTCGATGATCATGATCACCCTCCCGTCGCCGAGAATCGTCGATCCGGCGATTCCCCTCACATTCCCGAGGTACTCGCCGATCGTTTTGATGACAACCTCCTTCTGCCCCAGGAGCGAATCGACGATGATGCCGATCTTTTTCTCGGCAAGACCGACGACGACGATGTACATCCACTCCGCGTTTTCGCCCCCCTGTCTCGCTCCGAGAATCCCGCCGAGGTGGAGCAGCGGAAGAACGCAGTCTCTGAGGCTGATGACCTCCTTCCCGTTCACCGTGGCAATCTCACGACGGTGGGTCCGGATGACCTCCCGAACCGAATCGAGAGGGATGCTGAAGATCTCCCCGCGGGCTTCGACGAGAAGCGCCTGGATGATTGCCAGGGTGAGCGGAAGTTTGACGATGATTTTGGTTCCGACATTGAGCTGTGAATCGATGTTGATGGTTCCTTTGAGTTTCTGGACGTTGGTTCTCACAACGTCCATCCCCACCCCTCGCCCCGAGACGTTCGTCACCTTCTGGGCCGTGCTGAAACCGGGGGCAAAGACGAGGTTAAACGCCTCTGCCGTCGACATCTCGCGAGCCTGCCCCTCTGTGATCATTCCCTTCTCGAGGGCCTTCGCCTTCAACTTTTCCGGATCCATGCCATGACCGTCATCCTCGACCGAGATGACGATGTGATTTCCCTCATGCTCGGCCTTGACGACTACCTTCCCCCTCTGATTCTTCCCGGCGGCAATCCGTTCGGACGGGAGCTCGATCCCATGGTCGGCCGAGTTTCTGAGGAGATGAATGAGGGGGTCGTTAAGCTCTTCGATGAGGGATTTGTCGAGTTCGGTCTCCTCACCGACGAGTTGCAGGTCGATCTCCTTTCCCGTTTCCTTTGAGAGCTCGCGAATGAGTCTCGGCAGTTTATTGAAGACTTTCGCGATCGGTACCATGCGCGTCTTCATCACTGCCATCTGTAGCTCCGTCGTAATGAAGTCGATGTGGGAATTCGTCTCAACGAGTTCGTGCGTGAGGGGCTGGCCGTCGTATTGTTCGCTCAGTTGATGAGCGACCTGGCTGAGCCTGTTGCGCCCGAGAACCAGTTCGCCGACAAGGTTCATGAGGGCATCGAGTCTCGTGACATCGACCCGGATCGTGGAGTCGACCGATTTCGCCGGCGTCGTCGATGACGCTGGCTGCGCGGCGACAGGATCGGCCGCGGAGAGATCCTCCTTGTCGCCGGTTGCGGAGCTATCGTTGTCCTGAACTTCTAACGGCGGTTCTGCGGCAGGAGCGGCGGCCTCTTGCGGTGCCTCGCGGTCTTGAGGCGGGAGATCGCGAGCGAGAATCGCATTAAGCTTCGCGACCGTCCCCGAGAGCTCGACGGGCTCGAAGGAGCGATTCTCAATACGCCGCAGCAGCTCTTTAAGGATGTCGTACGCCTCGAACATGACATCCATCTTGTCGGAGGTGACGCGAAGCTCCCCCCGTCGGATCTTGTTGAGAACGTCCTCGAAGACGTGTGAAAGCGAAGTCATTTGTTCGAACCCGAGGAAGGAGGAGGTCCCCTTGATGGTGTGGACTGCCCGGAAGATTACGTTGTGAAGCTCCGCATCCGCGGGGCTTTTCTCGAGCTTGAGGAGGTCCTGACCCAGCGTCTCGAGAATCTCATTCGATTCGACGATGAAACTTTCGAGGATCTCCGCCATTTCTCCGTCGAATGCCATCGGCGCGTTATTCTGTCCTTGTTCCACTGTGTCCTCTTGTTCGCGAGCTTCCGGATGGCCGGGAGATCCCATTCATAATCCCGGACCCGGACGCGGTTGGGCAAATCAGTTTGTCATTTCTGCGAAGAATATTGCTTCACGATTTCATCGGCGATGTCCTGCCGGTCTCCGGATTTCGTGTACCTGGCATCGACATCGAATGTTCGGGCCAGGAGTGATGCCTCCTCAACATTCTCCCGGACGATATCGCCAGTCGTGCCACGTTCAAAGCGTTCCAGGGCCTTCACGAGCTGTGCCTCGACCGCCTCGATTGAGTGCGCAACTCCGGCAATTTGCTGGCTGGCAATATCCTGCACCTGAAGGGCCATCGCGATGCTCATCGAGTCCTCCTTTGTTTCCCGGAGGAATCTCTCGATCGAAGGGATCGCCTCGCTCCCTTCGATCCCGCTGAGAATCTCGTTCACGACAAGGGCCGTGATCTCCGTCGCGGAGTACGCGTTTGCCGCCGACGCGTTCTGCATGAAGCTTTCGGTCACCTTTTTTGCGGAGTCCTTCGCTGACTGAATGACTCCTTTCAGGCGCCGGACCTGCGCTTCGGCACTGGTGATCCTTGCCGTCATCGTCTCAAGGACGTTGAGGATTTCCACCGTCGCATTTTCCGTCTCCTCGTTCACCCTGGAAAGCTGCATGGTGGCCTTCGGGATGCGGTGTGAGCTTTCCTCGATGGAGTTCCTCACAGTCTCCAGAAGCGGGACGATTTCGTGAAGCAGGTGGATGAAATCCTTCAGAATGCCGCTGTTGTCGCCGTCCGGTGACTGCATGCCCGGACGCTGCGTTGATTCGAGTATTGCCTTTTCCATCGGATGTGCTCCTCGTTGGTCTCTAACGTGACGGTAGTCTTGCCCGGCCGACGGCCTCAAGCCGGCCTGAGCTCCACGGATTTCATGATCTGATCGATCTTGTCCTTCAGGCTCTGCGGGGTGAATGGCTTCACGATATAGTTGTTCACCCTCGCCTTCATCGCTTCGATGACGTCGTCCTTATTCCCGCGCGTGGTGATCATGAGAATGGGAATATTCTCGTACTGCGGATTAGAGCGAAGCCAGCGTGAGAGGTCGAGCCCGTTCATTTCCGGCATGTTCCAGTCCGTGATGACAAACTGCGCCCCCTCGCTCAGGATCTTCGCCACTGCGTCCTTTCCGTCCGTCGCCTCGATGACGTCCTCAAATCCCTGAGTCTTGAGGGCGTTCACAACGATACGTCTCATTGTGAGCGAGTCGTCAACTACCAGTATCTTTGCCATAGCCGAAGTTCCTTTTCTCCATGATGATCCACATCGTTCTCCCTCGAACCCGGATCAATCGGTCCAGCTGAGGTATTTCGACACTTCGTACTGAATTTTTTCAAGGCTGAAGGGTTTGATGACATACGATCCGACTCCGAGCTTTGCCCCTTGTTCCCTGTTCGCCTGGTCCGAGAGAGAGGTGAGGATGATGACGGGAAGGTCCTTGAATTCTGCACTCTCCCGGAGGGTCCTGATCAGTTCAAAACCATCCATCGTCGGCATATTGAGATCCGTGATGACGAGGTCGAATTTCCCCGTCGGAAGCTTCTCGAGCGCATCCATCCCGTCGCATGCGGTCACCACCTTGAAGCCTTGCATTGAAAGAGAGACCGAGACGAATTTTCTTACCGTCGCGGAATCGTCGACGACGAGCACTTCCCTGCTCATGGGACCATTACTCCTTCTGATACGCGACTGTTTTCGGAAAATTTACGAGTTTGAAGGCGGACGAAATCCCGTGGAGCGACTCCGCGTATCCGATGAAGAGGAATCCGCCGGGGTTAAGGTTATCGTAGAGATCGGAGACAACCTGAATCTTTGACTGTTGGTCGAAGTAGATGAGAACATTTGCGCAAAAAATGATATCGAAACGGCCCATCGCTCTCATCCGTCCACGATCGTAAAGGTTCAGATGCTCGAACCGGGCAAGCTTCTTCGCCTGAGGAACGAGGTGAAACCTGCCGTCAACCGCCTCAAAGTACTTGTCCATGTAGAGCCTGGGCATGTTGCGGACCGAATATTCCCTGTAAACGCCGGCGCGGGCGGTTTCGATCACCGCCGAGCTGAGATCCGTTCCGACAATCTCGATCTCAAGTCCCGCGTATCGCGGCCGGATCTTTTCAAGGTAGATCATCGCCAGCGTATACGCTTCCTCGCCCGATGAACTCGCGGCGCTCCACACCTTCAGCTTCGATTTCGCTGCACCGGTTTTTCGCTCCAGGATCTGCGGCACGAGCGTCTTCTCAAAAGCCTCAAACTGAGGTTCATTTCGGAAAAAGAACGTTTCGTTGATCGTCACTGCCTCATAGAGAAACTTCATCTCGGCCGCGCGCTGTGGGCTGAGGCGAACGAGCTGGAGGTACGACTCAAAACTTTCCATTCCGATCACTTGAAGTCGCTTTCCGAGCCGGCCTTCAAGAAGGTACTTCTTGTTGTCCTGGAAGTAGATCCCGGTGTTTTCGTAAATGAAATCTCTCGTCGCCCGGAACACTTCGTCGGTCATTTTGGGGGGCGACGGCACTCCCGGGAGACGATACGCTACAGTCATCGGCGCGGTCACTTCGTTCTCCTAAGGATGTTCGGCTGAATCTTCATGAGTCTCCGCCTGAGGGGAGTACCCCTTCGATTCGAGCGTCGACGCCGCCACCTCCCTCACCATTTCATCGTCGTCCGAGAGAAACCGAGCGATGAACTCCGGGATGCCCCGATTTTCGAGGGGGGCGACAAGTTCAATGACATGAATGCGAAGCCAGGGATCCGGTTCCTCGGTAACGGACGCAAGGTATTCAAAGGCGCGGTCTGCGTCGAGGCGAAGCATCGTATCTACGATGGCGCCACGCGTATCTTCCGACGCCTCGGCCCATCCTCCGCTGACGAATTCGAACGCACTCTCAAGAAGGCGGGAAAGGTCTGAGAGGCGACCCTCCGCCATCGTTCCATAATCAATGAGCGAACAGATCCGGCCCAGGAGGGCGATAACCTCCTTGTTCGGCTTCAGCACACCCGACTCCGCCATATGAACGACCACCCGGAAAATCTCGGGGCGTTTCTCCAGAAGCGGAAGGATGACAGCGTCGATTTCTTCCGTCTGCCCGAGATTGCTGACCAGGGCGGAGGTTACCTCCTCGTCCGGTATCTCCCCCAAAGCGCGGGCTGCGCTGATCCGGACGCCACAATCCTCACATTGGATGGCACTGAGGAGATCTCCCCGGAACTCGGTGAGATCCGAGAGGGGTCTGTGGAGACGATCGAGAATCCTGATCAGGGTATGGAGCAAGGCCAATCGGAGCCTGCCGCTGACACGGGCCACCCCTTCCCGGATCGTCTGGACCGCGCTTGATCCCCCGATGAGCCCGAGTGCATCGATGACGGAATAAAGTACAAGCCGATCCGCCTCCTCGTCCGCAATCAATGCCGAAAGGTACTTGAGCAGAAACTCGCCGGCCTCCTCGTCTCCAATTTTTCCGAGTGATTCGGCAACAACAGCCTTCGCGTAATCGTGAAGCTTGAACACCCTGATCAGGTGTGACACGGCACGCCTGCTCTTGATGTTCCCGAGCGCCTCGGCCGCCGAGACGACGACGTTTTCGTCGGCATCGTCAAGCAGCGGAAGGATGTGGTCGACGGTCTGATCATTTCCAATAAGCCCGAGAATGTCCACCGCAAACTTTCTCACGTCCTGGTCGACGTCATAGAGGTACGGCAGCAACGCTCCCACCGAATGGTCCTTGAGACGCATGAGAAGCTCCGCCGCGAGGTTCCGTGTTACGATATTCTCATCGGCGATGTACTCGACCGCTGCCCGTGCGACGTTTTCGTTTCCGATCCTGGAAAGGGACCTCAGGGCGGAGTCACGCACACCTTTGTTTTCATCGCGGAGGGCTGCCGCAAGGGCAGCAATGGGCGCAAAACCCGAGGATTCCGAGAGATCCTCGGCTGCCCTGCGTCGCGCGGCGGGATCGTCGTCCGAAAGAAGCGTTGCAAGCTGGAGTTTGACTTCACTATTCATCGGTGTATCCGGGTGAATTGCACAAACACATTCGGTAGCTCATTCGGATGGCGCCGGCTGCTCTTCGAGCTTTCCGTTCTTTTCTGTAAACATCACTTCTCGAAGCGCGCTGTGCATGAGTTTCTTGACGCCGTTGACATCGATCAAGACGTTCATAAAGACTGTCCCCCGGACGATAACACGTGCGCCGGCACAGTCTCGAATCGCTGTTTCGAGAGCGATCTTCTTTTTCTGAAGCTCACCAATCGACGATGGGAGGTCGACCTGGATCCTCTTGAGTTTCGCGAGCAGCTGGCTTTGTTCATCCGTCAGCGGGGCGTCCAGCTGACTCCTTATGAGCTTGTAGACATAATCCCTGATATCGGTCGACTGCTTATTCAGTTGCTCCAATTCCTTTTCGACCGCAAGGTGTTTCTCGATCAGCTCTGCACGGTGGCCGGCATACACCGTTGCCTGTGTGTCGTCCCCGTTCCCGAGGTTGAAGACCTCAACCGTATTGCCGGCGCGGAGGACACAACCCACGATCTTGGCCCTGGAAGAGCAAATCGCATCTCCGGCATTCAGCTTCGCGCAAACGGCCTCGCGTTCTATTGTTATCTTCCTGTCGCTCGTGATTGTCTGATTGAGCACGTGATGGACCGAGACGTTTCCACCTGCCGTGATCGACCCTTTCCCACGGCCCAGGAAGCCCTTCTTGAGTACGACGTTACCCCCGGCGATGATCGTCGCATCGCCGACATCGCCGCGAATTTCGAGGTTTTTCTGAACCTTGATCGTAAAATCGCTCTTCATGTCGCCGGTCACAATCATCGACCCAATGAAATCGATATCCCCCGTGGAAAAATCAATGTCCCCCCTGATGGTGATTACCGGCTGGACCTCGATCGTCCCGTCGGGCTTGATGACGAGATTGCCATCTTCGGCGGCTGTCAGTGTCTCAAGGTCAGACGGATCGGAGGTCACATACGAACCTTTGAATACCCGAGCCCGCTTGCCCGAGATGGCAGCGATCGGAAGCCCTTTGACTGACATTCCGGGGACGCCCTCTTGCGGAGGATGCACCGTCGCAATCCTTTCCCCTTTCCTGACATTGTGGATGCGGTTGAGGTTGTGAAGATCAACCTTTCCGCCTTTCTCTTCCATCACCTCTTTTTTTGAGAGGTCAATGTGGCACTCAAGCCATCCATCTTTTCCGGAGGTGGGAGCGATCCCTTCGGCGACGAGGATAGGAACGTTCGGACTCGCTTCGGCAAGAAGGAGTCTCACAAGGTCATCCTTCACTCCGAAGATGATCCCCTTGTCTTCAAGCAACTGTACCAGGCTGGTTTCGGAAATGGGTGTGTCTTCTATCAGTTCGTCCTTGATCGCGAAGGCCCGGGACCCGTCATCCGATAGGCTTACCTGGATATGCTCGTGCAACGACTCTTCGACAATCATGAGCTTCTCGTTCCATGGTCCGCCGGGTTCGCCCGCCCGGCACTCCGACCCCATTTTCGGGCAGATTAGACAAGTAGCGTGCCAACAGATATTCTCAGTTTTGCCTTCACTTCGGCATGTCGACTGAAGCCATAAGGCCGACACATGGCTGTCTTTGCACAGTTGAACAGAGAAAGCCAGGTATGAGATGCAAAAAAGGCTCCCGCCGAGAAATGCGGGAGCCTTGGTTGACAAAAGCTCAGGAGAATGAAATGGAGACAATCAAGAGAGAAGAATGCGATCCGTCATCAAGTTGAGCCCTCCCCAGCATACTCCGGGCGGCTTCGGCCGAAGCAAAAATCGACTATGCCGCGCAAGCAACACTCATCGCCCGGCGATAGAGGTTCGAGAAGTAATCGTATGCGCAAATCCGGTGAGACGTTTCACCCCGGCGATGGTATCACATTCTTCGCCCTCAGCGGGGAATTGCGAGACAGGTCACCTCCCGTCTCCTCCCGGCTTTATCGACCGAGCAAACCTCCCAGACTTCCTCCTCCACCTCCGATTCTACGCGTGGGGCACGATGGCCCCGTTGGCGCGGACCGCCATGGCTGAGATCTTCCGATCGCTCTTTGTCGTCGTCACGCCCGACCTCTCGGGGCTTTGTGATTCCGAGCGCTCGGAGATATTGAATTTCTGAACAAGGCGGTTCAGTTCCTCCGTGAGGCGTCCGAGATCGGAGGCTGCCTGAGCTATCTGGAGAGTTCCCGTCGTCGACTGGGTCGTCACCGTGCTGATTTCCTCGACGTTCTTTGAAATATGTTCGCTTGCTGCCGACTGCTCTTCGCTTGCGGCCGCGATCTGATTGATCATATCTGTGACTTTCTGGGAGATGTCGACGATCTCCTGGAGCGATGCCCCGGCCTTGTCCGCGAGTGATATTCCTTCTCCCACCTGTCTGGTCCCCTCTTCCATCGCGAGAACCGCTCCCTGCGTCTCCGTCTGGATTTTTTTGATCATCGATGCGATCTCTTTGGTGGCTTTGGTCGTCCGCTCTGCCAACCGACGCACCTCGTCCGCGACCACCGCAAATCCACGTCCCTGCTCGCCTGCACGCGCGGCTTCGATGGCCGCATTGAGGGCAAGAAGATTCGTCTGGTCGGCGATATCGTCAATGACGCCGATAATCTCTCCGATCTGGTCGCTCGACACGCCGAGGGTCTTCACCGTGTCGGAGGACTTGTTGACGACCGCCGCTATCCGTTTCATTCCTTCGATCGTTTCCTCGACGACCTTCCCACCCTGTTCTGCCGCAACTCTGGCTTTTCTGGCAGTTTCTGCGGTCGAAATCGCATTCTTCGAATTTTCGACGATCGTCTTTGTCATCTCCTCCACGGCGGAAGCCACCTCGGACGAGCGTTCGGCTTGTCTCCGCATGCCTTCGTCCATGCTACCGGAGTCGCCGCTGATCCGCTGGACTTGGCTCGAAATCTCGACAGTCATCTGGCGAATTTGTTCCACCGTCCCTCTCAGTCCGCTCACCAGCCCGTTGAGGCTCCTCACGAGGTGCCCCACTTCATCGCTTGAGCTCTCCTCGAGGTGAATCGTGAGGTCGCCGGTCGAGACAAGTTCAATCCCTGAGAGGAGAGGCTGCAGCATCTTCATGATGAGGCTCACGACAACGACTCCCGTGAGCGAGAAGAGAAGGCACATCGCGACGGACCAGATGATGGAATTCCGGGTATCCGCCCTCAGGTTTTCCAACGTCATGCCGACCACGACGCTCCCGAGAGCGACGGCATCTCCCTGTCTGGCGTAGATAGGCGCATCGAAAAGTGCGACCGGGTTTCCATCGGGATCGACGGTATCAATCTCCTTCACATCCTTCTCGTTCTGAGACCTGGTGGCCTTTGCCGGTCTGCCCCGTCCGATGATTTGGTGACCGTTTTGATCAACAAACGAGACCGAACGGACCTCCTTGTCCATGAAAGCTGACTCGCTGATCGACGACAATTGAGTCGAATCCGCCATCATGACGCCGAGACGCCCGTTGGAAGCAAGGCTCATCGCCACGGAAGCGCCGTGCTTCCGGAACTGCTCATCCCGTGACGAACCGATGAGCAGACTGAACAGAACGCTGAGTGTCACCGTAAGAAGAACAATGACGCTCACGACTGCTCCCAGGAGTTTTGTTCTTAGTTTCACGGATCAGGCCTTTCTCTAGTTATCGTGAGACGTATGTCACGCTTGAGCTTTCTTCTGTCGGGACATGGGCACCCAACACCGAGGCGATTTTCTGATTGACATAAACCGTGAGCTTGCCCCCTTCGATCTGGACGCTGCAGAGCGCACCCGAAGCAAGAAGGGATGGATCCGGAATGCAGAGGCCCACCTTGTCGAGCAACGTGTTCGTTCGAAGGTACTCGAAGCCAACCCCCATCATCAAATCGTCATTGCTCTTGGGCACCCAAAGGATCTGGATTTTCTTTTCCGAGACCATCTTCTTGTAGACCTGCGAGATGTCGCGCGGATCCTGGGGGATGCCCACGACGATTTGCTCCCCCTGGCCGAGCCCGGCTCGGGTGATGTCTTGAATTTCTTTGTCGGAGAGATTGCTGCTCATGACTCCGATGACCTTGAGGTCAGGCTGCAGCAGTTTTAAAACGGCAATCTGCTGACCGTATGACGGTTTACCCTGCGCGTGCGCGATTGTCGCTACCACGACAGAAATGGCGAAGATCGCGGCGAGTGCCCCAAGTCTCCGGTACACCTGTAGTCCGTTCATTGTGCGACGCTCACATTCATCATGAGAAATTTGCCCTCTATGATTTCAACGTACCAGTGATAAGAATCTTGTGGACCGTGACGATCCTCAACCCTTCCACGGGATCATTTTTTTCCATCACGCGCTTTCGACGCAGGCTCGATTCCCCTTGCCCGCCGTGGAGCTGACGAGCCCGCAAATGTTCCTCTCAATCGCGAGCGCCTCTCCGCGAGTCAACGGGTGCCCGGTGCCGCCTCCAAAAGGTGGTGATGCATTTTGAAGCATCGCAGGCGCGTTTGGAGCATCGCTGTCCTTCTTTGAATACAAGATCAGCCGGGAAAAGGGGGATTAGTTTGCGAGCACCTTTTCGAGGTCGAGGAGCGTCAAGAGCCTGTCATCGAGTTTGCCGACGGCGGTGATGTAGTCGGAATTCGTTCCGGCCGCCACCGCCGGTGGGGGCTCCGTCACGCTCCTGGGAATGCGGAGCACTTCGTTGACGGCATCGACGACAAATCCCACGACCTTTCCGCTCAGCTCCACGACAACAATGCGGGTGTTCTTATCCTTCTCCTTCCGCTCCATGCCAAACCTTCGCCGAAGATCGATGATCGGAATCACTTTCCCCCGAAGGTTGATCACGCCGTCGACGTACTCCGGTGCATTCGGCACCCGGGTCACTTCAAGCATCCGATTAATCTCCTGCACTTTGAGGATGTCGACCCCAAACTCCTCCTCGCCGATCTTGAAGCTCACGAGCTGGAGCAATTCTTCGCTTGCCCCGCGGTTCCCCGTCTTGTTCCGGATATCTACCGTTTCTTCCATCTCATATACTCCTTACGTCGTTGTGTTATGCGTGCGTTACCAGTACACCATTCTCACGAACCGCCAGATGCGACTTCCCCTCGCGGTTCCCGGATGAGGCAATCGGATTGTGGACGCCGACCGAAGGATGCTCCACAGCGCCATCCGTCGACAGCTTAAACCTCCCCAGGATCTGTTGAAGGTTCTCGGTGAGACGGTTCAGGTCCTCGGCAGCATGAGCGACCTGCTGCACGCCGGCGGCGGTCTCACTTGTCACGTTGCTGATCGCCTCTACGTTCTTGGAAATCTGCTCGCTTGCGCTCGACTGCTGTTCGCTGGCCGCGGCAATCTGCGAGACCATATCCGTCACTTTCTGGGAAACTCCGACGATTTCCTCGAGGGAAGCCCCCGCTTTGTCGGCCAGTTCGATCCCTTCGTTCACCTGCTTTGTCCCTTCGGACATCGAAAGAACTGCCCCCTCGGTATCGGTCTGAATGGCCTTAATCATCCCGGCAATTTCTTTTGTCGCCTTGGTTGTGCGCTCCGCAAGCTTCCGCACTTCATCCGCGACCACTGCAAATCCTCGTCCCTGCTCTCCTGCCCTCGCAGCTTCAATTGCCGCATTGAGCGCCAGAAGATTTGTCTGATCCGCGATATCATCGATCACTCCGATAATCTCGCCAATCTGATCGCTCGAATTTCCAAGAGCTTTCACCGTCTCGGCGGATTTATTGACCACCCCGGCGATTCGCTTCATCCCGGCGACAGTCTCCTTCACCACGTGGCCGCCTGCCTCGGCCGCCTGTTTGGCCTGTCGCGCCGTCTCGGCGGTACTCCCGGCATTCTTCGAGTTCTCTACGATAGTCTTTGTCATCTCCTCCACCGCGCTTGCCACCTCACCCGCCTGGGATGTTTGCTCCTGTGCGCCTGCCGCCATTTGTTCCGTGCTGCTGCTTATCTCGCTGCTTGCACTGGATACGGAGGAAGAAATCGTTGCGAGATCGGTCAGCATTCGATGAAGATTTGCCCGCATCTGTCCGAAGGCGCTCGCGAGCATCCCCAATTCATCCGAAGAACTCTGGACCACAGTTACTGTAAGATCTCCCTGGGACATCGCGCCGGCGCGTTGAACCAGGTCCGAAAGGGTCCGTCGGATGTATCGAACGATGATCGTCCCAAGCACAGCCGCGAGAGCGATTCCGAGGATAAGGGTAACCACCACGGCAATGGTTTGACCTTCGGCCGTTCTGCCGGCAGCCTGGATATTCGCCTCAGCTTCCGCGCGCTTCAAATCGACAAGATCTTCAATCCTCGCTTCGATCTCGTGAGCCGCAGTGCGCGCATCCCCGACAAGGAACAGTTCCTGAGCTTCCTTTTTTCGTTGCGTCGTCGCCAGAGAGACGACCTTCTCCTGAAGGGGCTGGAATGTTATGCGCGCCTGAGTATACCTTGAAAAGACCTGCTGCATCTGCTCCCCTTTGATGGTTCTGCTGAAGGAAGCACTCAGGGAGTCCATCTCGAGTGTCAGGCCGGAGATCACCCCTCTGTCGTGATCGATCTCCTCCTGGGTTGTCGCGACGAGCAGAAACGCCAGGTTTGCGCGCACACGCTGGAAATCCTTTGCGATGCGTCCGATTTCTCCGATGGGGACCGTTTGAGTGACGTACAGATCCTGTGCTGAATTATTGACAACGAAGATACCCTTTAACCCGGAATATCCGATCGCACACGCCATCAACGTCGTGACCCCGAATCCGGACAGCAGTTTTGTCGAGATCGAAAGATTGTGAAACCACTTCATGCCATTCTCTCCTATGTCGTTCAGAACGCTCCTACCACAGATTCAGGAATTCACTTTTCAACGGTCCACACCCTCTTCGACCATCTCCGTTTCGAATCTCCGGCCCACGCTTGGAGGTTGCGCCCTCCCTCCATGTGTCGGGGATCCAGACAAAAAACACCTGCGTGTTCCTGCTTCAATCCATCCGCCCACGAAGCAACGGTCGGCCGAATGATCGGGAGATGGAAACGGAGAGGAGCCAAGGGCGTCGTCGACATCTTGCATGGCCCAACCCTCTCGACCCCGGCATCGACATGTGTGCTGCGTCCTGTCCGGTCATGAGCCTCACTGCGCAAGTTGCAGGTTCTGGCTTCTGACCTCACAAAGACCGAATCGCCGTCAGAGGGCTACGCCGCAGTCTTCATGGACGGCCGCGGGGAATGTTCCTCCACCTCTTCGGTGAAGAAATCGTCCTCCTCGTTCTCTCCATCGACGTAGAAATAGCGGCAGTCATGGTAGTGAGCGGTCCCCTCATCGTTCCAAAGGTGGCCACACTCAGGACACTGCTCCTTTCCGTCAAGTGCAAGGACGAACTCCGATGTAACGCCTTCCCGATCCATAGTTACCTCCATGTAAGGATTATCGTGGACATCCTGGTCAAGCCCGGTTTGTCTCCTTCGATTTCTTGTCTGCTCCGCCTGCCTTCACACGGAATCTCTTTGCTTCAATTCCCAATGTCGTGTAGCACGATTCTCTGGCATGGGTAAAAATGAGGAGTCCGCACATTTCTTCGCCGGACCGGAGCTTCTTCTTATTCCACTGATATCCGTTCAAATGCACTTCCGCGTCGCCCAGGAAGTCGTCCTTTGTTTGCCACCTCTTCCCGCAGAGCGTACACACTTTGAAGATTTTTTCCTGCGACTTCTCGTCGCCAGCGACCATGCCCATATCGGAAGAGAGTGCCTTCTTAAACGATTTTCAAGGCATTTGTTCAAAGCGCGTGCCACACTAATTGAGAGGGAGAAGCGTGCAAATTGTCGATTGCGACCTGTTTTCAAGGATTGTCGATCGAGAAATTTAGAGGAGCCGATTGCACCTGGCGAATATCAGCCATCTGCATGAAAACCCGGGGAAATGAGCGTGGTAACGCCCCAATGTCTGCTGGCATCCGTCGTGGAGAAATGGAGAGAAAACGGTTGAGCGGTGATCTGATGAAGGCGAGGAACGAATCTGCCGCAAGGATTCCGATACGACGATATCCAACGGCCAGAAGGGCTACGGCATGAATCCGGAGATTTCGGTCGGGGGTTCGGCCCGGCGGTGAGGCTTGGTAATGAATCTTTTCGGACGAAGGTGACCGGAGACAGAATTAATTCTTTTCCGGTGAGGATGATTAAGGCCGGGGACAGAAGACGGCCGTGGGTGAGACGGAAGACGATCTGAAACTTTCTCCCCCTCTCCACCGCTCTCTCGACCCGGATCCGGACATGGAGTCCTCCGATGATCCCAAGCGCCGTCGCGGGCCTAAGCCCATATCACGCAAACTCCGCCGCGTCTAGCCGGCCGAAGGTCGATGATTTCCGCGGGCATCCCGTGAAGGGTACGATCTACTTCAACAAAAAACACGCGCACATGTCGAGACGAACGATCAGGTCAGGCCGGAAAGCCTCCTGGAAACTTTCGAGGATTGGCTTTCGCACGATGTCGCGCCACGATCCGCATTACTCATCGCCCGGGTTATCGAGAATGTGCCTCAACTTCATGAGGATATCCGAGACTTTGTAGGGCTTCAGGACTATTTCGCGAACTCCGCTTTGAAGCAGGCTGGCGACCGTCGCATCATCGATCATACCGGTAAGCAGGATGAACTGAACACGCGGGTTTATTTGGCGGAGACGCCTGAATACCTCCTCGCCGTCAAAGATGGGAAGCCCGTAGTCCGAAAGGACGATCGAGATCTCCGAGGCATGCCTTCTGTATTGCTCGACGGCCTCGCTTCCATCGCCCGCCGTGATCACGGTGTATCCGTAATCCGAGAACTGGTCGACGGCCAGTTCGCGCCCGAACTCCTCGTCATCGACGAAGAGGATGGTCTCCCGGCCCCGGTTCGATTGAGGTTCCTGCGAAAGCGTTTCACCGATCATTGCACTCCCTCCTTCCGTCACGGGAAGATAGATCTGGAAGATGCTCCCTTTCTTCTCTTCACTTTCGACATCGATGAATCCGCCGTGAGCCTGAACAATGCCCAGCGCAACTGAGAGCCCCAGCCCGGTCCCTCTTCCGACCTCCTTCGTGGTGAAAAATGGGTCAAAGATCCTGCGAATCACTTCCTGATCCATTCCGCGGCCGGTGTCTTTGACCCTCACGGTTATGTACGGAAGCGGGAGGGCTGCAGGAAATTTCTCTCGGAGCGCTTCTCCTTGCGCCAGCGAAGTCGTGAAATTCAGAGCGCCTCCGTCCGGCATTGCATCGCGCGCGTTAACGCTGAGGTTAAGGAGAACCTGGTGAAGCTGATTCTTATCTGCGCTGATGAGAGGCAGGGTCTTGTCGAGATCCAGCGAGACTGAGATCTTCTTGGGAAAGGTCTCTCCGAGAATCATCGCGTTTTCCTCAACGACAGAGTTGAGATCAACCATTTGCAGCACATGTTCCGATCTTCCTGCAAAAATCTGAAGCTGCCGCACCAGTTGCGCTCCTCGTTCCGTCACCTTCGTTATCGCCTCCATCCGTTCCCGATTCTTCCCCGCGTCGTGAGGAGTTTCGGAAATAAGCTGAAGGTTTCCGCCGATGATGTTGAGAATGTTGTTGAAGTCGTGCGCCACTCCTGCCGACAGAGTTCCGACCGTCTCCAAACGTTGAGCCTGGAGGAGCTGAATCTCGAGATTCTTTCTGACGGTGATATCAAGGACCGTTCCTCTTAGCCCCGTGATGGCACCCTGGTGGTCGAACTTCGGTTCACCCCGGGCGGAGACCCATCGGCGTGTGCCGTCATCGCGCACAATCTCAAGCTCAAGCTCGTACGGGGTGCCGGCGCTCAATGCCCGCTCGATAGCCGCACGTTCGCGCTCTACGGTGTCGTCGGGAGACCGGGAGAGTGCCTGCAACCCCGGAAATGAGGGTTTCGGTTCCTGTCCAAGAATCCGCGAAAGTTCCTTCGACCAGACCAGCGTGTTCGTCGTCCTGTCCCATTCCCAACTCCCGAGCCCTGCGATTCTCGTTGCCTCCGCGAGGCTGGCCTCGCTAAAACGAAGCAATTCTTCCGCCCGCTTTCGCTCGGAGATATCTCGCTGTAACTCGGCTTCGGATGCTTTCTTTTCGGTGATGTCCTCGGTCAGGCCCAGGATGTACTTTTCCCCTGCGATGTCAACGAGTTCGGCTGTCACCTTGACCTCTTTGACCGATCCCTCCTTCGTCCGGAATTGGGTCTCGAGCGATTCCGACCGTCCGTACTGGTTCAGGGCAGCAATCATCTTTGATCGGTGCTCAGGGCAGACCCACATTCTTAGAGACATGGGCGTGCCGCCGAGCACTTCTTCAAGTTGATAGCCAAACAGAGAGAGGAACGCTCTGTTGACGTCGAGAAACAGGCCGTCGGAGAGCCGCGTGAGACTCATTCCCACCGGGCTGGCTCTGAAAACCGTCGCAAATCGTTCTTCACTTTCCTTCACGATCTTCTCTGACCGTTTCTGGGTCGTACGGTCAAGCGCCATGGCAAGGACGTGGTCCTCCTCATCGAGCGAGAATCTTTCAAGCCACATGAGCAGGTCGACAAGTTCGCCCCCCTTGGTGCGGAATCGGCAGTCTGCCCCCGAGACTCTTCCTTTCTCCAGAAGGGTTCTGAACAACTCCTCTCGGCGTTCAGGGTCTGCATACATTCCGTACTCGTTGGGAGAATGACCGATGACCTCCTCGCGGCCGTAACCACAGAGTGAAAGGAAGCTGTCGTTCGCTTCGACGAAGGTGCCGTCGAGCGGTGAATTAATGGTAATCGGAATCGGGCTGGCGTTGAAGAGAGCCCGATAGGCCGACTGAGCAAAGGAAATGCGGTTGGTGTTGTGGGTCATCATGCTGTGCCAGAGAGCGGCAGAAGCCAGCACGTAAAACCACCCTTTGATCGTCGCCACGTTGGCCATGAGTTTTGGGTCCGTCACGAGCCAGAGGAGTGCCCGGTCGGAGAACCCAATCCAAAGGCATGAGAGAATGATATACATGAGGGTATATCGGAGCAGATGGGACTGTCCTGAGCGGTCGGAGATCGCTGACTGAAAAAGGCGGCTCTTTTTCATCGTTGATTCTTTGTTCGAGGAAGATGGCAATATCGGGGAGCGGCCCGGCCGGCCTTTCGCCCATTAATTCCCGCGCATCCGCCGGGCCTTCGCGAATAGACTCCGGGCGTCGCTACTCTCCTTTGATCGTGGAGTGAACCATGTTGATGAACTCGGTCGGGTGGAAAGGCTTCTTGATCGCATGGAGGTGCTCCTCCGCGAGCAGTTGCGTGATGACCTTGTCCGAAGTGAAGCCGGAGCAGAAAAACGCTTTGACGGATTCATTGAGTTTCTTCAGCTCCATGTAGGTCTGTCCGCCGTCCATCCTTGGCATCACAAGGTCGAGGATAACCAAGGAGATCTCCTTCCCCCGCTCGCGGTAGATCTCCACGGCCTCGACGCCGTCTTTCGCGATCACGACATGGAAGCCGTTGTCTTCAAGAAGTTCCTTGCCTAGCTCCTGCATCATTTCTTCATCGTCGACCAGCAGCACCAGCTCTCCCTGCGGAATGAACTCCTCCGAGGAGCGGGATGAGTCCTTCGAAGTCTGGGATTCGACCGCAGGCAGGTATACCTTGAACGAACTTCCCACTCCCTCCTCACTCTCCACAATGATCGTCCCATGATGCTCTTTGACAACATTATAGACAATCGACAGCCCGAGCCCCGTTCCCTTCCCTTGTTCCTTCGTCGTAAAGAAGGGGTCAAAGATCTTTTCGCGCACTGCATCCGACATGCCGCTGCCGGTGTCGGAGACGATCAGCTCCACACACCGCGACGCTGGAGTGGGAAGCAACCTCGGATTCACTTCGGGGCCGACCATTCTACTGAACGCTTTGATTGTCAACGTGCCTCCGTTCGGCATAGCATCCCGAGCGTTGACGCTGAGGTTCAGCAGCACCTGATAGAGAGAGCCGCGATCCCCCCTGATCGTCGGAAGCCCGCCTCCGATGACCCGCTCGACGGCGATCATGCGGGGAAACGTCTCACCGCATAGCGTGCAGACCTCGTTGACGAGCTGAGCGACGTCAAACTCGGCCTCCTCACGCTTCTTCCGACGCGACACCGAGAGCAAGTGGGCGGACAGCTCGGCGCCGCGCGTCGCGGATTTCTCGATGGTCTCCCCGTACTTCATGACCTTGACCGGATCGCCGGCGTACTTTTTCAGTTGCATGACGAACCCCAGGATGTTGTTGAGGATATTGTTGAAATCATGTGCGATGCCCCCGGCCAACGTTCCGATGCTTTCCATCTTTTGTGATTGGCGCAGTTGCTCTTCGAGCACCCTCCGTTCCGTGTCATCAAAGATATATCCCTTAATCTGGACAAGATTCCCCTTGTCGTCGAAAATGCCAATGTTGTTTGAGACAAGGTAGATGGGCCTGCCGTCCTTTCTTCGTCCTTCTTCCTCAAAGTACTCGAGTTTCTTCTTCTCCCTCAGGAGTTCAAGGAACCTCTCACGGTGCTCCGTGGAAGGATAGAATGATTGCCCTTTTGCCGACATCGCTTCTTCAACCGAATCGAATCCGTAAATGCGCGCGAAGGCAGGATTGCACGAGAGGATCGTGCCGTCCACCATGCTGATGAAATCTCCGGTAAGGTCATCCTCAAAGAACTGACGATATCGTTCTTCGCTCTCCCGCAGTGCCCGTTCCGCCTCGACTCGTTCCGTGATGTCCTGGTTGACACCGTGCGTCCGGATGATCTTACCCTCCTCGTCTTTGACAACGAAGATGCTCACCTCGAGATACCCTTCCTCCCCGTCCGCATATCGCATCCGGTGCTGAAGCCGGCGTGTGCAATGTTGCTCGGAGGCTTCAACGGCTTTTTTGATCTCCTCACGCACCAGGTCGGCATCGGCCGGATGAACAAAGCGGCGGACGTACTCGGACGAGGTCATTCTATATCCGCCCTGAGCCTCCGCGGTGGTCCTGAAGACCGAATAGAAATGGTCGTTGAAGATGAATTCATCCGCCAGCGTGTCGTGCTCCCACGGTCCAAGGCGCGCGATCTTCATCGTATCGGAAAGAAGCCCCTCGCTTTTCCGGAGCGCTATCTCCGCCTCTTTTCTTTCCGTGATATCACGCGCGATACCTATGATCTCCACGAGCCTCCCCTCGAGCAAATGCGGCGTCCCTACTAACTCGGCGTATATCATCGCCCCGGCCTTTGTACGGATCTTTAGTTCCGAGATGAGGTTCGGTTCTCCGTTCATGAGGCTCTTGAGTCGTGAGAGGGCCTTCGGAACGTCGGCCGGAGCAAGAAGGTCTTCGAACGATCTGCCGAGCCACTCGCTGCGCTGCCATCCTGTGAGCGTTTCGAACGCGGGATTGAGCGTTGTGAAGATACCGTCCGGGGAGATGGTGAAAATCACATCACGGGCGGTCTGGATGAGATTCCGGAGCCTTGCCTCACTCTCCTGGAGTGAATGCTCCGTCATACGCCTTTCCAGGCGCACCCGTGATTCGGCAAGTTCTCGCCTCACCACGGGGACGAGTCGAGAGAGCTTATCCTTCATCACATAGTCGTGTGCTCCGGCCCGCATGAGCTCGACGGCAGTCTCCTCTCCGATGGTGCCGGAGACGACGATGAACGGAATATCCTGCCCCGATTCCAACAACAGTTTCAATGCGGAGAGTGCGTCAAACCTCGGAAGACTGTAGTCCGAGAGAATAAGATCCCATTTCGATCTGCTGAGTGCTTCTTTCATCCCGTGTGAAGACTCGACGCGCTCGGACCGGACGGCGTATTGTGCCTTTTCGAGCTGTCGCATGATAAGGGCTGCGTCGTTTTCGGAATCTTCCACGATCAGGACACTGAGTTCATTTGCCATAGAGACCTCACGCCGTGGGTGGCGGTTCATTGATGACAAGCCAGTAGATTCCGAGATGGCGGATAGCGTCCGCAAACTGAGCGAAATCGACCGGCTTCCGGATGTAGCTGTTCACTCCCAGGTCATAACTCGTGCCGACATCTCTCTCTTCCCTGGAGGATGTGAGAATAACCACCGGCAGGCGCCTCGTCGCCTCGGCCGAGCGAATGCGTCGAAGGACTTCCAGGCCGTCGATTTTCGGCAGCTTGAGATCGAGCAAAACGACGGTCGGGAGGTCCGCCGTGTCCCGTCCGAGGTACGCACCCCGGGCATGAAGATAATCGAGCGCCTCCTGTCCGTCCTCGACGGCGACGATTGCGTCCGGCATCTGCGCCTTTGCGGATGCCCTCTTCGTCAACTCGACATCGCTCGCATCATCTTCCACCAAAAGAACCACTCTGGAATTCATCGCGCCTCCGGGAGTGTGAAATAGAATGTGGCACCCTCGCCGACCCGGGCATCGGCCCACACACGGCCGCCATGACGATGGACGATGCGTTGGACGGTCGCAAGTCCGATGCCGGTGCCGGGAAATTCTGACGTCTTGTGCATTCGTTGAAACGGTCCGAACAGTTTGGTCGAGTACGCCGGGTCGAACCCGACTCCGTTGTCGCGAAGAAAATAGACCGGCGCGGTTCCATCCTTGTTCCGGCCGAATTCTATCATCGCCTTCTCTCGCGTTGAGGTGAACTTGCACGCATTGTCGAGGAGATTCGTCAACGCGATCTCCATGAGACGGGGATCCGCTGTCGCGTGAAGCCCCTCTTCGACGGAGAATTCAATCGAGCGGTAGGGAAGGTGTTCCTTCAGGCGAGACGCGATAACCCTCACGAGGTCGGAGATGTTCATTCGATCCAATTCCAGTCCTGCGCGAGTAACCCTCGCGAGCTGCAATAGGTCGTCGATGAGCGTCCCCATCCGCTGCGCTTCGGCCCTGATCCGTCCTATGTACTCGTGTGCGCGGCTGTCGAGCGAGTCGCGGTAATCCTCGACCAGGGCAAGGCTCCAGCCGTCGATGCCCCGGAGCGGGGCGCGAAGGTCGTGAGAGACCGAGTAGGAAAAGGATTCGAGCTCCCGGTTTGCCGTTTCAAGCTGCGCGGTCCTGTCCCTGACCCGGAGCTCAAGCTCCGCGTTGAGACGGCGGATTTCGTTGTCGGCATTCTTGCGCTCCGTGATGTCCTGAATCGTGCCGATCATCCTTCTCAGCGCGCCGCTTGAGTCGTAGCTCAGCTCTCCAAGCCCCCACACCCATCGCACGACGCCGTCGTTCGCACGAACAACACGGTACTCTTTGTTGAACGGGTGACCCTGGGCGATGACGTCGTTCGAGAAGTAGGTCATCATGTCGTTCTTCTGCTCCGGGTGAATAAGGCTCAACCAGCCCGCCACGGACCTGTCAAACTCCCCGCAGATTCCGAATATCTCATCCAACACCGCCGAGCTGGTCCATGTCCTCGTCTGAAAATCGAGGATGTAAGACCCGATTCGCCCAACCCGTTGCGACTCTTTAATCCAAAACTCCTTTTCACGAAGAGCCTCTTCGCTTCGTTTCCGCTCCGTAATATCGCGCGCAATCATCTGATAATAGAGAGAGCCTTCGAGCTCGATGATGCGGGTGCTGAACTCGGCCGGGAACGTCGAACCGTCTTTGCGGCGCTGAAGCGATTCGTACCTCCCCCCCCGATAGAGGTTCAACACCTTGAGTCGTTCGGCGAAGGTCTCCTTCCCCTCATCCGCCTCGAGGTCTCCCACACGCCGCCCGATGATCTCCGACTTTTTGTAGCCGTACAGCTCGAAGCCCCGTTCGTTCATCTCGACGATTCTCAGCTGCTTATCCGCGAGAATGATGATATCGTTCGCGTACCGGACAAGATACTCGAAATGCTGAATGAGCGCTCTCCGTTCCTCCTCCGCCTTGAGTCGTGCGCGGTAGAACTCGGCCCGCTCATGCCGCCACCAGAGTCCGACGGCGAAAGCGGTCGCCACGACAAGAAGAATCCCGGCGAGAAGATCCGCCCGCGTCTCCTCTGCGATACCTGACTCAACTTCTTCCCGATCGATCTTCGCAACGAGGCTCCACGGCGAATCCGGTATCTTCTTGATGAAAGCGAGAACCTCCGCATTGCGATAATCGACCCCTTCACATTTCCCCTCATCTCCCCTGGCGGCAAGCGACGCGGGGGTGGATTTGTTGGCAACGGGCAGACGAAGACGAAGTGCCGCATTGGAGCGATTCCGAAGGTCGTTGAGAAAAACAACCGAGTCTGCATCCCGCCGGATGAGCATCGATTCGGAACTCCTGCTCGACGTCGGCCACGATTCGACAAGAGGGTAGAGGTACGTGTTCGGGTCGATATGAAAGAGAAACACTCCCACGACGGGGCTCCCCTTCAGCTCAGACAGAATTATCGGAACGATGAGGTCCATCGTCGGCCGATTGTCGGGCTCCGAAAGATAGAGATCGGTCAGGAGGACCTTCTTTTCCCGCAACACTTCTCCCGCAAACGCAACATCGTGAGATTCAAGAACTCTCGCCGCGTCGTTTGACGCAAATCTCACTCTCATCGTCGTGTCAAGAAGTTGGATACGAGAATAGTCTGAGTGCATGCTCATGAGGTTCAGCCACGGCACAAATCCCTGAAACAGCGAACTGTCCGCGAGGCACCGTTCAAACTGCCGTGCGACTGCGCGGTTCTCGGACAGCACCAGCCCGTCTCCCTGCCGTTCGATCCGCCAGCGGAGCAGTTGTTTCACCTTCAGGTCGGCAATCGCGCCAAGCTCGGACTGACGATCCTCAAACGTCCTTCGGACCTCGGCGTTGTGATGTGTCCAGACTGCCACCGCGATACCGACGACGAGAAGTGCAAGGAAGACGAGAGCCGAAAATGGTATCGAGCGCACTCCGCGAGCCAGCCTCGCAGCAAAATGGATCATTCCGCCGCTGACCCGTTTCAACCTGGCCGCCAGGCTGCTCAACCCCACTGTGCGGGCAACATTCATCGGTTCATGCTTGTCGAAAGAGTCCTGACTCGTGGGTGCCTTTGCGTTCCTTTTCCCGGACAATCACCCCATGCACGTTGTTCACGTCGCTATGCCTCAACCCCTTTGACGGAGTAAACACGTTGTCCCGACTTTATCTTGAGCTGATCCATTTTGTACCGAAGCTTGGACCGGGTGATGCCGAGCACCTTCGCGGCCTGGACCTGATTCCCCTGAGTGATCTCAAGGGTCTGGAGGATCAGGTCTTTCAAGACATCCACCATTCCGACTCCTTTCGGTGGAACGCGGAGAAGGAACTCCCCTTCTTTCAGCCCTTGGACCGACATCTCAGGTGCCGCCCCGTCCCCGAGAAATGTGAGACTGTTTTTCGTCAGCGCCTGGGAGTCATTGAGGAGGACAACCCTCTCGATTGCATTCCTCAGCTCGCGGACATTCCCTTTCCAAGGCAACCGCTCAAGGAACTCTTTTGCCTCCGGCTCGACCTGCGGTGTACTCTTATTGAATTTCCTGCTGAACTCCTGGACGAACGCATAGGTGAGCGCCTCGATATCCTCCCTCCGTTCTCGAAGCGGTGGAATTTTGACCACCGCGACGTTGAGGCGGTAGAACAGGTCCTCCCTGAATTTTCCTGACTCGACAAGCTTTGCCAGGCTTTTGTTCGATGCGGCAATAATGCGGACGTCGACCGAGATTTCACGAGCACCGCCAAGGCGGTAGAAGCGACGCTCTTCGAGAACGCGGAGCAGTTTCACCTGCATGTCGAGTGACAGTTCCCCGATCTCATCAAGAAGAATTGTCCCTCCGTTTGCCATCTCGAACTTTCCCTGCCTCATCCGTTCCGTCGCCCCGGTGAAGGCCCCCTTCTCATACCCGAAGAATTCGCTTTCCGCGAGATCCTTGGGAATCGCGGCGCAGTTGAGGGCAATGAACGGCTGGCCGTTCCGAACACTCTTCTGATGGATAAACCTCGCCATGAGCTCCTTGCCCGTGCCGCTTTCTCCTTCGATGAGGACCGTGGTGCTCTCGCCGCTCGCGAGTTTCTCGCTGATCTCAAGGACTCTCCGGAGTGCCAGGCTGTTCCCGATGATGCCGCTCCGGGAACGCTGTTTCTCGAGCTCTTCCTGGAGCATCGTCACTCGGGTCTCGAGGTGGGCGAATTCGAGGTTCTTCTCGATAAGGACGATGAGATGGTTGAGATCGAACGGCTTGACGACGAAATCTGCCGCACCTTCCTTCATCGCCTGGACCGCCAGTGAAACGTCGGAGTGGGCTGTCATCATGATGACGGGAACCCTCCATCCCTCGAACTTCACCTGTTTCAGGATCTGGATCCCATTCGCCGTCCCGAGATAGATGTCGAGGAGCACAACATCCGGATTGAACGACGCGAGTTGCGCGAAGAACTCGTCGCGGTTCGAGCACACTGCGATGTTGTAGCCGGCATCCGTCAACACGTTTTTCAGGGAAACGGTGAGCGATTTCTCATCGTCTGCGGCCAAGATCCTACCTTTCTCCATTGCTGCCTCCGTTGCTGAGTAATGAGGTTGGTAAGGTGATTCGTACGATCGTTCCGCCGTCGGGACAAGCTTCAAGGCCGATATCTCCGCGGTGTTTTCCGATAATGTACTTTGAAAGCGCCAGGCCGAGACCCGTTCCCCCCGATTTCGTCGTCCGGAACGGCTCAAAGAGGACCGACTTCATCTCCGGCGGAATGCCGGGACCGAAGTCACGGACCGAGATTTCCACGAGTGCTCCCTCCGCGTCACCACCCTCCGGCTGCCGGATTTCCGTCGAGACGACGATCGCACTGTTGTCCGGGGACGCGTCGATGGCATTCTGGAGAATATTGAGGACAACCTGTTGTATCTGCTTCTGATCGACGAGAACATCCGGCGCATGCTCGTCATACGAAGCCGACAGAGAAATATTCTTTTGCTGAAGCGGGAGCGAGATGTATTGGAGAGATCGCGCGACGATCGCATTGATGGAATGGGATTGGAGCGAAGGTGGAGTCACCCGCGCGAGGCCCAGAGTATCTTCGATGACATGATGGATCCTCTCCGCCCCCTCAAGTGCGGCCGAAACAGACTCGTAGTCGGGGGAGGCGCTGTCGATTTTCCGCTGGAGGTACTGGAGATTCAGCGTTACTCCCGCGAGCGGATTCCGGATTTCATGTGCGATCCCAGCCGCGAGCCTCCCCATGAGCGACATCTTCTCCATCTGCATGAGGGAGTTTCTGATTTTCTTCTGTTCGGTGATATCCCGGACGAAGAGCATCACGCGGAGATCATTTGGCTGGGAGAGCGGTCCTGCGCTGACGTCGACGTCGATGACGTCACCGGACTTCATTCTCATCGTTGCCTCCTGAGCGACGGCTTCTTCGATGTGGTAGAGCGAAGCCCCCCCTCCGACGGTTTCAATGAATGGGAGGCCGCCCAGCGCAAGAAGCTCTTCCTTCTCGTACCCGAGGAGCGCGACTCCCATTTTGTTGACGTCGACAATGGTGTGTTGCTCGCCGTCGACGACGAAAATTGCGACGCTCGCGTTCTCGAACAATCCCCGGTAGCGAAGTTCTGAAATCTGAAGTTCACGGTTCTTCCTCGCCAACGTAGAGGCGTACATCTCCAGCTCCTTCATCTTCTCCTCGAGCTTCTTCGTAACGAGCGTGTGGTGCTTCTCGAGGAACGATTGGTCGTCGATGCCCCCCGCAGGCTCGGCGCCGGCTTCGACGTCGATCCCGTACCGCTGATGGGCGACATCCTGGACCGCTTCGATAAGCGTGGCGAGGCCGGCGTATTTCATGACGTACCGGTCGACCCCGACCCTCTTCGCAAGCTCCTGATCCTCCTCGTCGACGTAGTTGCCGGTATAGATGATGAACGGGGTTTTTGCGTGTCTGGAATTCTCACGTACTTTTCTGCAGAGTTCGAAGCCGTCCATTCTCGGCATCATCGCATCGGCGATAATCATATGGACCGTCTCCCCCTCGAGAATCTCCACCGCCTCCATGCCGCTCCTGGCCGAGAGGGTCGTGTATCCGTTCTCGGCGAAAAGATCCTTAAGCAATTCGAGGTTTTCCTCGACATCATCGACAACAAGAATCGAAAGGGGGTTCGGGGTGCCGTCCATGAGCAATGCCTCTTCGTCTTGCGGTGACAAAACTTGCATATATCTGTTCACCGGGTGGAAAATATTTCAACACTCCTGCTGTCTAACGTTGTGCAACATTACAGCATTAGCCACTTCGATGCAATCCGCGCTATCGCGTATTTTGACGGCTAAGCGGTATTGCGTAGTCGGCTCCCGGCCGGAGTCACCTCCGGCCGCCTGGTGATGAGAAGATCGTGGGGTGAAGCCCTGGGAGTTACTTCGGGAGGACGGCGATGCCGTGCTTCAAGGCGTAGGTGACGAGACTTGCCGTGTCGTGGAGGTTGAGCTTCTTCATGATATTGTTCCGGTGCGTGTCGACCGTCCGTACGCTAATAAAGAGAAGGTCGGCGATCTGCTGATGAGATTTCCCCTCGGCCACCAACTGAAGGATCTCAGTCTCTCTCACGGTCAGGGGGCCCACCGCAAGAGCATGTCCCGCCTCGCTTCTCGGGACGGATGCTGGGAGGCTCTTTTTCACATAACTGTCGAGGACAATTTTCGAGATCCCGGGACTGAAGAACGCCAGCCCGTCGTTCACCGCCTTCACGGCGGCGTAAATATCCTCGGGAGATGCATTCTTCAGAAGGTAGCCGTTCGCTCCAGATTGGAGGACTTGAGTGACGTATTCTTCATTATCGTACGCGGAGAGGACGAGAATCTTCGCATCGGGAAGTCTCTTCTTGATCTGCTTCGTCGCATCGAGCCCTGTGACTTCCGGCATGCTGATATCCATCAGAATGACGTCGGGGAGCTTCTGAAGGGTCAGGTCGACGGCAATGCGGCCGTTCGCCGCTTCTCCGACCACCTCGAAAGCCGGGTTGAGGGAGAGAAGCGAAACGATGCCTCTCCGCACGATCGTATGATCGTCGGCCACGAGGATCCGGATTTTCTTCTTATCGGTCATGAACTGGAACCTCGATCGAGATGACGGTTCCCTTTCCCTTCTCCGTCCTCAGCGCGAACCGACCGTGAAGCGCACCCACCCGTTCCTTCATGTTGACGATGCCGAGCCCGTTTGACCAAAGCCCCCCCTCGCCTGCCTGACGCGTCTCAAAACCGTGTCCGTCATCCGAGATACGGAGTCGAAGCTGTTCACCAACACTGGCGATTTCGATCGACGCATTCTTGGCGCCGGAATGCTTTGCCACATTCGTGAGCGCCTCCTGAACCACACGGTAGAGGGTCGCCTCCATCTTCGGGTCAAAGCGTTTGAGGTGGTCCGGAGACAAGAGCGCGAGTCTGATATTCGTCCGCTCCTGAAATCTGTCGACATAAAATCTCAGTGCCGGCACAAGCCCCAGATCGTCGAGGATCGGTGGCCGAAGGTCAAAGGCGATCCTTCGGATGGTGTTGTTCGTCTCGTCGATCACTTGCTTCATAACGGCGATACGCTCGGCGGCGTCGGTATTCTGCGCTGGAAGCTGACGAAGCAGCAACTCGAGGTTCATCCTCAGGCCGGTAAGGAGTTGCCCGATTCCGTCGTGAAGTTCACGCGTGATTCTTCGCCGTTCCTCCTCCTGGACGAGGGCGATCCGAGAACTGAGCGCGGCCATCGACTTGGAATGTTCAACGCTTTGCCGGTAGAGCGCAGCGTTATCAAGCGCCAAGGCCGCTTGATTGGCAAGGTTGGTCGTCAGCTGGACTTCCTCCTCGGTGATCCGATGATCATTGCGGTAGCCGACGACAAGGGCGCCGAATTGGTGTCCCTTATTGGTTATCGGCACACCGAAGGCGGACTGTAGGTACTCGCAGATCATCAACTCGAATTCGGACGAATCCTCGCCTCCCGGCAGGCGTTCCATGATGAAGGGCTTTTGCGTGAGCGTTACCCTCCCGGCAATTCCCCTACCAACCTTCCCGGCTCCGCCCGACGGATGGTCCGCTTTGTTGCCCACCACTTCACTGTAGGTCAGCAAACCCCTTTCGACATCCACCTCAGCGACGGCGACGAACTGGCATTCAAGGAGCCAGGCGACGTTCTTGACGATGAGTTTCAGCACTTCGGCCGCATCGAAGCTCGATGTCATCTGTCGCCCTATCTCGTAGAGCGCGAGGGCATATTGACTGCGGACCCCGGAGCCCGGCTGACCGCCGTCGTCGGCATCGCACACCATCAGCTTGAACCGGTGAGGGTCAATCGCCTTCGCCTCGATCCGGACACGGAGAGTGAAACCGGACTTGGTTTTCATTCGAACGGAGCGGAGTGCTTGTCCGCCACTGCCCAGGGAGACTCGAAGCCCCTCGATCGTTCCTCTGTCTTCGGAGTGGAGAAACTCACTGATCACTTTTCCGGCCACCTCGGAGTCGGCGTACCCGATCAGCTTCCCAAATCCGCCCCCCATCTCAAGAATCTCGAACGATCCGTCGGTCACCACCCAGGGTTGGCCATGGTCGTCCTTCGACGCCACTCCCGGCATCATCTTTCCGTCCATACCTTCCTTCGAGCGGGCCATACGTCCTGAGAAGATCAGTCTGGGAGATCCCTTGTGCATAACGATAGAGAAATACAAAGAGATAATCAACCGGCCGGGGCGAGAGGCGGCAGTGCCTGAGTCTAACATATTCCTACTCAGTTGTCACGGCGAGGCCCGATGTTTTTCATCGGAGGAAGTGGCGCTTCACGCCATCACGTACAACGTGACAATCCCCTGATTCGAAGACCCGCTGCGGCCAATGCAGGGGATCGCTCCGTCGTCCGACCTCAGTCGGACTCCCCGCAATGACGATTTAAACTCAGGCACTACCCGAGAGGTCAGGAGGTGCGCTCGACGTTCCGTTCTTCGTCCAGAGTGTGAGGAAGCGTTGAGAGGTCGCTTCAAAGTGGGATATCGGGAGGGCGCTCAAGAATCGATCGCACGAGAAGTTGCTCCCCGAAGCCGGGCCCGAGCGGGAGGCTCGTCGGCGGAAACCACAGAGGTGCTGAGAAAATCGGCTGGTTTCAGGAAATCGTGACCGTGTTTTGCGGAAGGAAGAAGTCGACACGGACTTCAAGCTGGCGTTGGGGAGTCTCAAAGAGGAGATCATCACAGAGAATGAGCTCCTCGATGCCACCGGCACTTGATTCGCTCACCCCTTTCAGGTAGACCGTGTACTCAAGAAGCAGGCAATAGAGGTCGAAGGAGAGAACGAGCTTCGGGGGTACCGCTGAGGAGCTCTCCAGAGAGGTGCTGATCGTGTTGATGTATGTGCACAGCTCGAGCGCTTTCGTGAGCAGTGCTTCGTCTCCTGCCATAGCAGTGATATCCGTCAACCTAGTCGGTGACTTGCTTCTTGATATCCTTGAGCATCGCATCCGCGACCTTTTCAACAACTTCTTTCTTCGAATAGAAACCCTCGTCGATTTTCCTCTGGATTTCGTTGAGCCTGTTTGTCCGCTCGGTTTCGAACAACGAGCGTGCCTCATCGGAAACCTGAACCTTATCCTTCGACGAGCCTTTGGCTTCCTGCTCCTCCTTCACCTTCTTCGACACCGAAGGCTGGACCGGAATGCCGCTGTTGGTGACTTCGCTGATTCCCATGTCATCCTCCTATTGCGTGTACCTGATCACCTGCCGCCTCTTCTGTGCATCCGCGATCTTCGCCAGCACAGCCTTTTTCCTTTCGCGGATGGTGTCTATGACTCGCGCATTTTCCGTCAGGATCGTCTGCATCAAAACAGCGAGTGTCCGTTTGAATCGGCGCTGTCGCAACGCAGAGCCCGGGGCGCTTTCGCCTGCCAGCCTCACCAGCATCTCCATGATGCCGGCCCTTCGAGCAAGAAACTCTCTCAGCATCGCGGGATCGTTCTCGGCCGCCTGGCCGACCGCTGTCCGGGTCATGTCGAGGAGCGACTGGAGCAGCCCGTACACCTCCGCAGCCTGGGGATCGCTGCGAATGTCTTCCGGCATCCCGGATGTCACGGCCGGACGGTCGGCACGCTGGGCGTTATCCTGCATGGTCAAACAGTACTCCAAGAAGTTCCGCAATCCGCTGCGACACCTTCAGCATCTCTTCCGGAGGTATCTGGCGAATGACTTCGTTCGTTTGGGCGTCGGTGACGGTGACCACCGTCTGTTTCGTGATAGAGTCGAACGAAAACGAAAGATTCGTGTCGACAACTTTCATTGCGGCGTTGAGCTCCTTCACCGCCGAAATCACCTCCGCGTTGGACAATGAAGCTTTTTGCTGTCCCTCGGAGCCGTCCTGTTGGCCTGCGCCATAGATGTCAATCGGCAGTGTTCCAGACGAAGCGCCGACTGGTTGAGTTGCGATCATGATGCTTCCTGCGTCGTTCATTACTTAGCTGGATGACGTCGTCAAATCCAATCCAGACGACGTGGTCGAATACAAATCTCCGGACAAGATGTACGACATCTCGGAATCCAGGTTCTGCGCCTCTTCGAGAGCAGCCTGGAGTTGCACGAGCTGGTTCTGGTACTGTGTCACCTGATTTGAAATCCGGGCCTGAACAGTGGTGATGCGATCGCTGAGGCTCGACGTTTCGCTCTTCACAATACTCGTCATCGAGTCCATCCGTCCGCTCGTGGGAGCGACGAAGTTCTTCAGGAGATTATTCATCTGCACCGCGAGACCGTTCGATGAGTTGAAGAGGTCCGAGATCTTCGTCGGATCGGCGGCCATGGCAGCGTTGAATTTCGTGGTGTCCGAAATGCTCAGCGTTCCGTCGGCTGCGGCCGTGACACCCAACTGGAAGAGGTTTGCGGGGTTGCCGGATTTCACCGACGAAACCTGGCCGTAAATGAGACTCTGGAGGTTCACCTTCAGCATGGTGAAGGTCGGATCTCCTGCGAAGATCTGTCGCGTGTTCGTCGTCGGATCGACGGCCATTTCCGAGGTGAGGTTTTGGAGGAGATCGTTGTAGTTGTTGATGAACTGCTGGACCGTCGATTGCACCTGGTTGGTGTTAATACCGACACTCACCGTCGCCGGGAGGTCGGACGCATTTTGGGCTCCGTTGAGAGTGAGGGTGACGCCCGTCAGCGCGTCGGTGACGGTGTTGCCCGACCTCGTAATATCGATGCCGTCAAGCTTGAACTTGGCATCGAGTGTCGACGCATCCTGATTCAGATACCCTCCCGTCGTCGATGTGAAGGCGTTTCGCCCGGAGACCACTGACGATGATAACCCGAGATTCGCGAGGAGCGTTCCCGCGGTATCCGAGAGCGCGATGGCGTTCGCGGACCCGGTCTGGGTCGATTGCAAGACCAGCCTGCTCGTCGTGGAAGTATCACTCACGACCGATGCGCTGACATTCCCCCCCTTCGCGTTGATCGCGTCCGCAATATTGCCGAGCACCGTGCTGTCGGAATCGCCTGCCGTCAGGGTGACGTCGACGCTCACATTCCCCACCTGAATGGTCTTCGTCCCGGCTCCTTCAGCGTCGACGATGCTCGTCGCCGAGCTGGTGAGCTGATCGGAAAGGGCCAGGTCGGTCTTCGCCAGCTGCGTCACAAGAACTGTGTGATTCCCCGCCGTTGCTCCGGACGACGCCGTCGCCGTTACGACACCGGGATTTGAGCTCGAAGCGGTCAGGCCCAGGAAAGTCGACGAGCTCCCCGTCACCGCCATCGCCGTCGTCGTGGTGTAGAGGGTCTGAAGCTTCGTCTTCATTGTCGCGAGTGCGGTCAGCCGCGCGTTGAGGGATGTCTGCTGGTTCTGAAGCGGGGTGACCTGTTGGGACGTGAGGGTCGACTGGTACTGCTGAACAGCGGTTTGAACCTGCTGGGACACCGTGTTGAGCGATCCGACTGAAGATGTATCTGCCATGACTTTTGTCTCCCTCTCCGCTAAAGCTTAAACGCCTGCACCCACGCCGCGCGGAGTTCCTCGAGAACTCCTGCGGCCGCCGTGCAATCTCCCTTGCGGATGCAGTCTTTGGAGTACTGATACAGACCGTAGAGCCCGACCGCCATCTCCTCGTACTCGAAGTTTAGACCCAACATGAGCTGAGTGACCGCCCGCTGAGCGAGATGCGCATCGTTTTTCTTGCATGCCATGATCGCGACGTCGTAAAGTTTCTTCACAACCTGGACCGGGGTCAGATTGAGAAGGTGCTCCCTTCGGTATGCGTTGGCCGCCTCGTGATATGCGCCCTGGCCTCCGGGTCCCAGAGCTGCGGGCCCCTCCTCGACGACCGTGGATTGGTCCGAGACTCCCTTGGGGTAAGCGCCCCTCATTAGTTCAATCGCTGATTCCATCGTTTCCTCCACCCGTCCTGTCGCCTACGTCTTGATTTTGTCCGCCGTCGCAGTGAAAGAAAATGAGCGAGGGGGCCGGGGCCTCACGGCCGAGGCCCCCATGCGCTCACTGTTGCCCGGTTTACTTGAAGAGTGACAAGAAGACTTGCGGAGACTGATTGGCCTGGGCCAACTGAGCCGTCGCAGTCTGTTGCAGAATCTGATCCTTCACCGACGCAATCTGCTCTGTCGCTATGTCGGCATCCACGATCCGACTCTGCGCGGCCGTGATGTTCGTGATCGCGGTCGTGAGGTTGGTCTGTTTCGCGGTAAGACGGTTCTGCTCAGCACCGATGTCGCCGATGGCGTTGAGAACGGTGGTAAGACCGGTGTCGACCGTCAGACCTGCGACGTTCGACGAATTGATTGCACCAGCTGCCGTGCCAAGAAGAGCAGCCGATCCGACCGATGAGGAGAATGCCATGGAGAAGTTCTCTCCGGTATCCCCGACCTGGAACGAGGCCGTGCTTCCGGCGTTCGTCGTGACGGTTGTTCCTGCGCCGACGAGGGCTGTTGCAGCCGCCGCGGCGGTCGCCACTGCGGTACCCATGATGTTGATCGTGACGCCGAGGGAGCTGAAATCAATCGATTGAGCTCCGCCGACCGATGTCGCGCTGATCGTGACATCCTGGGAGGCGCTGTCGCTCGACCTGGTCAGCCGAAGTTTTCCACCGCCCTGATCGCTCAACGTGTAGGTATCCGATGCCTTCGCACCCGAGACGTCGACTGACGTCACTGTTGCATCGGCGTCAGAAAGACCGGCTTTCATCGTGCCGCCCGACTGGGAAACGCCGGCGACAAACGATCCGTCGATAAGGTTCTTGCCGTTGAACTTCGTCTGCGCGACGGTGTCATCGATTTCTTTCGCGAGGTCCGAAATCGTAGCGGCAATTGCGTTCTGCTCGTCCGTGCCGAGTCCGCCGTTCTGGAAGCGGGCCTGTTGATCCTTGATCTGGGTCATCAGATCGGAGATCGTCTGATATCCGCCTTCAGCGATGCTGAAGATGTTCTGGGCATCGCCGACGTTGTCCGACGCGGCGTTCAAAGCTACGAGACGTCCGTCCATCTTCTTGGAAATGACATATCCTGACGGATCATCGGCTGCCGAATTGATGCGCTTTCCAGACGCCAAACGGAGCTGATGAACACCAAGGTCTCGGTTGACTGCATTCAGTGCGTTGAGGGCGTTGAACGCAGAGATGTTGGTGTTGATGCGGGAACCTGAAGACGCTGCCATAAATACCTCCTTGTATTATGGTAAGTGAATTGAAGCGGGCTTCCATGCCCTTTTTTTGGAGAAAGCTTTTTGAAAGCTTCTACAGCAATTATCGGCACTCATCCTGAAAAACTTAGTCCGGGAGCCATTTTTTTTTGAGACTTTGGATTAACGCGACGCCGGAATCTGTTGGCACATCTTGCCTCCGCGAAATAACTTTCGTAATTTGAGATAGTTAGGGCAAATTCGGCGCAACTTTGGCACAATTAGGGAGAGCTGGCAGAACGGCTATTGCACCGGTCTTGAAAACCGGCGTCCCGAAAGGGACTTGGGGGTTCGAATCCCTCGCTCTCCGCATTTTGGATGGAGCTAAGTGTTGCTCCGCCTGAAGGGCTATTGCATCCGACGTAGTCGGACGTCCCGAAAGGGACTTGGGGGTTCGAATCCCTCGCTCTCCGCAATCTTAATAGATCCAATTCTGAGCATTGCCCCGCTCGAACGGCTATCACGTCCGCCGAAGGCGAACATTCCGAAAGGCACTTCGACGTTCAAATCTCAACGACTCGCGATCCTTTTGGCGAGCCTCACTTTCAGCTTTGGCCCGTCCGTCACTTTCCCTGGCTTTCTTTCACCTTCCGTTTTTCCTCAGTTGGCTGAAATTGGACAGCCTGCCTCCGGACCCCGTGTGATCTGAGATCCTTCCCTTCTCAAATTCCTCGCTCTAGCCGCCATAATTTGCGTATCACGCAGGGCTCGGAAAATGCTTTTCTGGCACGTGGCTTGACTTACTCCCCTTCGGATGAATCGGGCAAATGCCCATCCCGGCGCCTCCCCCACCCGTTGTGCCCTGGCATAGAGGGAAAGCCAGGAAGGCGAGACGGCCATTCGAAGTTTGAGCAACTCAACTCATCCTCTTGAGGAACCGATGGCAAGAATAGCACTCGATCGACTCGCCGCCGGCATGATCGTCGACGACGCCGTCACAGACCTCCATGGGACGATCCTGATGCAAAAAGGGAGCGTTATTACCCAGAACGGTATCAAGATTCTCAGGATGTGGGGAATCTCGGAAGTTTCGATCGACTCGGAAAGCGCCGCCGAGCATTCTGTTTCACCCGAGCCATCGGTCGACCCGAGGTTCGTGGAGGAGGCACATCGTGAAGTCGGAGTGCTTTTCCAGCATGCCAACCACGGCAGCGCATTCACTCAGGAATTGATGCGGCTCGCAACCCTTCGCATCGCAAAAGCAAAATCTGAAAGAGGATAGCACCATGCCGGCGAGTCCGAGAGATTTACTGGACGGAACGGAAAAACTCTCCTCGGTGTCGGCCGTCTACGAACGGCTCAACGAGGTGATTTTCAGCCAGCGCGCGACCGTCGAGCAGATCAGCGCCATCATCATGCAGGATGCGGGCCTCTCTGCGCGGATCCTCCGGATCGTCAACAGCGCGTACTTCGGATTTCCGAAGAAGATCGATACCGTTTCCCGGGCCGTGATCATCGTGGGAACCCAGCAAATCCACGACCTTACGACCGCAACGTCGATCGTGAGGCTTTTCACGAAAATCCCAGAACGGTTTGTTTCGATGCAATCATTCTGGAAACACAGCGTCGCCTGCGGACTCGCCGCGAGGGTCATCGCCGGTCTCAACCGGGAGTCGAACGTCGAGCGCTATTTTGTCGCGAGCCTGCTCCACGACGTTGGAAGGCTTATCATGTTCGACAAGATTCCGGAACTTATGGACAAGACGTTCTACCACGTCCTCGAACACCCGGCACCGATGTTCAAGGGAGAGCAGGAGATCATCGGGTTCGATCACGCCGCGGTCGGGGGCGCGCTCATCGATGTCTGGCGACTGCCGGACAGCCTCGGTGAGGTCGTGCGATATCATCATACTCCTCAGTTCGCGAAAAGGTACCGTCTCGAAGCAAGCGTTGTCCACGTCGCCGACGCGATCGCCCACGCCATGCAATGCGGAAGCAGCGGCGAAATGAACGTCCCTTCCATCGAAGAGGAGACGTGGACCCTTGTCGGCATCAAGCCAGAATTCCTTCCCCAGATTTTCGAGCTCGTCGATCGGCAGCTCGAGGGGGTCCTGAAAATGTTCCATGCAGACGAACCGTGACCGTCGAAGCACCCCATATTGAGCCGAGCGTCGAAGAACTGCAGGACCGCGTGCGGTTCCTGGAGGAGATGAACGAGTGGATGCTCGAGTCTTTCGAAGAGGTTGTCGATATCGACGACGAACGGTCCATCGGCCGGTCGGGATGGGATGAACATACCGTCTACGGGTCGGCGTGCCGGCATCTTCGCCGGATCGCAGGCCTGGACGGGATCGCGTTTCTGAAGCCCGATCCTGTCTCGAGCGAATTTGTGCTCGAATATGTCAGTCCGCCCGAAGCGCGCTCTCTGTTTGAGAAAGAAGTGGCCGTCCTTGTCGAGGAGGGCCTTTTCGGCTGGGCACTCCATCAGAACAGGCCGGTCCCGATCCCCTCCCGCGATGATGGGCGCGTCTTCGTCCTCCATGGACTTGAAACACGGCAAAACGTCGTCGGAATGTTTGTCGGATTGACGCGCGGCACCGACACAATCCCGAACAACGTTGTCCAGAGCCTAATGTCGATGGTCCTGTTCAAAACGGCCGTCGGATTGGAACAGTTGGATCTGTACAGAAGAATCAGCGACAACAACAAACTCCTCGAGCAGAAGGTAGAAGAGAGAACGAGGGAGCTCATGACCGCGAAGGAAACCGCGACGAAGGCATCGCGGATGAAGTCAGAATTCGTCGCAAACATGAGCCACGAACTCCGGACTCCGCTCAACGGGATTCTCGGAATGACGGATCTGCTCCTCGAATGCCACCTCGATGAAGAGGCACGAAGATACTCCACCATCATCAGAAACTCGGGGACTTCCCTCCTTTCCATCATCAATGAAATCCTCGATTTCTCAAAGATCGAGGCGGGGAAGATGGTCATAGAGGAAATCCCGTTCGATCTCCGGCAGGTTATCGGTGAAGTCGTCGCGATTCTTGAGAGAAGCGCGCACGAGAAGGGACTCAGGATCAAGAGTGAGTACGGTTTTGAACTGCTGCCCGACTTCCTCGGGGACCCCTTGCGATTGCGACAGGTCATCCTGAACCTGGCAGGCAACGCGATAAAATTCACCGAACACGGGCTTATCACGGTCCGGGCAACCGTTGATCCCGGTGAGAAACGGACCCGAATCTCCGTCATCGACACAGGGACGGGGATTCCCCCGGAGGTTCTCCCAAGGCTGTTCCAGAGCTTCACTCAGGCCGACGGGTCAACGACCCGGAAACACGGGGGGACCGGCCTGGGGCTGGCGATCTCAAAGCGACTCGTCGAGCTCATGGGGGGCGAAATCGGAGTCGAGAGCAGGCTTGGGGTCGGAAGCACATTCTGGTTCACTCTTCCTCTGAAGAGCCAGCCGATGAAAGCTCCCGACGAAAATGAAATCGAGTCAGGAAAGCGATCCCGGTCCACAGCCCCTCTTCCCGCTCCGTCGGAGACAGCTCATCCCCCGGATCTCTCGCCCCTCACCTTGCGGATTCTTGTGGCCGAAGACAATGAGGTGAATCAGGAAGTCGCGCAGGGGATGCTCGGGAAACACGGTATTTGCCCCACAATCGTAGGCGATGGAGAGGCCGCGGTGAGTGAGGTTCAGAGGGGCTCCTACGACATTGTCTTTATGGATTGCCAGATGCCGCGGCTTGACGGATACGAGGCAACGCGCCGCATCCGCCAGGTGCTCGGTCTCCAGAGACCTCCGGTCATCATCGCGATGACGGCGAACGCGCTTGAGAGCGATCGGGACAAATGTCTGCTCGCGGGCATGGATGATTACATTGCGAAACCGTTCCGCCTTTCCGACGTCACGCGCGCCCTTGAAAAGTGGGCGAGCACTCTCGGCGTGTCCGGGAAGAGGGACGGAAAGCACGGGACGAGCTCCGGGGGAACGGAATTTGATGAGATCATCGACGGAGAGCGGCTGGCAGAGATTGCCGGTCTCAACGCGGGCTCGCGGCCGAGTCTCCTGGCGCGCATCATCGATCACCTCAGGACAAATTCCCCCGCAAGAATCGCAGACCTCCGGGACGCGGTGCAACAGCGGGACTTCGCACGGCTGAGGATGACGGCGCATACGATGAAAGGCACGGCGGCTCAAATCGGCGCCAAGGTCGTCG
The DNA here is from genome assembly GCA_035505655.1 of Bacteroidota bacterium. Taxonomy (GTDB): domain Bacteria; phylum Bacteroidota; class Ignavibacteria; order UBA10030; family UBA8401; genus JAGVPT01. Next base: position 136,285 of record DATJQP010000042.1, read on the forward strand.
CACAGTACAGCAAACGCCTTGAGGATCTCGCGCTCAGAGAAACGACGGAGACTGCTCCGGAGCTGATCGGCGCCCTCGAGGAATCACTTCTTCAGGCATTGAAAGCACTCGACACCATCGAATCAAAGGGAGAAACGTCATGAATGTCCTCGTTGTCGACGACGATAATGTCTCCACCCTCCTCCTCACCGAGCAACTTCAGTCTCTTCATTACGAGGTGAGTGTTGCCTCCGACGGAAAGGAAGGATGGAATCTGTATCTTGCGAAACAACCCCGCATCGTCATCACCGATTGGATCATGCCACATGTCGACGGGCTCGAGCTGAGCCGAATGATCCGGGCGGAGCGGCGGGACCGCTACACCTATATTATTTTCCTCACCATCCTTCGCGGCAAAGGGAGCTTCCTCGAAGCGATGAATGCGGGAGCCGACGACGTCATCTCAAAACCCTTCGACGCCGACCAATTGGCGGCACGGCTCCGCGTCGCCGAGCGGATCATCGGGATGCAACATGAAATCCGTCAGCTTGAGGAGATCATCCCTGTCTGCACTTACTGCCGGAGAATCCGCGAGGAAGACGACACGTGGGTATCCATCGAAACCCATATCAAGCAGAAGACCGACACATCCTTCTCTCACACGATTTGTCCGGATTGCTACGAACAACACGTGCAGAAGGCCGTCGCCGACTTGCAGCACAAGGGAAAGGGTCAGGGAAACTGAAGAGGCGGGGGCAAGTAGCGTGAACGGTCAAACGCGAGTTTCCAAACGTGGGGCCGGGAGGATCTGACGACGGAGGTTGACGACCTCCGGGAGATACTCAACCTCCGGAACGGAAAATGGCGCCGACCGCCGTCTCAACAGACCGGCAATCTGAGACAAGATGGACACCCGAGACTACACATCATTCATCGCAGAGAAGCGACACGCCCCGGGTCACAAGATGGGGCTGACGGACGGAGCCGCCTCGCGCTCGGAAGAGGAGCAGGAATTGCTGAACAGGGGCATCGATCATCGAACGGTCCTCGACGCCGCGATGAATGCAATGATCGTTACCGAATTCCCGTCCGGACGGGTCGTCGAGATCAACGATGCCTGCCTCCGGGCCGTAGGGATCTCCCGAAAGGAAGCGATTGGCTCCACCCCACTCTCTCTTGGAGTGTGGGAAAACCTTGCGGATCGCGACCGTTGTCTCTCCGAGCTCGAGTTGACGGGCCGGATCGCGGAACAGGAGGTCTCGTTCCTATTCAAGGGAAAGAGCGTCCCGTATGTGATCAGCGCCCGGCTTCTGGGCTCGGGCCCGGTGAGATACGCATTCTGGGAACTCCGCGACATCAGCGAGGAGAAGAAGATGAAGGAGAGGCTCGTATCGAGCCGGGAAAAAGTAAAAGCTCTCCTTATTGAATCTGAACAGTCGCGTCGTGCGCTCCTCAATATCCTGGAAGACGAACAGATAACCCAGGAAGCTCTCCGCGCAAGCGAAGAGCGCTATCGGCTGCTCGCTGAGAACATGGCGGATGTCCTCTGGATTCTTGACCTCGATTCGATGAGGTTCACGTACGTGAGCCCTTCGGTGGAAAAACTTCGGGGCTATACCGCCACCGAAGTCCTCTCGCAATCAATGGACGAGGCCCTCACCGCGCGGTCGGCGGCCTACCTCTCCCGTGTGCTCCCGGACCGCACCCGTGCATTTACGTCGGGCGAACCGAATTCCGGCCGTTATCTCGACGAGATTCAACAGCCGCGCAAGGATGGCACCACGGTCTGGACCGACGTATCGACAACGTACCTTCGGAACAAACGGGGTGGAATCGACCTCATCGGCGTTTCCCGGGATATTACCGAACGCAAGCGCGCGGAGGAACAACTCCAAAAGCTGTCCCTGGCGGTGGAACAAAGTCCGGCCTCCATCATCATCACCGACACGAGAGGGAACATCGAATACGTAAACCCGAAGTTCACTCAGGTGACCGGGTACGCGCTTCACGAGATTCTGGGTCAGAACCCGCGCATCCTCAAGTCGGGAGAAAAATCCGCGGAAGAATACAGGAAGCTTTGGAATACCATTACATCGGGGAGCGTGTGGAGAGGTGAGTTCCACAACAAGAAGAAAAACGGTGAGCTCTTCTGGGAGATGGCCTCAATCTCCCCCGTCACGAGCAAGGAGAACGTCGTCACAAACTTCGTCGCGGTCAAGGAGGACATCACGGAGCGAAAACGTGCGGAGGAGACCCTCAGGCAGGCGCAGAAACTCGAAAGCCTCGGAACGCTGGCGGGAGGAATTGCACACGATTTCAACAACGTCCTCGGGGGAATCATGGGTTACACCGATATGTCCCTTCGATACGCGGAAAAAGGATCGGTGCTCGAGCGAAATCTCCTCAAGGTGCTCAAGGTGGCGGACAGGGCGAAACACCTCATCCAGCAGATTCTCACCTTCAGCAGAAAAGGGAATCCGCATCCCGCGGTCACGCTCCTGAAGCCGATCGTCGTCGAAGTGCTCGAGCTTCTGAAAGCTTCGATCCCCTCCTCTGTCGTCATCAAGGCTGAGCTCCAGAAGGAGACGAAGCCGGTCCTGGCCGATCCGGTGAAAATCCACGAAGCGCTCCTGAACCTCGCGACAAATGGCGTCCATGCGATGGAGAACAAAGGGACGCTCAGGTTCACCTTGCGCGGCGAACTCCTCGAGAACCCGATTTACGGCCACACCGGAGAGATACCGGCCGGCGAGTACACCGTGATCGACGTCGCGGATGACGGGTGCGGCATGGATGAGACGACGCTCTCCAAAGCCTTTGAGCCTTTCTTTACGACCAAGGCAATCGGCAAAGGGACCGGCATGGGTCTCAGCGTCGTTCTCGGCGTGGTGCAATCGACCGGAGGAGGCGTCCGCGTTGCGACGGCGCCTGGAGAAGGAGCGAAGTTCAGTCTCTACTTTCCGGTAACCCGGGAAGCCGCTCTCCGGCCGATCAACGAAGAGTCGTTGACCGAGTATTCCGGCACTGAGAGGATCCTTTTCGTCGACGACGAACCCATGCTCCTCGAGACGGCGCGGGATCTCCTCACCCCTCTGGGGTATCGGCTCACATGTCTCACCGACGGTCTTGAGGCGCTGAAATTCATCCGGGAACGGGGGGAGCAGATCGATCTCGTCATCACCGATCAAACCATGCCCGGGATGACGGGCATCGAGCTCGCTAAGGAAGTGCGGGCACGGCGACCGGATCTTCCCGTGATTCTCAGCACCGGGTTCAGCAGCGAACTGAACCCCGACAGGGTGGCTTCAACAGGAATCGCCCACGTTGTCATGAAGCCCTTTCGGTACAACGAACTTGCTCAATTAATCAGAAAACTGGTGGATGAACGAGAAGAGGATGCGGACCATGCGCAGGATCTTGGTAATCGATGACGACGACATTATAAACGGGATGATTGTTCAGCTACTCACCGAATCGGGATACGAAGCTGAGGGAGTCGAGGACGGCGACCAGGGTCTCACCCTCTTCGGGTCGAAAGCTTTTGACCTCGTTGTAACCGATATCATTATGCCGGAAAAGGAAGGGCTGGAAACCATTTCGTCGATACGGAAAATCAACAAGAAGGTGCCGATCATCGCCATTTCAGGGGGCGGGAAGCTTGGACCCGAACAATATCTCCATATGGCGAAGCACTTCGGCGCCGACTATGCGTTCCAAAAGCCGTTTTACAGGGAACCGTTCCTTGCGGCGATCCGGGAGTGCCTCGCCGGGACCTGAAGAGGAATCGGCGGGCGGCTCATGCTTGCCCATCGGAGTTCATTTTCCTCCGATTCATCCCGAGGCACTTCCACTACAATCCAGTACACGGCATCGAGAGATCGCTGAAGCCCGATCCTTTCCGAATGCTTCAGGGGTTCCGAATGTCTCTTCCGCGTTGACGGAATCAGGGCCGATTCGACAAGGGCATCTTTCACACTCTCCGGATCTATCCTTGCCCCCTCTTCACCGTGTCCTTTTTTGCCGCCAGATCCCATCCTCGAAGCACACACCTCCGCGGAAAGCAACCATAAACGGCATCCCTCCCCAGCGGAGCTACATAGTATCGATCGCCATTTGATTTTCAGACATATCGGAGTTATTATCCAGAGGCCTGAAGAGCGGTTTTCGGCTGGACCAGGATGCACCTTTGTGCCTTGCTGGCGGAGGCTGAAGAAAACGCGGAGCAGAATCCACACGCACAAACTCGAGACGATCAGATTTATTGGCTGTACAATGATTCGATTCAACGCCGGAACACTGTGCTTCCGATCTCTTCATTCACTTTCTGAACAGACCTTCTGACGACGATGGCTTCGTATCATGCTTCGGAGAAACGGTACTCCTCCATGCTTTACAACAGATGCGGGAGGAGCGGCATTCAGCTCCCGGCGATTTCGCTGGGGCTATGGCACAACTTCGGAGGAGTTGACGTCTTTGAAAACGGCAGAGCCACGATCAGGCGTGCTTTCGATTTGGGCATCACACATTTCGACCTCGCGAACAATTACGGTCCTCCCCCCGGCTCGGCCGAAGAGAGTTTCGGGAGAATCTTGTCGAAGGATTTTTCTTCGCATAGAGACGAACTCATCATCTCGACCAAGGCGGGGTACGACATGTGGCCGGGACCGTACGGGGAGTGGGGATCACGAAAGTATCTCCTTGCAAGCCTCGACCAGAGCTTGCGGCGCATGGGGCTCGAGTACGTCGACATCTTCTACCATCATCGCCCGGATCCAAAGACACCGTTGGAAGAAACGATGGGAGCACTCGACCGGGCAGTCAGAAGCGGAAAGGCGCTCTATGTTGGAATCTCAAACTATCCGGCCGAGCTGACAAAGCAGGCTGCGGAGATACTTCGGAATCTGGGAACGCCCTGTCTCATCCATCAGCCGAAATTCAGCATGCTCGAACGATGGATTGAATCGGGACTCCTCAATGTTCTCGGCGGGGAGGGGATAGGCTGCATCGCTTTCTCTCCCCTTGCGCAGGGTCTCCTGACCGACCGCTACCTCAACGGCATTCCTTCGGATTCGCGAGCGTCGAAGCCGCACGGATTCCTTCGTCCAGAGCAGATTACTGAGCCCCTCGTCAGGAAAATTCGAGGGCTTCATGAACTCGCGAAACGACGTGGGCAGACTCTCGCGCAGATGGCTCTTGCGTGGGACTTGCGCCACCCGGAGGTGACCTCCGTGCTCATCGGTGCGAGCCGCAGCGCGCAGGTTGAAGATGCGGTAGGCGCACTTCAACGCCTCTCCTTCGAAAAGGGAGAGTTGAACGAGATCGAGAAGATCCTGGCCGGATGACCGCCCGGTCACGGAGCCAGGCTTTCCGAAAACGCGCGATCTCAGGGCGGATTTGAAACGGGGAGATATCGAGGTGACGATCCCCCTCCGCAGCATCAGGCGGGCTGTGAGAATCGAAGTGCTGTAGCCGAGGGACCGGCCGGCCGCTGGATCAATCCCGATCAATTTCAACGACACAAAAAGAAACGCGGCAGAGACTAACTGCCGCGTTTCTTTATTCCCGCATGTGAAGTCTTCCGCTCCCCGCCCATGATCATCCGGCGAGACCGGATCGCCGAAGTCAGACGATCATTTCAATGTCACCGGTGCGGTTAGGGGGATATCCCGGGAGGAGGTCCCCACTTCTATCTCGTATGGCCCCCCCGAAAGAGCCCATGAACGTTGACCGTCATCATAGTAAGAAAAGGCACTCTTGTCGAGGTGGAATGTGACATTCCTTTTCTCTTTCGGGTTGAGAAAAACCTTAGCGAACCCTTTCAGCTCTTTCGTCGGCCGGCTCACCTTTGAAGTGCCGTCGTGGACGTAGACTTCCACCACCTCAGCCCCTGAGACATTTCCAGTGTTTTCCACTGATACCTCCACATCACAACCCTCACTTCGATCCGCTGACACCGGAACCACCTTCAGATCACTCAGGCTAAAGGTCGTGTATGAAAGGCCGTAGCCGAAAGGATATCGCACCGCGATGTTCTTCGAGTCGAAGTGCCGATAGCCGACAAAAATTCCGTCGGAGTATTCGGTCTCTCCATTGGCGCCTGGATAAGACCCGTACGCCGAGCAATCTTCCCACCGCTTCGGCATTGTCACAGGAAGTCTTCCGGAGGGATTCACGGCGCCAGTGAGGACCTCGCAAAGAGCCTGAGCCCCCTCCTGCCCCGGATACCAGGCATCCAGGAGTGCATGGACGCTGTCGATCCAATTCTCCATGACAACCTGTGCGCCTGCCTCCAGCACAACGACAGTCCGGGGATTCGCGCTCGTCACCGCTTTGATCAGCCTCTCCTGTGCGGCGGGCAGCTCGATCGATTGTCTGTCGAACCCTTCCGACTCCTGCACATTTGAATCTCCGACAAAAAGGATCACCGCGTCCGATTTCCGGGCGAGCGCAATCACCGACTGCAGTTTGTTATCGGTCGGAGAGACAAGGCCGAGCCTCGCAACCGCGCCGGCTGTGTGTTCGAAGTACTCCATTCTGATTTCGTACGCTTTCCCGGCCTCCATCTGGCATTCCACGCTTCGAGCCTCAACCGCGTGGATCCCCCAATCGTCGATGACAAGCTTGCCGTTGATGTAGAGCCTCACCCCATCGTCGGTCGCCGTTGAGATTTCGAAAAGTCCGGATTCGGTTGGGGTAAGTGTGCCTGTCCATCGTACGGAGAAACTATCAACCCCAATACCCGGAGCGGGAGAACCGAATCCCCAGTCAAAATCGACGGCAGGATCGATTCTCGTGACCACCGGTTTCCCTTTCAATTCTTCATTGTTAAAGTACTCTGCGAGGAGGCCATGCACTCCCGTGCCACCTGGAGGGGCGAGCAATTCGGAGTTGACCGGAGATACCGTGCCGGGAAGTCCCACACCCATCAGATACGAGACTTCAACCGAAGGGCCAAGATTCCTTCTGAGCGCATCCAGGGGAGATTCGACCGGACCGGGATCCACCTGCGAGCTCCCTCCTCCTCCGGTCCTGGCGACGGCCGCGTTCGGACCGATCACTGCCAGCGTCTTCAAAGAGGATACTTTGAGCGGAAGCAGGCCGCTATCATTCTTCAGCAGGACAATTCCGGCGCGCGCAACATCGAGGGCAACTGCCCGCTGAGCCGGCGCATTCGGCTGCGGTTTCGGACCATCCGTCGGATCGAAGAGACCGAGTTTGAACATCACCCGAAGGATGCGCCGCACCTTGTCGTCGATCGTCGATTCGCTGACCGCTCCCTCCTTGATCAGCGGGAGAAGCTTCTCTTTATTGAGGAACTCACCCGTCGGCATCTCCAGATCCAGGCCGCTGTTCGCGGTCGCAAGGGTACTGTGGACCGCTCCCCAATCGGACATCACGAGGCCCTGGAAACCCCATTCTTTCTTCAAGACCTCCTGGAGAAGAAACGGATTCTCGCTGCAGAAGGCCCCATTAAGTTTGTTGTAGGCCGACATGATTGCCAGCGCTCCCCCCTCCTCGACCGCGGCCTTGAATGCGGGGAGATAGATTTCATAAATCGCTCGCAGGCTCACTTTGTTGTTGATCGTGCCCCGTTCGAACTCCTGGTTGTTCGTTGCATAGTGTTTGACTGTTGCGGCAACATGGCCCGACTGGAGACCTTTGACATAAGACACTGCAACCCTCGATGCGAGGAATGGGTCCTCGCCGTAGCTTTCAAAGTCTCTCCCTCCCTGCGGTACACGGTTGATATTGACGCACGGACCGAGGACAACATTCCGGTCTTTTGCGAGAGCCTCCTGCGAGACCGCCCAGCCATATCTTCCTGCCAGCGAGGTATCCCAGGTAGAGGCAAGCATGACTCCCGCCGGGAAGGCGGTCGATGTTCCCCAACGAACTCCCAAAGGACCATCGGTCATTTTCAACTCAGGAATTCCAAGACGGGCGATTGGCTTGGTGGCGAAACCCGTCCCGCCAAGAAGGTCGAGCTTTTCCTCAAGGGTCAGTCTTGGGAGGAGGTCATTGATCCGCACTTCTGTCGGAGCCTTCGGGTCCTTATAGACGGCGTCGCCGGCTGAAGTTATTTGGAATCCCAACAGCAACGCCAGAGAGAGGCAGGGAATGAGTCTCATACGCTTAATCCTTCGTCAGTGTGGAGATTGGGTTGGTGGCTAAAGGTTCTGCGAGCTAGGAGAAGAGTGAGGCGAAAGTCCACCCTGTTTTTCCGCAAGGAGTTGCAGTCGGCAAGCGATAACCTGCTGCGGTGGAGAAAAGGAAACGGCCCATTCGAGGGCCGCTGTGCGGAGAGGGAGAGATTTTCCCGAGGGGATCCCTTGAGGAGAACTCTCGGTACAGCCGTAGGCCCGTACGGCAGTTTAGCAGTCCCCACACCGTCGGGATTAGGCCGCTCACCATTGAAATGAATGACCCGTTGCCGAGCCATTCTTGCGGAGAGGGAGAGATTTGAACTCTCGGTACAGGTTTACCCCGTACGGCGGTTTAGCAAACCGCTGGTTTAAGCCGCTCACCCACCTCTCCGGGTGTCGCTTAAGGTCTGACCAAATGTAGTCATTAGGAGGTAGAGTTGCAACACCATCCTAGAGTGGTATGTTGCCGTGCTTCTTTTTCGGATTTCGATCCACCTTCGTCTCGAGCATCTGGAGTGCCCTGATAATCCGGGGCCGGGTCTCTTTCGGCTCGATAACGTCGTCGAGGTACCCGCGCTCAGCGGCAATGTAGGGGTTCGCAAATTTCTCGCGGAACTCCTCCTCTTTCTGCTTGATCGCCGCCTCCTTATCAGCCGCCTTCTCGATTTCCTTCTTGAAGATAATCTCCACCGCCCCCTTCGGTCCCATGACCGCAATCTCCGCCGTCGGCCATCCGAAATTGATATCTCCCCGGATATGCTTTGAATTCATGACATCGTACGCACCGCCGTACGCTTTCCGGGTGATAACGGTGACTTTGGGTACCGTAGCTTCGCAGAATGCGAAAAGAAGCTTGGCCCCGTTTTTGATGATCCCGCCCCATTCCTGGGCCGTGCCCGGGAGAAAACCGGGCACATCCTCGAGAACGATGAGCGGGATATTGAACGCGTCGCAAAACCGGACGAACCTCGCTCCCTTCACCGACGCGTCGTTGTCGAGAACACCCGCCAGCACAGCGGGTTGGTTCGCCACAATCCCGACGGTTCGCCCTTCCATTCTCGCAAAACCGACGACGATATTCTCGGCGAACTGCTCCTGCACTTCGAAGAAGTCACCATTGTCGACAATCGAATGGATGACTCCACGCATGTCGTACGGCTTTGTCGGATTGTCCGGGACTATCGTGTTGAGGAGCTCATCGCGACGCGTTGAAGGATCGGTCGTGACGATGACCGGGGGCTCATCCATGTTGTTGGAGGGAAGGAATGCAAGGAGGGTCTTGATCCTTTCAATGCACTCGGCTTCGCTTTCACAGGCAAAGTGGGCAACCCCGCTCTTTGTAGCATGGGTCGTGGCACCCCCGAGTTCATCGAATGAAACATCCTCGTGCGTCACCGTCTTGACGACGTTCGGCCCGGTGACGAACATATAGCTCGTATTTTTCACCATGAAGATGAAGTCAGTGATGGCCGGCGAATAGACCGCCCCGCCTGCACACGGCCCCATGACGGCCGAAATCTGCGGAACGACTCCCGAGGCGAGAGTATTCCTGAGAAAGATATCCGCGTACCCCCCGAGGCTCACAACCCCTTCCTGGATCCGCGCGCCCCCCGAGTCGTTCAGACCGATCACCGGAACTCCAACTTTCATGGCAAGGTCGAGGATCCGGCATATCTTTTCGGCATGAGCCTCCGACAACGATCCCCCGAACACCGTGAAGTCCTGGCTATAGACGAACACCTCCCGTCCTCGGATTTTCCCGTGACCGGTGACAACTCCGTCGCCGGGGTATTTCTGCGCTTCGAGGCCGAAGTCGGAGGATCGATGGGTGACAAGCATCCCGATCTCTTCGAAAGTACCTTCGTCAAGGAGGAGGCCGAGGCGTTCACGCGCGGTGAGCTTCCCCTTCTTGTGCTGTTCTTCGATCCGATGCTTTCCCCCTCCCTCCTTCGCCGCGCCCTTCTTTTCCTTCAGCGTGTGAAGTCTGTCGGACATGAACACCTCGCAGTCAATGAATTGATATGTCGCCGATCGTCTGGCGCTTTGACGAGCTGAATGAATTCATCATCCCTCCGTACGCTCCCGATGGGGTGCACGGTCGAGGGATGAAGCATTTTGAGGAACTGCAGGATCAATGATGACAAGTTGCCGCGACTCCCGAAGGGTTCGGGAGCGGTCGCTTCACGTGGGGAAGATACTACTTACGGCGGGCGAATTCAATCCTTAACTACGCGACAGACAGTACGAATTTCGATCAGCAGTGGCCCGGAGCCGGGAGGTTGCAGCTCAGTGCCCGCGTCTGGCTTCGACTCCTGCCTTTTCCTCAATCACCTTGACGACCGCGGAGTAGTCCTCGCGCCCGAAGCCTTTCCGGACCGTCTCTGCAAACAATTCGCGGGCCACCTGGGCGGCTGGCATAGGTACGTCGAGGACTTTGCCCGACTCTTGCACCAGGTTGACATCCTTCAACATATGCTCCACGAAGAACCGGGGGGCAAAGTTGCGGTCGAGCATTGAATTCCCCTTGGTCTGGTACATCGGTGCGTTGAGAGACGAATGGTCAAGGATGTCCAGAAACTTCTCCCGGTCGACTCCCGCCTTCGCCGCATAGACGAGAGCCTGGGCGAGGGTTGTCCCCATCGACGCGATGAAGAAATTGCAGAGAAGCTTCGTGTGGGAAGCCTCTTCCGGCCTGGTGAAACGCCAGATACGGCTTCCGAGTATCTTCAGGAGCGGTTCGACTTTTTTGAATGCGCTTTCTTCTCCTCCCACAAAAAGGAGGAGTGAGCCGTCCGCGGCTTGTGGAGTGGATCCCAGAACCGGAGAGTGCATGAAGGAGAGTCCCTTTGATGCGTAGATGTCTCCCAGACTCTTCGTCGTCTCGGGGGAGACCGTGCTCATGTCGACATGGACACCGCCGGCGGGGAGTGCATGCAAGATTCCCCGGTCGCCTTCGGCGATCTGTTTCAACGCCTCTGAGTTTGATATCATCGAGAAGACTACCTGAGAGCGGGAGGCAACATCCGCGGGCGAATCACTCCATCTTCCCCCTTTGCGAATGAGAGCTTCCGCCTTTTCCTTCGTCCGATTGTAGATCGTCAGGGAAAAGCCGGCATTGAGGAGTCGCTCTGCCATCCGTTCTCCCATCATGCCGAGGCCGACGAAGCCGATCGATTTGTCCATTGGTCGAAGTTCCGATACGTTGATGTTCTGTTTGAGAGGTGATGTGGCGGTGAGACGATTCAGTGTTGGATGGAAAAGAACCCGGGTGGGTCAATTCGAAGCCGACTCAATGACTGCTCCCCCGACAAGATCCTCGCCGTCATAAAAAACGACAGATTGTCCCGGAGTAATGGCGCGCTTCGGCTCATCAAACTGCACTTCGACGCTCCCCTCTCCGGTTCCGGGTCCGTCGAGTTGAGTAACCGTGGCGGCTTCGTCGATATCTTTGTAGCGGATCTTCACTGTCAGGCGCATCCCGGCCCGCAGCTCTTCAAATTTAATCAAGTTGAGTTTGCGGGCGACAAGGCTTCTGTGGAGGAGCCCTTGCTCTTCGCCGACGGTGATGACATTATCTTTGTAGTTGATCCCCGTGACATAGACCGGTTCGGGAAGTGCAACGCCGATCCCTTTCCGCTGACCGACGGTGTAGAAGGGGTACCCGCGATGCTTGCCGATCACTTTTCCATCCATGACGATATCCCCTCCGTCTACCGACGAGGCCAGTGAAGGGACCCGGTGCTTGAGAAATCGCTCGTAGTTGTTATCGGTTACGAAACAGATCTCGAAGCTCTCCCCCTTCGCCGCCGTGCGGAGGCCGAGCTTCCCGGCAACGGCTCGCGCGTCGTCCTTGGTCATCCCGGAGAGAGGGAACATTGTCCGACGGAGTGATTCCTGCGTCAATCCCCACAGTGCGTACGACTGATCCTTGCGAAGGTCACTCCCTCTCGAGATAACGTACCGCCCCGTCGTGTCATCCCTCCGAACCTGCGCATAGTGACCGGTGGCGATGTAATCGGCTCCGAGCTTGACGCTTTTCCCGATCAATTCCTCCCATTTGATTTTCCTGTTGCAGATGACGCACGGATTCGGAGTGCGCCCGCGGAGATATTCGTCGACAAAATTGTCGATCACCTCGCGGCCGAATTGCTCGGAGAAATCGACAACGTAATGCGGGATGCCCAGCTTTGCGGCAACCATCCTGGCGTCGTTGATCCCATCGAGCGAGCAACAACTTTTTTCATTTTCTTCACTCCCCCCCACCTCATCGTAGTTGAACGTTTTGATCGTCAACCCGATGACGTTATATCCTTGCTCGACGAGAAGTCCGGCCGCGACACTGGAGTCAACGCCGCCGCTCATGCCGACGACAACGGTTGTATTCTTCGGGGAAGTGCTCATTTTCTTAATTTACTGAAACCGGGCGACTAATCCCACCATGGTATCGAAGGGGGTGCCTAAGTTCAAGTCACTCACTATTCTGTTGTCTCACGGCATCCACTACTATCGACTAGAACACGAGATCCAGTTGAATAGTTGCCGAGGCCGAGCGGGAATCGCCCCACGGATCATCCGTCGGTGGGTCAGGAGAAGCGCTCTTCCTGGTTTCGGCGTATTTGACAGAGAGCTCGGCTGTTCGGTTGACCTTCCACGCGGCGAGCATGTACCATCTCCAACCGTGGCCGTAGAGTGCCGGCATCGAAAAACCTCCCCTCACGTCGGTTTCATACTCGTACAAACGGGCCTCGTACGACGGTGCATCGAAGTAGATGAGTCTGCACACGATACGCCACGACCGACGAGGAAGCGCCACTGAAGCGTCGAGGTAGGTCATAAGACCCAAACTGACCGGCCCCTCGTCCGTTCGGCGAACTCGCCCGAGTTCGACGCGCCCGGAGAGGTCGACTCCTTTGCCGGTTTTTACCGAGGCGGACAAACGGATGTTCCGCTGTTCTTTCTCTGAGAATGCCGACGCGTTCGCCGAGTCTTTCTCCGCGGGGGAAGCTTCGTCAGCCCTCGATCGATTCCTGAATTGCAGCGCCACTGCAACCGCCGAAGTGACGGCGAATTCGCCCCTCAGAATGTCGTCGCTGACATCTGCAGGAAAAGAGCCCGGCGTGGCGAGCGTCGCCTCGTCATGGTAACCTGAGATCTTCAATCCGTCCGTCGCCCTCAACTCAATGCCCAAGTACCTTCCGGATTCTCCTTCCGCCGCCCCACCCTGTTCTCCGAACGCAAAGGCGAGGGGGTTTGCATACCCCTGCGCGTAGGATCGCACGCCGAGACCTAAAGAGAGACGCTTGCTCACTTCGAACGCAGTCCCCACGTTCCCCGCAGTCGAACCCGGATTGCTCACCGCGATTTCGCCGAACACTCTCCACCTCTCAGCGACGAAATCGCCGTTCAGCCCGGTGACCGTAATCGATGTGCCGTCGAAGAGCATCGGCGCACTCACGTCGATTCTCCTGTCATATCCAACATGAACTGAGGCAAGGCCAATCGATTCGCCGGGGCCCAGATGGATCGTCACCACACCTCCCTCCGCCGACTCGTGCCCCGCGTCCCTCTTCTTCAATTCTTCGGCTGTTCTGAAGAGCCCCGAAGAGTAGAAGCTCGTTATGACATTCGTCGATGTGTCGAGGGAGGCGTCGAGGGGTTTGTATGAAACGAAAATGGTCGCGTCCAACGGATAGACCTCGACGGTGGCGGCTGCACCCCGAAGGTAGTGCGTCTCATTGGTCGAAAGGTGGGGCACGATCGATCTCCCGCTCGCCTTGATCTGACCTACCGCATCCCCGCCTAACGACGAAGATCTGTAATTCGCGAGGGTGAGGCCCTCCCCTGCATTAATAGAATAGTCGCCGAGGATGAGTCTTTTCAGCGCCCCCTGGTACTGAAACCCCAAATAGCCGCTCACGAATCCGTCCTGGTACCTCTCGCCTGGATCACGAGCATAGAGGAGACCCCCGGTCGTCTCACGAGAGCCATATTCTACTCTGTCATACTCCCGGAAGACATTGACAAAACCCTGTTGTGAAGCCTGTGCTCCTTGCGTACTTACTCGTGAACACTCCGACCCTTCTCCGCGATTCTGATCGGATCCAGATCTCTCAGGATTTTCAAAGCTCACGAACGGGAGGATGAGGTCAAGAGTATGTTTCTCATTTTGAAGCAATCGATCAAGATCGGTGAGACTCAGAATTCCAAGCGAATCCCTGGCATGGAGAATCCTCAACGCGCAGCGAGGAACCAAAAAGGGAATCCTCAAGAGTTCCTCGAATGACGCTGCGTCCAGCAAGACCGGATGACGCCGATAGTATTCAAGCTCTTCGAGCGTCGGAGTCGCGGCGATAGAGGGGCTGTCTCCCTCGAGCAGCTCTTCAATCTCAGGAGAGTCGGCAGGAATGTCTGGACGAACTTGCGCAAACATCTCGAGCGACAATGTCAGAGATGCGACATAAAGGAGCGCGATCTTCATGGTCTCCTCCGCTACAAGCAGAAGGAGATGCCGAGAGAGTGAGAAAGACCGAGCACATCGTGGCTCACAATGGCATATTCGAACCAGAAAGGGGCGATGCGGAAAGACACACCCCCGCAGAACCGGGAAGGTTCCGTGGAGAGTCCCACGCTGATCCGGACGACTTCCATGGGGGAGAACTGGACCGATGTGCGGAACGACTCGGGGAAATCCTCCTCCTTGAAGAATGCAAGTGAAAAGCAGGCAGAGGTGAGAAGCTGCCAGGAGATCCCAAAGATGCACGTCACCGGCAGTTCGTCTCGTGCTCCGGCAATCCGGCCGCGGAGAAGGTTGAGCACGGACAACCCAACCTTCACTTCATCCGTCGCCTGGATCATCGCAGCGAGATCCGCGGCAGGGACCGTCGTCGAGCCGAAACGCTCGATGGCCAGGTAATTGAGTCTGAGATTAGCGCCCACGGAGGCCGTCCCCTCAAAAGATCTCGCTACCGTGGCAGAGAGGACTAATTCGCGGTAGAGAGAGAAGCCAGTCGTCGTCGCGGAGAATGCGCCGCCGACAGGTCCGATCGGCGAGACTGCGACCAAACCGCAGGTCGAAAGCTGAGAGAGGCCGAACGGGGAGGGCGAATAGAAGACTGACAAGGCCGATGCGCCAAGCAACCCTGCGGCTGACGGATTCAGAAGAACAGAGGAGTATTCCCCGTTGAACAGTGCGGCCTGCGCAGTACCGACAACAGAAATCGGCTGTGCGGTGCGCTCGAATGCTCCCTGAGCGGTGATTGCTGTAGAAAGGTACAGGATCAACACGAGCGCCCGCAGAGTCGGGTGATGAGGATATGCCTCGAGCTTGAACGATGCTGCGAAAGTGATTATATTCCCCTGAAGGAACTGTCGAACAATTTTCCTGGATGGTCTCATGCGTTTCCCCCTGATGGTATTGTCGTTGGTAGCTGCGCTCCTTTGGCTGGGCTCCCCTGCCGTGGCGCAGATTGAGGCACACGTGACGATGAATGTGGATCAGCTTCCGAGCTCCGCCCGCGATCCGCTTCAGAACTTCGCGGCGGATGTCGAAAGGTATATCAACTCGAACAAGTGGACTTCCGAAGATATCGGGAATGAGAAGATTCAGGTGTCGATTACGATCGCTTTCACCTCATATACTTCACCCAATACCTACGACGCGCAGTTTTTTTTGGGGAGTTCCCGGCCGGTCTTTAAATCACAGAAGAGCACCGCGATGCTGAGGCTCTTCGACGACTCGTGGGAATTCCAGTACACGAAGAGCCAGGCATTCTACCGCGATGAAACCCGATTCGACCCCCTCATGAGTTTCATCAACTTCTATATGTATCTTGTCCTGGGTTACGACTTTGATTCCTACAGCCCCCCGTTGAGCGGGACCCCTTTTTTCCAGAAGGCGATTGCGATCTGCGCTCAGGCACCCAGCGGGACAAAAGGCTGGGACCGAAACACCTCATCAGCATACAGCAAGTATAGCTTCATCGAAGAACTTCTCAACACGCGGTACGAGCCGATCCGGGAAGGGATGTATATGTACAACTACAAAGGGATCGATTATCTCACCGTAAAACCCGAGCTCGGCTACAAGAACATCATCAAGTTCATCCAGGACGTTGCGGACTTCAAGCGCTCCGTCGACCCGCGGTCGACCGTCGTGAAGATCTTCTTCGATGCAAAGTACCAGGAACTTGCCGATATTTTCCGAAACTATCAAGACCCGAGTATCCTTCAACTCCTCTCGAACGTCGATCCGAGCCACGAATCGATCTACATGAACAGGCGGTAGCGGCGGGTCGAGGCAACCCCCGGAAACTCACTCTTCCAGCTCGACCGCGAGGATTTCATCCCCCCGTTGGATCCTGTCGACAACATCAAGGTCCGAGGTGTAGCCAAAGACGGTGTAACGTCCGTCCAGGTGTGGCGTCGGACAATGAGTGATGAAGAACTGAGAGCCTTCTGTATCCTTTCCTGAACTAGCCATCCCGACCGCTCCGGCCGTGAACCAGGCGGTTGGATCAACCTCCGTCCGTACCGCGTAGCCAGGACCGCCGTATCCCGTCCCCTCCGGATCACCTCCCTGGATGACAAAATTCGGGACGACGCGATGAAAGATGGAATGATCGTAGAAATGTTTTCTTACGAGGAGAATGAAATTCAGCACGCTGAACGGGGCAGCGTCGGACCGGAAGGCAATCCTAATAGCGCCCTCAGTCGTCCGGAGGAGGGCGGAGTGATACCGCGATAACAGAGCCGTATCCTGCAGACTGTAAGATGTCTTTACGGGTCGGGGCGAATGAGGACTCGGTTCCTTCGCAGACCCTGTGAGAAGCCTGAGCGCCAGTTCAGCCGCGGTGGAAAGGCGGGCATCTCCCTCAGATGCGGCCTCCTGGAGTGCAGGAAGCGCCTCCCGGATCCTCAAATCGCCGAGAACTCCGGCAAGCTCCACGCTGACGTCGTCAAACTTCGGATCGGCATGGCTGGTCAAGTAAGGGATCATCGCCCCCGCATAACGCCGCCTCAACTCTCTTGAGATGGAAGTATCTTCGAATGCGGAAAGGACCGCCGACGCGATTGAGATCCCTGGCCGGAAAAGGAGCGGTGTGATGGTCCGGAGGAATTTCGCCTGCATCGCTGTGTCTCCCCCCTCTGCAATACTGCAATAGGCATCCACCGCAGCCGTCACCGATGGAGCTGCTTCCCTGTGTAACTCTTGTTCAAGGAACGGAAGAGCAAGGGACGATTTCGTTTCTCCGATCGCCCTTATGATATCGGCGCGGAGAAGAGAATTCGTGTCAACTGAGCTTCGCAGCCGGGGGTAAGCTTTCTTACCGAGGCAACCGGCCAGAAGTTCGGCGGCGGCAGCTTTTCTGCGCCAGGAAAAACGGCCGACATCTTCAAAGAGGGATATCGATGTTGATGCCAACTTTTCCCCCCTCATCTTTCCGGCGACGGTATTGATCGCGGAGTAAGCCGTCAGAGCGACGTGTTCGTTCTCATCCCGGCAAAGGTTCACAAGGGCTGCGAGGGATTCTTCACCAGGATTTGCCTGAAGCGCTCGTATGCAATTCACTCGCACCCTCCAGTCCGGATCTTTCGCCGCACGATCAATAAGAAGCCGGATCACGGAGGATTCGGAGGAGAGGCCCAACGCCGTGGCGCTCCACATTCGCACCTCAGCGGAGGGATTTGATAGTCCATCCTTCACCCGGGCCAGGTGGCGAGCGAGAGCAGACGAGTCGGCGATTCGCATGAAGGCGTACGAAGCCCACGGTTCACTCCGCGGATCGCCGAGGCCACGCGCGACAAACTCTGTGGCCGCGGAATCCTTCACCTTCCTGAGCGCAAACCTGGCAATAGACAGGGCTACCTCGCACCGCACCCCGGCAGGAAGTGAATCCGCTTCAACAACCATCGTACGGAGCGCCTCGCGGATGCCGATCCTCCCTAGTGTTTCGAGCAACGAAGTGAGACACCCATTGTCTCTTTCAACGCGAAGCCTGTTGAGAAGAAGTGGTGCGAACGCCCCATCACCGATCTGCCCGATAGCAAAAGCGCAATTACGTCGGACGACGGGAACGGAGTCATCGAGGAGCGGGCGAAGGGAGGCAAGGGAGGCCGGGTCCTGAATGTTCGCGAGGGCGATCTCCGCTCTGGCCCGCACTTGCGAATCGGCAGATTTGAGAAGCCCGGCAAGCCGACCGCCTGCCACCGTCCTGGAGTCCTGGAGGAGTGTGATCTCGTCGATCGCCTGGGCGCGGATGATCCCGTTGAACAGTGCGGCGGTGCCACAGAGGAGAAGAAGAAGCGTCCGGAGGGTAAACTTCATGGGTAAGGGAATCAGCCCTGGTTGATTACAATAGGAGATCCCATCCGCGGCGAATGCCTCTAGAAGTAAGGTCGGACACGGTAGTTTACACCGAGCGTTTCCTCTGCGAACTTCCGGGCCCTCAACGTGTCGACCTCGTCCATCCCCACAACGCTGAGAACCACCTCCGGTACGATCTTCTTGGATTCAAGGACGAACTCGACCATCGCGGCATGAAACCTCGCGCCGTCGAGCCTCATCAGCTGACCGTACTGCGTGGGATCGACCGAGTTCAGGCTGATCGAAACAACATCGACGAGCCCCCGCATCTCCGGAGCGATGTTCCGCTTGTTGATGAGGCTCCCGTGCCCGTCCGTGTTCAGTCTTACCTTTCCGTTCCGCGATTTCACCGCGGCCGCGATCTCCTTTACCGCATCGAACCTGATCGTCGGTTCTCCGTATCCGCAAAAGACGATCTCGTCATAGCGCGTCGGGTCGCCAATCTCATCGATGACCTCCCTCACCGTAGGTTCCCGCACGATCTTGAGGTTATGTCCCTTAACGACGGCCTCTCCCTTTCTGTCGCAGAAGACACAATCGGCGTCGCACCGAATCGTGAGGTTGATGTAGAGAGATCGGCCGAGCTTGTAGGTGAATACCGGATCTCCGAGCGCTCCGATGCCGAAGAGACGCTTTGCGTTATACGTCGTCGTCCGCGCAACATCCTCGATCGTGGCGCCGCAGATCTCAGCGGCTTTCTTCGCGATAATCGGGATGTAAGAGGGATCGTTACGCTTCCCCCGGTCCGGAGCGGGAGTGAGGTACGGAGAATCCGTCTCCAGCATCACATGATCGTACCCGATGGCGCGGAGTGTGCTGACCGAGGCCGAATTCTTGAAGGTAATGATTCCGGGAAACGACACGAGAAACCCGAGAGCGAACAGACGTCTCGCTGTCCCGATGTCGCCGGAGTAGCAATGGAACACTCCTTTCGGCGCCGGAAAGCGACTGTTTGCGGTTGCCTGCTGTGAGCGCCAGTACTCGTTCTGCCCGATGACCTTCTCGGCCGCGTCGACCGCATCGCTCATCGACTCGCGCGTGTGGACGACGATTGGAAGGTTTCTCCGGACCGCAATCTCCATCTGAGCCCGGAACATCTCGAGTTGCTTCTCGCGGGGGGTCGTGTCATAGTAGTAGTCAAGACCTATTTCGCCGATCGCGACAACCTTTTTGTGCTGGCTCAACTGCTCGATCTCGGCGAGGGAGCGCTCATCCGCTTCGGCCATATCGAGAGGATGGATGCCAACGCACGCGTAGATCTCTGGATATTTCTCCGCGAGGGCGATCGCCTCCCTGCTCGTCGCGACGTTCGTCGCCGGCACGACAAAGAGCCCGACCCCGGAATCGATGGCCTTGGCGATCACCGCATCGATATCGTCCTTGAAGTCGGGGTAGAACAGGTGTGCGTGAGAATCAATGAACATCCGATTCACTCTATGAGAGGTCAGGTCATTCGCTTGACTTACAAAGTAGCAAAGGAGGCGTCGAATTTCAAGGTATTCCCCCCACCTTGCTTCTCCCTCCCCCTTTCCGTAAATTGGTGAGAGAGGTGGATAGCTTGACCGTACCCCAATGAATATACTCGTCGAACTGCTCCGGGCCGCGCTTCCCGTTCTCTATTTCGCCACGGTCTGGTCCTACGCGAAGGCCTTTTTCCGGGATTCGGTGACGGCGAAGAGAGCAAAGACCCCCTTGCTCACTTCCACCCTCGTGCTTCACCTGATCTATCTCCTCCTTCGGACGGAATTGTTTAACCACCCGCCGATCACGACGATCTTCGAGATCATGTCGATCATCGCCTTCTCGATCGCGGGCGCTTACGCCTTTATTGAATTCATCACCAAAGTAAAGAACACCGGCTACTTCATCCTCAACCTCGCTTTCATTTTCCAGACGCTCTCCTCGTGCTTCATCGTTAGCCTCTCTCAGGTCAACCCGGTCCTTCGGAGCCACCTCCTGGGGATCCATGTCTCAAGCGCCCTGCTGGGGTACGCTGCCATTGCGATCTCGGCGGTCTACGGTTTCTTGTATCTGATGCTCTACCATCATATCAAATCGAGCCAATTCGGTGTCATCTACGAGAAGCTCCCGAACCTCGAGACCCTCGAACGGATGTCGATGATGTCGATCGTGTTCGGGTTCTGTTTCCTTACCGTCGCCATCGGAGTAGGGTTGTTCTGGCTCCCGCGGGCGTTCGAGCACTTTTCCTACTTCGATCCGAAGCTTATCGGCACCGTGTTCATCTGGGCGATGTACGGTCTTGGGATCGTGGCGAAGCGGACGGTTGGATGGCAAGGGCGGAAGATCATGGTTCTTTCGATCATCGGATTTGCCGTAGCCCTCTTTTCGCTGACGATCATCAATGTCTACTTCAGCGGTTTTCACAAGTTTTATTGATTCCCAACCGGGTCGCTGTGCCGTCTCATGATGAACCTTATCGCTGTTGGGATTAACCACCGGACCGCTCCTCTCGAAGTACGGGAAAAACTCTGGATGTCGGACGAGGAGATCCGGAAGGCGGTCGCCGAGCTTCGCGAGAAGTTTTTCGCCGAATGCTTCATCGTTTCGACCTGCAACCGGACGGAACTTTACGGCCTCTACCGGGAGAAGAGGGACGCGGAGATACACACACCGGCCGACATCGACGCGCTGAAGGATTTTCTCGTCGACGCGAAGGGGGCCGGCGGCACCGTCACGCGTGAGCATCTCTATTCCATGGCTTCGACGAATGCGGTGAACCATCTCTTCAAGGTGGCCTCCGGAATCGACTCGATGGTGATCGGAGACGTGCAGATCCTCAGCCAGATCAAGGACGGGTTCAACATCGCCTCGGAGCAGAAGGCCGCGGGACCATTCCTCCATCGACTTCTGCAATCGACGTATCATGTCGGAAAGAGAACCAGGTCGGAAACGACGATTGCCGAAGGGGCGGTCTCGGTCAGCTACGCGGCCGTGGAGCTTGCGAACAAGATTTTTTCGGACCTGACGAAGAAGTCTGCGCTCCTCATCGGCGCTGGTGAAACGGGAGAGCTCACCGCAAAACATCTCGTCGGACGCGGGATCGGAGAGCTTCTGGTCGCGAACAGGACAAAAGGTAAGGCGGAGGCCCTCGTCGCTTCCCTTGGCGGAAAAGCGGTTGACTTCGAGGCCCTCCTTCCCACCCTCGCCCGGGTCGACATCGTCGTCTCCTCGGTGACCGTCGACGGATATCTCCTGACAAAAGGGGAGATCGGCAAAGCGATCAAAGAGCGTTCGCACAAACCTCTGTTCCTCATCGACCTCGGCGTCCCGAGAAATATCGACCCCGAGGTCAACAAAATCGAGAACGTCTTCCTCTACGACCTCGACGGGATCGCGAGGATCATCGACCAGAATCTCCAGAAGAGGAAATCCGAGATTCCACGCGTGAGCCAGATCATTCTCGAAGAGCTCACGGAGTTCTCGAACTGGCACAGTTCCCTTCAGGTCAGCCCGACGATCCACGATCTTCGCGCTCACTTTGAACAGGTGAGGCAGGAGGAAGTCGAAAAGAACATCAACCGGTTCAGCGGGGAAGACCGGGAGCTCCTGGAGCTCGTCACAAAGCGGATCATCAATAAACTCCTTCATCTTCCGACGACGAACCTGAAGAATGGAAGCGACGAGTCGGAGGAAGAGAAGCACCGGAAACTTCACATCGTCCGATCGCTCTTCGGCCTCCAGAAATCCAAAGGGGGCCCCGCATGACCTCTTCCAGGAAGCTAACGATCGGAACGCGCGGCAGTGATTTGGCCTTGTGGCAGACAACGTGGGTCGCCGCCGAGCTTCGACGGCTTTATCCGGACATCTCCCTCACCATGGTCACGATCAAGACGACGGGAGACAAAATCCTCGACTCGCCGCTGTCAAAAATCGGAGACAAGGGTCTTTTCACGAAGGAGATCGAGCACGCGCTCCTCGACAGGACCATCGACCTTGCGGTCCATAGTCTCAAGGATGTGCCGACAAACATCTCGCCGGGGCTTGCAATTACTGCGGTGACGGAGCGCGAGGATGTGCGGGATGTTTTCATCTCTCATCCGGCAAAAGGATACGGATCCTTCCAACAGGTGCCAGGATCGGGGACAATCGCCACGGGGAGCCTGCGGCGGAGGTGCCAGATCCTCAACCGACGACCCGATCTGAGGATCGCCGACATCAGAGGAAACCTCAAGACGAGGCGGACGAAGCTTGAAAACTCCGAATGGGACGGCATGATCCTCGCGAAGGCGGGGGTCACCCGGCTTGGATGGACCGAAATCATCAGCGAAGTACTTCCGCCGGAGGTGATACTCCCGGCGGTCGGCCAGGGGGCGCTCGCCATCGAAACACGGGAAGGTGACGAAGCCGTCTCGTCCCTTCTGCGACCGCTCGAACACGCAGCCACCCGTCTCTCGACAAACGGAGAACGGGCGCTCCTCCGGCGTCTGGAGGGAGGATGTCAGATCCCGATAGGCACCTTCGGAAGAATCGAGAAAGGCGAGTTTGTGCTCGACGCAATGGTCGGGAGCCTTGACGGAAAAAGAGCCGTGCGAAGTTCGATCCACGGCCTTCCCGGAGAGAGTGAAAGGCTCGGCACGCAGCTCGCCGAGTCTCTTCTTGCAGAGGGGGCCGACGAAATCCTTGACGAGATCAGAAAAACAACAGAGGGATGAAATGACCGGTCCGATCATTTCGCAGGCAACGAAACCGCACGCGCCGCTCCGGGGCAAGACGATCCTCGTCACGCGGGCAATCGAACAAGCTGCGGAGTTCGTGAAGCTGCTGGAGCAACTCGGCGGGCGGACGATCCTCTTCCCGACGATCGAGATTGTTCCACCGGCAAGCTGGGAGGATTGTGACCGGGCAGTCAGCCGGCTTGCAAGCTACGACGGCATCGTCCTCACGAGCGCCAACGCCGCGGAGAATTTCATCACGCGGGTCCGTCTCGCCGGCGACGGGATGACGGGCCTCCTCGCGGAGAAGACCGTCTATGCGGTGGGGGAAAAGACGAAGCTCGCGGTGCAGAAATGGGGAATCCAGGTCGCTGCGCTTCCCTCAGTCTATGACGCAAAGCATCTTGCCATTTCTCTCTCCCGAACGGATGTCAGAGACAAGCGCTTCCTCATCCCTAAAGGGAACCTGGCCGGAAACGTCGTGGCGTTCGCCCTCCAGGAGCATGGGGCGCTGGTTGACGAAGTTATCGTTTACGAAACCGTCCAGCCGAAGACGGAAGCCACCGGGGTCATCCGGGAAAAACTGCGGAAGAAGGAGATCGACGTCGTCACATTTTTCAGCCCGTCGAGTCTTTCGAATTTCATCGCATTGATCTCTCCCGATCTGCTCGAGGACAGGGTGGTCGCCGTCATAGGCCAGACGACGGCTTCGGCGGCACGCAACAACTCAGTGCCGGTTCATATCGTCGCGGAACATGCCACTTCGGCCAATCTCGTCGCCTCGATCGTGCGGTATTATGAATAGCTCAATTCCTCATTCCCCTATCGCGATACGAAGCACATCCTCTCCTCCGATCCTCGAGGGGGAATTCTGGACATCGAAGCAACGCCAGGCATCGTCCCTCCACGAAGTTTCGTACCGCGCATGCTTCAAGCCGCAACTCCCCCGCTATTTCATCGAGCGGTACAGCTCACCCGGCGATCTCGTCTACGATCCTTTCATGGGGAGGGGAACCACGGTGATCGAGGCGGCCTTGCTGGGAAGAAGGGTTGCGGGGAACGACGCCAATCCGCTCGCCACCATCTTCACGCTCCCACGCCTCGAGCTGCCGGAGCCGTCGGAGGTCGAAGAGAGGCTCGGTACGATCGCATTCGGCCTCAAGCGCCGCGCCGAGATCGACCTTTCGATGTTCTACCATGAGAAAACCGAGGCGGAGATTGTCTCCCTCAAGGACTACCTCTCTGGGCGCCGGAACGGCGGCAATGAAGACGCGGTCGACCGCTGGATCCGTATGGTGGCGACCAATCGCCTCACCGGGCACTCCCCCGGATTCTTTTCGGTCTATACGCTCCCTCCGAATCAGGCAACGCTCCCTCAGTACCAGGAAAAGATCAACCGCCTGAGAGGACAGAAACCGGAATACCGGGATACCAAGAAGATCATCCTCAGGAAGACAAAAACCCTTTTCAAGAAACTGTCGGATGTGGAACGACGAAATCTCCGCTTCGCCGCTCCGGGGGCGCGTCTCCTCGTCCGCGATGCGCGGAGCACCCCTGGAATCGAGGATCGGAGTGTCCGGCTTTCCGTCACCTCGCCCCCTTTTCTCGACGTCGTCCACTACGCTCAGGACAACTGGCTCCGCTGCTGGTTCAATGAAATCGATTCGTCACGGGTGGAGATGACAATGACCCATTCTCTCGATGAGTGGAGCGCAGTCATGGCAGAGGTGTTCGCGGAGCTTTTTCGGATCACCGCCGACGGAGGATTTGTCGCCTTCGAAGTCGGCGAGGTGCGAAAGGGATCCATCAGGCTCGAAGAGGCCGTCATCCCCCTCGGCAGAAGTGCCGGTTTTGACTGTAATGCCGTTCTCATCAATCTCCAGAGCTTCACCAAAACGGCAAACATCTGGGGGATCGGAAACAACCGAGCCGGAACGAATACGAACAGGATCGTGCTCTTTCAGAAACCCAACGCAACAAGAGAATGAAATCTCCTTCAAGCTCATCGAACACGCTCTTTCTCCGCGCCTGCAAGCGCGAAGATGTCGAGCGTACGCCAGTATGGTTTATGCGTCAGGCTGGAAGATACCTTCCCGAATACCGGACGGTCCGTGAGAAGGTCGACTTCCTTACGCTCTGCAAGACGCCGGAATTGGCCGCACAGGTGACGGTGCAGCCGGTCGACATCCTCGGCGTCGACGCCGCCATCATCTTCTCGGACATCCTCGTTCTTCCCGAGGCGATGGGGATGGAGCTCATCGTTGAGGAGGGAAAAGGAGGCCCGCGGTTTCCTTCCCCCATCCGTTCCCGGGGCGCGATCGAGAAGCTGCCGGACCCGGACCCACACACGAAACTTCGGTATGTCCTCGATGCGATTCGCGGGGCGAAAAGTGCGCTGAGCGGGAGAGTTCCGCTCATCGGGTTCTCGGGGTCGCCCTGGACGCTCGCCTCGTACATGGTCGAAGGGAAAGGTTCAAAGAACTTCCGGTATGCCAAGGAGCTCATCTATTCAAACCCTGGAGACGCTCGCCTCCTTCTCGACAAACTGGCACGCGCGGTCGCCGCATACCTGAATGCCCAGATTGAAGCGGGGGCCCAGGCGGTTCAGATCTTCGATACCTGGGGAGGCATCCTCGCTCAGGAAGAGTTTGAAGAGTTTTCGCTCAACCCGATCCGGCAGGTCCTCTCGCTCTTGAGAAGAGGAAGTGTCCCCGTGATCGTCTTCTGCAAGGATTGCGGTCATTCGTTGGAGAAGATCGCCGACACGGGAACCGATGTCGTCGGCCTGGACTGGACCTCCGACATTGGACGTGCGAGGGAGATGGTTGGAAGCTATGTTTCCCTCCAGGGGAACCTCGACCCGACGATCCTCTTTTCGACGCCGGAGCGGATCGAGCATGGTGTCCAATCAATCCTCAAGAAATTCGGACGCGGGAACGGACACATCTTCAACCTTGGTCATGGGATTCTCCCGGATACTCCGGTCGAAAATGTGAGGGTCTTTGTGAACGCCGTGAAGAAATTTAGCGTTCAATATCATTGAGAGGTGATTCCCGCGATGAAACAGTTTGACTCAATCGATGTAGAGCTGCTGAGAAAATACGACCGGCCCGGTCCGCGCTATACGAGCTATCCGACCGCCCCAGTTTTCACTCCGGCATTCGGAGCGAAAGAATACCGCGAGGAGATTGTGAAGACGAATGCCGCGGAAGATTCGTCCGACCTCTCACTCTATTTTCACTTCCCGTTCTGCGACACCCTCTGCTACTTCTGCGGATGCACTATGCTCGTGACGCACAGCAGGGAGAGAATCAGAGAATACAACCGGTATCTCAAAAAGGAGACCGATCTTGTCGCTCCTCTCATCTCCCGGAAGCGGAAAGTCACGCAGCTCCATTGGGGTGGCGGCACTCCGTCGTATCTCGATCCCGATGAAATTCACGACATCGGCGGTTTCATCCGTCAGCGATTCAGCTTTGCCCCCGACATCGAAGCGGGGGTGGAAATCGACCCCCGGGGGCTCACGTTTGAGCACATGAAAGCTCTCCGGGAGAGTGGCTTCAACCGTGTGAGCATGGGAGTGCAGGACTTCAACCCGAAAGTGCAGGCTGCCGTCAACCGGATCCAGCCTGAGTCAATTACCCGCGATGCCGTGGACTGGAGTCGCAAGCTCGGCTTCAAGAGCATCAACCTCGACCTCATCTACGGTCTGCCGCACCAGACCATGGCCTCGTTCAGGAAGACCGTCGACACCGTCATCGACATTTCTCCGGACAGACTTGCCGTTTTCAACTATGCTCACGTTCCGTGGCTGAAGCCGCATCAGAAGCTCATCCACCAGGAAGAGCTTCCCACGCCTGAATTGAAACTGCAGATTTTCAAGATGACAATCGAACGGCTCATCGACGCGGGATACTGGAACATCGGGATGGACCACTTCGCGAAGCGGAGCGACGAGCTGGCGATGGCACAGAAGAACAAGACTCTCTATCGCAATTTCCAGGGATACTCAACGAAAGCAGGGTGCGATCTCTACGGATTCGGCATGTCGGCGATCGGACAGTTTGACCGAAGCTACCATCAGAACAAAAAGACGCTGCCGGAATACTACCGCACGCTGGACTCCGGAGCCATTCCAACCTCGGTCGGTTACAGGCTCACCGACGACGATCTCATTCGCAAATCGGTGATCATCCGGCTCATGTGCGACATGGAGCTTGAGAAGGCATCCGTCGAGCGCCAATTCGGAATCTCCTTCGACAGCTATTTCTCCGATGCGCTGGAGAAACTGAAGGCGTTCACCGGCGACGGGCTCGTGACGCTCTCGAGCGACAGAATCAGTGTCAACGGACTCGGCCGTCTCGTCATCCGCAATATCGCGATGTGTTTTGACGCCTATCTCGACAGGATGATGAAGGAGCGACCAATTTTCTCCCGGACAGTCTGAATCGGAACAATGAACAGAACGGAGACAGGAGTCGTCTTATTTCAGCTCGGAGGGCCCGACACGCTCGATGCGGTCGAGCCGTTCCTCTTCAATCTTTTCTGCGACCCGGACATCATCGACATTCCGGGGGCCTTTCTTTTCCGGCGGTGGCTCGCCCGGCTGATCTCCTCGCGGCGAGCACCGAAGGTCCGTGAGCTCTATCGAAGAATCGGAGGAGGGTCCCCGATTCTTGCGCAGACATTGCGTCAGGCGAACGCGCTCGAGCGGAAACTAGTTGCCATGGGGATTCCTCTCAAGGTCTACGTCGCAATGAGATACTGGCACCCGATGACCGTTGAGACACTTCAGAAGGTCCGTGCGGACGGAATCAGGAAGCTCGTTTTGCTCCCGCTCTATCCGCACTACTCAAAGGCAACGACCGGATCCAGTTTCAGGGAATGGAACCGCGTGATGAATGCTGGGGGCATGGAGCGATTGCCGGGGAAGCTTGTCGAAAGCTACTTCGACCACCCGCTTTATATCGACGCC
>DATJQP010000043.1:0-5145 GCA_035505655.1 Bacteroidota bacterium
AGCCTTCAAGACAGAAGCGGGCGCCATTCTTGGGGAGTACAACAAGAACTTCTCGGTGCCGTTTCAATCGATGTACGAATCACTCCAGAACGCCGCCTTCACGACGCACACGTACAAGCATACGACGATGGGCTTCCTGGCGGACATCAAGGACATGCCGAATCAGTATGAGTACAGCCTGAAGTTCTTCGATCGTTTCTACCGTCCGGAAAACTGCACGATCATCCTCGTGGGAGATGTCCGGAACGACAAGGCGGTGGAAGTGATCAAGAAATACTACTCCGGGTGGCAGCGGGGAACCTATCGCACCGATGTGCCCTTGGAACCTCTTCAGCAGGAGGAGAAAGTCGTCCAATTGCCGTGGAAGAATAAGACTCTTCCGTACCTCCTTATCGGGTACCACATTCCGGCATTCAGCGATCAGGACGCGAAGCGGGCCTCGCTCGACATCCTTTCTGAGCTCGTCTTCTCCGAAAGCTCGCCGCTCTACCAATCGCTGGTAATCAAGAAGCAGCTTGTCGAATTCGTCAGCGGAGGAGCGGACGATCACCGTGACCCGTTCCTCTTCACCGTGACGACCCGAATCAAGGATCCGAAAAACATCGGCGTCGTGAGGGATGAGATTTACGCCGCCCTGGACAGTGCGGCGACCGTGCCGATCGACGCAGTGAAGCTCGCCGAGATCAAATCTCATGCCCGCTACGCTTTTGCGATGGGCCTCAACAACCCGGACAACGTTGCTGTCACGCTGGCGAACTACGTTGCGCTCAGCGGGGACTACGCCTCGCTGAACCGGATCTATGCCCTCTACGAGAGGGTGACTGCGGCGGATATTATGGCCGCGGCGAAGGAGTATTTCGGAAAGAAGAACCGTACCGTCATCGTTCTCCAGCACGAGGAGGCACAATGAAACCGCACGCCTGCCCGGTTGGAGCCCTACTCAGCCTTATTCTCTTTATGACCTCAATTGCCGCATCACAACAGGCAGCTCGCATCGTTGAACTGCCTCTTCCCAACTCACCGCTGGTATCGTTCCGGATTGAAATCCGGAGCGGCTCCGTCGATGATCCGAAAGGAAAAGAGGGTCTCAATGCCCTTACCACGGCGATGATCGGACAGGGGGGCTCGAAGTCCCATTCGTATCAAGAGATCGTGGGTATCCTCTATCCGTGGGCCGCGAGGATCGGCGCTCAATCGGACAAAGAGGTCACCACGATCGTCGCCGAGGTTCATCGCGACCATCTCGAAGAATTTTACGGGATCCTTTGGGAACTCCTGACGGCTCCGAGGTTTGATCCCGAAGATTTCAGCAGGAACAGGGACGAACTTGTAAATTATCTTACGAACTCCCTCCGGGGGAACGACGATGAGAACCTTGGAAAGGCCGGGCTGAACCTTCTCATGTACGCCGACCATCCGTACAAAAACGTTCCGGAAGGAACGGTGCAAGGGCTCGGGGCCATCACCCTTGACGACGTCAAAGCGTATCATGCGAAGATGGTCACGCAAAGCAGGATCGTTTTTGGCATCGCCGGAGGCTATCCGAAAGGATTCATCGATCGGGTGAAACAGGACCTCGCCACGCTCCCCACAGGAACGTTCACTCCGGTCGCACTCCCGGCGCCGAGGGCTCCGCAAGGTGTCGAAGGGATGATCATCCAGAAGGACAACCGGGCCACCGCGATTTCGTTCGGATATCCGATCGACGTCACTCGCTCCGACAAGGATTACTACGCCCTTCTTGTTGCAAACTCCTACCTTGGCGAGCATCGGACGTTCAACGGAGTCCTGATGAACCACCTTCGCGGAGACCGCGGTCTAAACTACGGCGACTACTCCTATATCGAGAATTTCATCCAGGACGGAGGATCGACGTTTCCGATCCCGAACATCCCGCGACGACAGCAATTCTTCAGCGTCTGGATCCGACCCGTGGAGCCGAAGAACGCACAATTTGCCTTGCGTGCCGCGCTCCATGAAGTTCATCTGCTGGTCGAGAAAGGATTGAGGAAAGAGGAATTCGAGGCGACGAGGGAGTTTGTCATCAACTATTCAAAGCTTTGGGTGCAGACCCAGAGCCGGAGACTGGGATACCTCATGGACTCCGAATTCTACGGGACGCCCTATTACATCGATGAGGTCGCCAGGCAGCTTTCGGCGCTGACGGTGGATGACGTAAACGCCGCGATCCGCAGACACCTCCAGGCGAAGAACTTCTTTCTCTCGATCGTTGCCAAGGATGCCGTACCCCTGAGAGATGCGCTCATCTCGGAGACCCCTTCGCCGATCCAGTATAACAATCCCAACGTCCCGCCCGACGTCCTTGCGCAGGACAAGATCATCGAAGTACTCCCGGTCGGAATCAACAAAAGCCGGTTTCCGATCGTCTCATCGAGTGATCTGTTTGAACGATGATGATACGCGAAGACGATGAAGGTACTGTTCTTCTCACACCAGAAGGCGAGCCGGATCGAGCGGCTCTGTGCGGCGATCGTTCATTATCGCGGAGGATTCGCAGATGAGCCACCACGAACTTGAAGACGAGATGCAGGAGATGTTCGAGCACGAGAAGCAGGTTCAAAAGGTGCTCTCGAACAGGACGATCCAGGAGCCCATCCGGAATCTCGAACTAGGCAGAGCGGTTGTCGTGGAGACCTCAAAGTCCGTCTCGACGACGATAGAGCTCATGCAGCACAAGAAGACCGGGTGCGTCCTCGCGGCGGAGAACGGAGTCCTTGTGGGGATCTTCACGGAACGCGACATCCTCATGAAGATACTCGGAAAGGCGAAGGACTATCACAAGCTCACCATCGGGGAGGTCATGACCAAGTCCCCCGAGTCGCTCCGCCTCGACGACTCGATCGCGTATGCGATGAACATGATGTCGGTCGGGGGATACCGCCATGTCCCGATCGTCGACGATCACAAAAAACCGATCAGCATCCTTTCCGTGAAAGACGTGATCTCCTATATCGTGGAACATTTCCCGGACGAGGTCCTCAATTTGCCTCCGACGCCGCTGCGGTCGACGAAGGAGCGTGAAGGAGCGTGACCGTGAGGACGAGATACCCGGACACGTCCCTCATTGAGATCATCGACCCGGAGCTTCTCCTCAACGCATATCGGTGCGGGATCTTTCCGATGGCCGACGGCAAAGAGGGAGAGATCCACTGGTACGAACCGAAGAGACGGGCAATCATTCCCCTCGACGGCTTGAAAATCTCGCGTTCGCTTCACCAGACAATCCGGAAAGGGATCTACACCACGAGATTCAACACGGCGTTCGAGTCGGTCATGAGGCACTGTGCCGGGAGAGAGGAGACCTGGATTTCGGAGTCGATCGTCCAGAGCTACTGCGAGCTTCAGCGCCGCCGGTTTGCCTACTCTGTCGAGACGTGGCACGGGGATGAGCTGGTCGGGGGCCTCTATGGGGTTGCGCTCGGCGGAGCCTTTTTTGGCGAATCGATGTTCAGTACGATGCGCGACGCATCGAAAGTGGCGCTCGTTGAGCTTGTTCACCGGCTTGGGGAACAGCGGTTCATCCTTCTCGACTGTCAGTTCATGACGCCCCATCTCAGAAGTCTCGGGGCGGAGGAGATTTCCCAAAAGGAGTACTTGAGCCGGCTCCAGGCGGCGCTCAGAGTCCGGAGGACATTCAACCCCGAGTGACGTTTCCCTGAATTCAACCGAAAGCAGCGGCACACAACAAACCAGACACCTCATGGCCAAAACACCGACCGTCATTACAGAGACGAAGTTTCCGAAACTCCGCTTCCTGAAGCGCGGAAAGGTCCGCGACATGTACGAAGTCGGAGAGCACCTCCTCATCGTGGCGACCGACCGGCTTTCCGCGTACGACGTCGTCATGCCGCAGGGGATCCCCGACAAGGGAAAGGTTCTCACCCAGATCTCCGCCTACTGGTTTGAGCAAACGAAAGGAATTATCAGGAACCATGTCGTCTCGACGAATGTCGACGAATACCCGGCGGAATGCAGGCCGTATACCGATCAGTTAAGGGGAAGAAGCATGCTGGTGAAAAAGACCCGGCCTCTCGGGGTCGAGTGTATCGTCCGGGGCTACCTTTCTGGCTCGGGATGGGCCGAGTACCAGGAGTCGAAGAGCGTTTGCGGGATCTCCCTGCCGGCCGGACTCGTCGAAAGCTCCCGCCTACCGTCGCCGATTTTCACCCCATCCACGAAGGCGGAACTGGGAGTGCATGACGAAAACATCACGTATGAAGAAATGGTTGGCCTCGAAGGAGAAGAGGTGAGCGCGAAGGTACGGGACGTGGCGGTCGAAATCTTCAACAAGGCCTCGGCGATCGCCGAACCGAAGGGGATCATCATCGCCGACACCAAAATGGAATTCGGCACCCTCGACGATGAGTTGATCCTCATCGACGAGTTACTGACCCCCGATTCATCGCGCTTCTGGCCGAAGGCAAACTATAAACCCGGGGGGAGTCAGCCGAGCTTCGACAAGCAATTCGTGAGAGACTATCTCACGTCGATAAAGTTCAACAGGCGGCCGCCGGGACCGACGATGCCCGAAGAGATTATCACGAAGACTGCCCAGCTCTACCGGGAGGCCTTGTTCACCCTCACCGGAAAGAAAGTAGAGTAGCGGGAAGGGGTGTGACCCGCCGGCGCGATCCGTCCATCAAATATCGTACGATCAATCCAACAAAAAAAGTATGAAGGACCTCACCAGCGACAACGTGCTCGAAGCTTTGAGGGCGGTGCGTGACCCCGACCTCCACAAGGATATTGTCTCGCTCAATTTTGTCAAGGGCCTGTCGATCGACGGCACGGACGTCAGGTTCACCATCGAGCTGACGACGCCGTCGTGCCCCGTCCGGGACGAGCTGAGGGCGGAATCGGAAAAAGCGATACGGTCATCCATCCAGGGGGTCGGCAAGGTCGAGATCGAGATGACGTCAAACGTCACCTCGCGCCAGAGTGCCCAGCCGAGTCCACTTCTCACCGGCGTCAAGAACACGATCGCCGTCGCGAGCGGAAAGGGCGGGGTGGGGAAATCGACCGTCGCGGTGAACCTGGCCGTTGCCTTCGCGAAGGACGGAGCACGGGTCGGACTTATCGACTGTGACGTCTACGGACCGAGCATTCCCCTGATGTTCAACATCA
>DATJQP010000044.1:0-7950 GCA_035505655.1 Bacteroidota bacterium
ATCAATGAAAACACCTCTCTACTTCTTGTTCTCTGCCGCCGTCGGATTGTTCCTGCATGCCTCTGCTCTGGCGCAGATTTCGATAAGCTCCAGCGATGTGCTTGGGGACTATGTATCGGGGAAATCTCTATTCGGGTATTCATCATCGGATACCGTGGTCATGAACATTGGCTCGGCATCCAGTTCTTCGGCACAGACCTGGACCGCGCCATCCGTCAAGATCAATGATTCACTCCGGCTGGACGGCATTGCTCCATCGTCGACCCCCTACAGCGCAAGTTTTCCCGGGGCAACGTACGCGCAGGCGGCCTCCCTTACGGAAGGGCCTTTGTCGGTCTCATTCTATGCGTACTACAAACTTTCCAACGATTCGCTCATAGCTCTCGGAAGCGTGCAACATCTGAAGGGATCGAGCGGCGGTGTCACGCTTGACTCGACCGCATTCAAGACTTCCCCTCAAGCCGTCTTCGTCTTTCCGTTGCAATTAGGAAAATCAATAACCCATCAAACGGACACGATCTATTCACAAGGAGCCGATGTTGAAACGGAAACTGAGACGGACAATTTTGACGCGTACGGCACGTTGACGCTTCCCAACGGTTCGTTCCCGGCACTTCGCGAGACAGGCACAAATGTGACAAAGATCTACGTCAGCGGATCCCTCGCTAATACTGTTACAAGTTACACAATTACGTGGCTAACGGAATCTGGAAATCAGTTAGAGGTGCAACTCGATACGCTCTCAACCGGAAGCGTGAGGGTGCATTCAATCTCAATGTTCTATTTTGGCGCAACGCCGGCGACAGCTGTAAAATCGTCCGACCAACTGCCGGGGAGTTTTGCGCTGAGCCAGAACTATCCTAACCCTTTCAACCCCACGACCGAGATTGGGTTCCAGATTCCAAAGAACAGCCGCGTCTCGCTGAAAGTATACGATGCTCTTGGGAGGGAAGTCGCGACGTTGGTGGATGCAGACCGTCCAGCGGGGAGCTATTCAGTCACTTTCAACGGAGCGGGTCTTCCGAGTGGGGTCTACTTCTATCGCATTCAAGCAGGAGAGCATTCGATGACGAAGAAGCTTGTGCTCGTGAAGTAGGGAGAGGGATACGCATCCCGCCAGGGATGCGCCGATTGGATAGAGTACGAGAAGAAAGGGAAGGAGGCGGTCAGAGTCCCAGGACGATCGCCGACAGGAGCTTGACGAAGTCGGAGTTCACTCTTCCGGCCACCTCCTTCACCTCCTCATGCGCCAGCTTTCCAGCGGCAATTCCGGTCGCCATGTTTGTAATGCATGAAATCCCCAAAACGTTCATTCCATAGTTCCCCCCGACGATAATCTCTGGAACCGTCGACATTCCGACGGCATCGGCTCCAAACCTCTTCATCATCGCAATCTCCGAGGCAGACTCGTACGATGGACCTTTTGTCCAGCAGTACACTCCCTCTTTGAGCTTTATTCCATAAGTATCCGCCGAGGCGCGCGCGAGTTCCATGAGTCGCTTGCTGAATGGAGGCCTGTATTCCGTCGACGCCTTGCCGATCCTGCCCGACAGAGGATTCTCAAATGAGAGATTGATGTAGTCCGTGATCAACATGAGGTCGCCGGGTTTGAAGTCGCGATTGACGCCTCCGGCGGCATTGGTGACGACGAGGTCGGAAACCCCGAGTGCGTGGGCCAACTCGATCGGATACACAACGACGTCGAGGTCATTGCTCTCGTAGAAATGAGTTCTTCCCTGAAATACGAGGAGTTCCGGTGATGCGTTCTTGCCGGATTGAATCGTGCCGGCGAGGATCTTCCCGGCGTGTCCTTCGACGGTGGAGAGTGGATAATGGGGGACTTCCCCGGCACTGAGGACTCTTGATTCTGAGAGGAGGGAGGCGAAGTTGCCGAGCCCGGACCCAAGGATAACCGCAGCTTTCGGCCGGGCATTCATCTTCCCCGCTACATAGTCGGCCGACTCTCTAAGATTCTTCCTGAGATTCTTCATCTCTCCTGGCTGTCTGACCGATGAGCGATAGGCGAAAAGAATAAGGGTCGGGAGCAGGCTGCCGTCACTCGACCGGTGGTCGGAAACACTTTCGACAGCGCGCTTCGTAGACATCTTTTGCGCCGACAACGACCCGTTCGTGCGAGTCCGAGGTTCGCTGAGTTCGGTCGGCGGGGTTCCCGCAGACGACGCAAATCGCCAGAGTCTTTGTGATATATTCAGCGACCGCGAGGAGCTGGGGCATAGGCTCGAACGGCTTTCCGCGGTAGTCCTGGTCCAGCCCCGCAACGATAACCCGCTTGCCGGCATTGGCGAGCTCTTCGCACGCATCGACCAGGCCAAGGTCGAAGAACTGCCCTTCGTCGACTCCGACAACCTGCGCGTCGCGTGACTGCGAGAGGATCTCAGAAGGGGACTCGACCACCGTTGAGATCAACGATTGATCGCTGTGAGAGACAATGTGGCTGGAACTGTAGCGGTTGTCCAGTCTCGGCTTGAATATCATCACCTTCTGGCGGGCGATCTGAGCTCGTCTCATCCGCCGAATCAACTCCTCGGTCTTGCCGCTGAACATGCAGCCGACAATGACTTCAATCCAACCTACCGATTGCTGTGTTGAGTGAGAAAAGTCTTCCATAAATGCACAGATTCTCGTGGACGTTGCCGTGTGGACTTGGGAAAAAAATATAGAGAAATGGGGGTGGAAAAGCAATTGCCGGTTTCACCACGTCAGACAGGTTGCTCCATCGTCTTCGGAACGATCGGGAGCGGGACGACCCCGGATTGACCTCGGTGAGCCCGCTGATCTTAAGAGGCAATGCAGGACGCAGGACATTGGTCCAGGCCCTCACACTATGCACGCTGGAGAGTTATCCTGGTAAGTTCCGGAGGGCAATTGATTCGGATCGGAACTCCCACAGTTCCGATTCCACGGGTGACGTACATCTGAGACTCTCCCGTCCGGTAAAGTCCCCAGATGTACTTCGAGAAGAGTGACGCGGGAGAAATGGTGAGGTTGCCGACCCTTGCAAAAACGACTTGGCCGCCGTGGGTGTGCCCGGCGAGAGTCAGGTCGATGTTGCGTGCGGTGAACTCGTCCATATAATAGGGCTTGTGGCAGAGAAGTATCCGGGGAGACGCGTTGGTAACCGCCGAGAGGGCAAGGCCGAGATATTTCTCGGCGTTGGTATTCATCGGGATATCATCAACTCCCACGAGGTTGATGAACGAGTTCCCCTTGCTTATTTTCACGGCATCGTTGCGGAGCAACTTGATGCCGCATCCGTCGATCCTTTTGGCTACTTCGTCGACATCAGCGAAGAAGTCGTGATTGCCGAGGCATCCATAAACTCCGTAGGGAGCGTGAAGCGCCGAAAACGCCTCTGCACAGGGATAGACTTCCTCGGTCTGGCTATTGACAAAATCCCCCGGGACGAAGATGATATCTGTTTTAAGTTCGTTGACGGCGGCGGCATAGTCGGCCATTTGTTCTTTCGTCATGAAGACACTGGAGTGAATATCGCTGACGAGGCCGACCGTAAAGCCTCCAAATTCATCGGGAAGGTTCTTGATCTTGACAACCCTGTCGGTAATCTCGTAATCATCCCTGTCGACAACCCCCTTCGTTGCGCCAATAAAGGAGTAGCCCGAGAGGGCGAGCGCACCGCTCCTTAGAAAGACCCGCCGCGAGTTTTCGAACTTTGTAAAGGCCGGTCTCATTCTGACCTCTCTGACGCGGGCGTGGACCGCCGAAACGCGATTCGCGATCCAATAGAGGAGATCAAAAGGAAGGCGAAGGAGTTTCAAAATCAGGAGAACAAGAAAAAGAAAGAGCGTCGCACCCTCCCAGACGTAGGTCGGATATATCATCAGTTGCAGGAGGAGGTCTGAGACTTTGTAAGCCAGGAAGGGGACGAACATGAAAAAGAGGAAGACAGCATTGAAGAGCAGAAAGACTGTCGTGGCCCAGCTCGCGGCTGCGCGAGGGAGGCGCGGGGTTGTCGCGATGACCTTCGTGACCCGGCGGCAGAGATACCATTGTCCTGAAAAAAGAAAAACGGGGATGACAAACCGAAAGATGAAATACAGAGGGGTGCCGCTCATGCTCCTCCCACCTCATTCCTTGTCCTTTGGCAATCGCTCTGGCCCATATTTCAATATAGGGAAACCGCGCCTGGATTTCCACCTTCTCTGCACTCCAACGTCGCGAGGCCGTTCCTTCTCTCTAGCCAGGGGTCGTTGAGGCGCTGAGCTCAATGACTGATGGAGAGACCGTCCGGAGTTTCATTCGGGAGACATCTCC
The DNA here is from genome assembly GCA_035505655.1 of Bacteroidota bacterium. GTDB lineage: Bacteria > Bacteroidota > Ignavibacteria > UBA10030 > UBA8401 > JAGVPT01. The sequence continues at coordinate 4,294 of DATJQP010000044.1, forward strand.
CAAATCCGCATTTCCATCGAACGGTGGTGTGGCCTCCTGAGGTTGGTGTGACCGATCAAGATGGATTCCCGGCGGAAATACCGCCGTGCGACATTGCAGATAAGCCGCTCACATATGGGAGTGAGGCTGTCGAAGTAGCTGTCGACGCGCAGCTATCAGGCGGATACCCAGAAGACTCCGTTACCTATCGAAGATTCCTCTTGATTTTGGACGACGCATTTGCTATTTTGTTCCTGCGTGAAACGCCCAGGGTCATGGGCTTTTTTGTTATTGAGGAGTCATTGGCATGTATACGTTTTTTGTTTCGATAGAAGTTCTCGTCAGCGTTCTTCTCATCATCGTGATTCTGATGCAGAATAGTAAAGGTGGTGGGCTTGCGGGAACGTTCGGCGGTGGAAATATCGGGACCGTCTTCGGAGTTCGAAGAACGGCGGATTTCCTGACACGCTCGACCACGATCCTCGCGACGACGTTTGTTGTCCTGGCGTTGCTTATCAATATATTCTTCCTTCCCGGGAAGGGGGCCTCTTCGAAAGAGAGCGTCATCCAGAACGGGCAGGCAACGGTCCCGGCATCACAGCTTCCGCCGCCCTCGCAGCCGCAACCCGGATCTGCCCAACCGAAGTGATCATTCGGCCGGCTCCAGGCACCCATGGCTCAATTGGTAGAGCAACTGACTCTTAATCAGTGGGTTCCAGGTTCGAGTCCTGGTGGGTGCACAAAAAAATGCCTGCTTAAGCAGGCATTTTTCATTTCAGGGGGTTTTATCTTTCGGGACTTCCATAATACCCCTCAAAACGGTAGTTTCTGCTTGACAAATCTAAAATTTCTGTTATATTACTGCCAATTAGGCGGAATTCTGCAAGAAGTTTTTAAATTGTTTGCGGTAATTTCTTCTAAATATGGAATGCTGGTTATAGGATCGCGCTGCAGGATGCTTCTGGTAACCGAACCACTCACTATGCGCAGACAACTACTATGCACTCCCGGTCCAATTATTTCTCAGTAATTGGTGTCATCCTTTCAGCCGTTTTTCTCATACCCGCTTTCGTCTTCACCCAGCAGCAACCCCAGAATCAAGAGTCCTCGACGTCGGTCGCCAAAATTCCGTCCACCGAGAATTCAACGCTGATCTCCATATTCCCCAAATTCGACGTAGCTCTCGATACGGCCCTTTCTGGACTCAGCCAGGTCTCGAGAGATGTGAGTCCTAATATCCGCACGCTCCTCTTCTACAAGACGAAGATCAGGTGGCCGTTCAAGGAGGAGCTCCGATTTGCGGAGATACAGTTTCTTTCGAGCTATTTCGAAGAAAAGCTGCGAAATGCCCTCACGAGGGATCGGAGGTTTGCCGCCGTGAGCGCGCAGGACCTGAAGACCCTTTCGTTCAAGGCGACGGATAGCACCCTCCAGGTAAAGAACACGTACACGGAAGAGGAGTTGCGAAATTATGCCAAGGCCCACAATGTAGACGGAATCGTGACGACCGACGTGCTGATATCATCGAATCAACTCATCCTCTTCGTCAGCATCAACGACCTCAACGGCGTCACAATCTGGAGCAAGGAGCTCAATGCCGACTATCAGGTTCTTCCTTACGACCCGGGTGCGGTGTTGGCGGAACAATATGCGCTGAAAAGAAAGACCGGCCTGATCGAAAACTACCTGACGGTTGGTTTCGACCTGGGAGATGCCTACAGGTACGGGAAAAAGGATACATCGGGTTCATCGGGCTACTATGCTATCGGGTATCGCTGGAACGAGATGGCAACGATTTTGAATTTCCTCAAGTTCGACATTGATTCAAGGCTCATCGGGACTTCGAAATTCGGCTTGATGGGGATCGTCGTTATGCCGGGGTTCTCGTTTGAATTGATCGGGAACGACCAGATTGGGCCCGGGATCCTGATGCTCGACGCAGGAGGCGGTTTCGATGTTTCATTCAAGAATAGTGGGATCGCGGAAGCATACTCCGTGGGCCTCTCTCTCCGGCTCAGCCGCAATATCGGAATCACGGGGATCTACAACGATATCGCTATCAAGAACAGCTTTGGCAGCTTCGACCTCGCGGGACCATTCTATGGCCTGCAGGTGAATTTTGTCCTTTAACGTTCGCAGGGAAATTCTATGAGAAGACTTTTTGCGGCTGCAATGGTCGGAACTGTTCTGGCTGTTTCACTCCAGGCCCAGACGACGCCGGCGAACGCGGTCGCTGATTCGTCCCGGAAGGACCAGGGTGCACAGCAGGTTGCTCCGAGAGAGTCGCCCTCCAGGGAGAGCGGTAATCCATCCGCCCCCGCCTCCGTCAAGCTTAATACGCCGACGTTGAACATGGATGTGATGCTCGACCTATACAACAAGGACATCGACTTTACTATTGACTATTCCGGAAAAGCGCTGAAACAGCCGACCTCCGCCCCTCAGAAGGAAGAAGAGCAGGCGGAAGAGACTCCAAGAGAGCGGAGAGAGGCTGCGAAGGCGACGGAAGAAATGCTGAAGCCCAAAGAGGATCTCACATCCGATATTCGCGACATCGTCGACACTTCGAAGGCCCGAAGGAAGGCCCTGCGACAGGGGAGCTACACGAAAGAGGACGCCGACTACAACAGGGCTCTCTTCAGCCTCCAGGAAGCTCAGCGGCTCTTCTCCGAACGGCGGTACACGGAAGCCCTTGCGGAGATCAACAAATCGATCGACGCGGCTCCGAACATGGCCCTTGCCTACGCCGTTCGAGGTTCGGTGTATTTCATGCTCAGACAGTTCGCCGAAGCAAAGGTGAGCTGGGAAAAAGCGCTTGAGTTGGATCCCTCGATGGACAACGTGCGCGCGATTCTGTACCGAATGTAACAACGCGAAAGGTTAATCATGAATTCAACCCTTATCGGCTATCTCCTTTTTGCGGCAGCTGCGTACGTCCTCCTTATCCTAGGCGCAGACCCGGCGACGGTCGAGGCGATGCAAAAAGGAGTCCCGGATTCGCTCACCCACTTTGTGCATATCCCCGGCGTCGTCTTCGTTTTCCTTGGGGTCAGTTCATCGATGCTCATCAGTTACAACTTCCGGGAGTTGTTCATAGCCGCCCGGTCCCTCTATTTCGTGTATATCCGCAACAGGATTAACTTTTCTGTCTACCTTGAGTCGATCAAGGACATTGCTCAGTATGCGAACACACACGACATCGAATCGCTCGAGGAGTACGCGAACCAGATCAAGTACCCCTTCCTTCGGGACGGAGTGCTCATGCTTGTTAACGGGTACAAGAAGGAGGAGGTCAGGGAGATTCTCGAGGCTAGAATATTGAACGAAGAGGAACGGGAACTGACCGACGTCACTATTTTCAGGGCGGCGGCAAGGTATTCCCCCGGTTACGGCATGTTGGGGACAACCGTCGGTTTGATCCAGATGTTCTCGACGAAGTTTGACGCGGTCTCAGGTTTCGGACCGCTTCTTCAGAATCTCGCCGTTGCTTTTACGACGACTCTCTACGGGTTGCTTCTCTCCAATTTTGTCTTCGCTCCATTTGCCGACAAGATCGAGAAGAGGACCGATGAGGAAGCCCTCTTGAAGAACATGATCATCGAGGGGCTGTGTCTGATAAAGGACAAACGCCATCCGGTCTTCATCCAGGACAAGCTCGGCTCGTTCATCCCGCAGAGC
>DATJQP010000045.1:0-38276 GCA_035505655.1 Bacteroidota bacterium
GAGGGCTGCGTATCGAGAATCTCGAAGATCCTCTCCCCGGCCGCGGCAAACTCCTGCAGCCGGTTTGTCACGTTGCTTAACTCTTTCACCGGAGGCATCACCTGGAAGATCGCCAGGAGAAACCCCAGAAACTCCGCCGCCTTCATCTCGCCCGTGAGGAGCACCTGCCTCCCCCCGTACCAGATGATCGCAACCCCCGCAACAATCGAGAGGAATTCCGTCACCGGCGTCGCGAGGTTCCTCAGCCGCGTCATCGTCAGCATCGTCCTGAAATAGCTTTGCGTTTCCTTCCGGAATTTCTTGTCCTCGAACTCTTCCATCGCGAACGCCTTCACGACCTTGACGTTCGAGATCGTTTCCTGCAACACCGAGGTGATGTCCGCCATTTTTTCCTGCATGACGCCGCTCTCTTTGTGGAGGCGGACGCCGATCAGGCTGATGATGAAGAGCGAGAAGGGGAGCGCCACAAACGAGAGGAGCGTAAGTTTCCAGCTGAGGGTAAAGGCAAAGCCGAGGAACACCACGACAAGGAGCGGCTCGCGGATAAGGGTCACGAAACTGGCGGAGACTCCCCCGTTCACGACGTTGACGTCGTTCGTAACTCTTGAAATAAGATTGCCGGTTCGCTCGTTGGTGAAGTATCCGAGAGACAGGTTGTGAAGATGCCGGTAGAGCTCGTTCCGGATATCCTTCATGAGCCCCTGTTCCACGTACGCCATGAGGTACGACTGAACGTACCCGAAGAGGTTCTTGAGGAGGAAGACAACAAGGATGACGACACAGATCTTGAAGAGCGCCTCCGATTTTGAACCGGCGAAGATCGTCTCCCTCAACGTCGTCTCCAGCTTCTCTTTGAGTCCCCCCACCTGACTCGGCATCACCGAGGAGGATGCCGAGGTTCCCTGCTGCACGGCGCTCTGGTCAAAGAGCGTTTCCAGGAGCGGGATCGAGAGGTAGATGGAGGCTCCGCTGAACGCGGAGTAGAGTACCGTGCATACGATGGAGAGCGACAGCGTCGTCTTGTAGGGTTTGAGGTACCTGAGGATCCGAAGAAATATTTTCATGTCAGGAATATCTTTTGAGAGATTCCAACTCGGCGCTGGTGACCGGAGGCGCGGGCAGGCCACGTTCCCCGGCCGTCTGATACTCCCAGGTCTTCGCGATATGGAGGAGCTTGTAGAGGGACGAATAGACCGCCAGGAGAAACCCCCGGAAGCCGTCTCTGAATCCGCTCAACACGACGTACATCCTCAGGAAGACCGAAGCCGGGTTCAGGAAGAGATGATACCATCGAATGCGGCGGTTCCGGGTCCTCTCAAGACGGTTTATCACGTCGAGCGAGGTGTAGTCGTTGAGTTTCGCGAGATATTGAGAAAGCGAATAGTAGGTGAAATGATTCAACGGATTGCTCAGTTTCGGAGCTTCTCCCTGAAGTTCAACTCCCTCGTGGACCGGCCGTTGCGAAATGCTCCCGAGCTTCTTTTGAAAGAGCCGGAGCTGGTACCCCGGGTACCAACCGCCATGCTTCATCCATTGGCCGAGGAAGTAGCTCTTCCGCGCAATCTGATAGCCTCCGGCCGGCAGGTCCGAGGCGAGCACTCCTCGGATTTCATCCCTTAATTCCGGCGTCACCTCCTCGTCGGCGTCGAGAAGAAGTATCCATGGATGTTTTGCGAGCGATACCGCGTACTGTTTCTGCGGAGCGTATCCCGTCCAAGGCCTGAGAGAGACCTCCACCTTCATCCGCGAACATATCTCCACTGTCTTGTCGGTGCTCATGGCGTCGACGACAACAACTTCGTCGGCCCACTGAGCGCTCCGCAGACATCGCTCGATGTTCCTCTCTTCATTGTGTGTGATAACAACGACTGAGAGTTTTTCCATCGGATCACTACCGGACGACGTAATTCACAAGCTTGTTCTTCACGACAATTTCCCTGATGAGTTGCTTGCCGTCGATGTGTGCGTTGACGTTTTCTTCCTCGCGTGCAAGACGTTTGAGCGAATCTTCGTCCAGGTCGATGGGGACAAGCTTTTTCGCGCGCACCTTGCCGTTCACCTGGAACACCACCTCCACGGTTTGCTGTTGGAGCTTCGATTCGTCAAACGCAGGCCACGGTTCAAGAGCGACCGAGGAGGTGTGTCCGAGGATGGACCAGAGCTCCTCCGCGAGATGCGGGGCAAACGGAGAAAGAAGGAGGACGAGCGGCTCAAGAATCTGTCGCGGCCGGGTATCGTTCTTTGTCAGCTCGTTGACGAGGATCATCATCTGAGCGATCGCGGTGTTGAAGCGAAGCGCCTCAATATCTCCTCCGACTTTTTTCACCGTGGAGTGATAGAGCTGGGTGAGTTCCTCGCTCACATCACACACGCGCACCCCGGGATCGAGCTTTCCCTCGTCGTCGAAGTAGAGGCGCCACACACGATTGAGAAACCGGAATACCCCTTCCACTCCCCTCGTGCTCCAGGGCTTCATCTCTTCGAGCGGACCCATGAACATCTCGAAGAGACGCACCGAGTCGGCTCCGTACTCCTTCACGACCTCGTCGGGATTAACAACGTTGCCGCGGGACTTCGACATCTTCCGGGAATCCTCCCCGAGGATGATTCCCTGGTGCCGGAGCTTCATGAACGGTTCTTTCGTGCTGACGTGTCCAAGATCGTAGAGCACCTTGTGCCAGAACCGGGCGTACATCAGGTGCAGCACCGTGTGTTCCGATCCTCCGATGTACAGGTCAACGGGCATCCACTTTCGCTCAAGCTCCGGGGCGCAGAACTTCGACGGGTTCTTCGGGTCGATGTACCTAAGGTAGTACCAGCACGACCCCGCCCATTGAGGCATCGTGTTTGTCTCCCTCCTCCCTTTCATCCCGGTTTCCTTGTCGACGACGTTGACCCATTCTTCAGCGAGTGCGAGCGGGGACTCGGTCGTGCCGCTGGGCTGGAATTTTTTAAGGTCGGGCAGCAACAACGGGAGTTCATCCTCGCTGACCGTCTTCAGAGTTCCATCCTCGAGGTGAATGATCGGCATCGGCTCTCCCCAGTATCGCTGTCGGGAAAAAAGCCAGTCGCGGAGCTTGTAGTTGACCTTGCGTCCACCGATCTTCTTTTCATCGATCCAACGGATCATTTTCTCCTTTGCGTCGGAAACCTTCAACCCGTCGAGGAATCCGCTGTTCACGGCGGGACCGTCTCCCTCGTAGGCTTTGCCGTGAAAATCCTCCGGCGGAACGACGGTGCGGATTATCGGAAGCCCGAACTTTTCCGCGAACTCCCAGTCGCGTTCGTCCTGGCCCGGGACGGCCATGATCGCACCGGTCCCGTACCCGGTGAGAACGTAGTCCGCTATCCACACCGGAATTTCTTTTTCGTTTGCCGGATTGATGACATGGCTGCCGGTGAAGACGCCCGTCTTTTCCGTATCGATACCGCGTTCGAGCTCGCTTTTCCTGCTTGCCTGAAGTTGATACTCCTCGACTTCCTTTTTCCGGTCCGGTGTCGTGATCCTTCCGACGAGAGGATGCTCGGGAGCAAGCACCATGTACGTCGCACCGAAGAGAGTATCGGGGCGGGTGGTGAAGACGCGGATCGTGTCGTTATTACCTTTCAGGGGAAAAAGAATTTCCGCCCCTTCCGATTTCCCGATCCAGTTCTTCTGTTGATCGAGCGTAGACGGCGGCCAATCGAGTTCGCTTGCATCTTCAAGAAGCCTCTCCGCGTAAGCGGTGATCCTCAGCATCCACTGGCGCATCGGACGCCGCTCAACCGTATATCCTTTGTCGGTCCACTCCGCCACTTCTTCATTTGCCAGGACAGTCCCGAGCCCTTCGCACCAGTTCACCGGGATTTCCGCTATGTAGGCGAGTCGGAAGTCCGCCAGGAAATCATGTTTCTCCTTTCGACTCATCCCCTTCCACTCATCGGCGGTAAACTTCTGCTCGGCCTCGATCCGGGCCGTCCCTTCCTTCGCGAGCTCTTCTTCAAGTTCACGGATCGGCCGCGCCTTACGGACTCGGACGTCAAACCACGAGTTGTAGATCTGGAGGAAGATCCACTGTGTCCATTTGTAGTACTCGGGATCCGTGGTATCGACCTCACGCGACCAGTCGTAGCTCATCCCGAGCATCTTGATCTGGCGACGGAATGTAGCAATATTCGCTTCGGTCGTCTGACGGGGGTGGACATTCGTCTGCATGGCATACCGTTCGGCCGGCAGTCCGAAAGCATCCCACCCCATGGGATGGAGAACGCTGAACCCCTTCATTCGTTTGTAGCGCGCGAAAATATCCGTCGCGGTATATCCCTCCGGATGTCCCACATGAAGCCCTGCACCGGAGGGGTACGGATACATGTCGAGGATGTACGTCTTTGGCTTCGGAGAAGATGTGTCGGTTCGGAACGTCTGGTGATGCTCCCAGTACGCCTGCCATTTGCGTTCGATATCCAGAAAATTGTACTTCATAGTCTGTGCGAGTTTCTTCGGATCAGGGTGGATGAATTGCGATGTGAGAGGCGTCGCGTTAGGACGCCCCCTCGGTCTGTGACGGATTTTTTTTGATGTAAATCATCGCCGTGCTTGGTGTCCCGATTCTGAATCGGGATTGAAGTTCTTCGACCGTGGCTCCATTCTGTGCCATCAGGGTTGCTGCGGTGTGTCTCAGAGAGAAGGCGGTGACGCGGCGCGATTTCCCCGACTTCAGCCCGGCCTTCCTCAGATAGAGATTGACCCTTTCCCGGATCCCCCGGGTCGTCATGCGTCTCCCGCGTGTGCGGTTCCCGGCGCTCATGATGAGCGGCTCCCCTTCGTCCGCATCCTTCCTGAAGGCAAGGTACCCTTCCATCGCTTCCTTCACATCCTGCGGAAGGATGACCGCCGTCTCTTTCGTGCTCGCCCCCTTGCCCTGGACGAAGAAAACCATCGAGGAGCTGATGGTGCGGAGATCTCCGATATTTGCCCTCACGAGCTCGATCTCACTGAGACCGCAACCGACCATCGCTTTGATAATGGCGAAATCCCGGAAGCCTCGCTCATCAAGACGCTCGATCTCGCGCAACACGGCCTGCAAGTCCTGTGCAGAGAGACTCTCCCGGCTGTGGGCGAGGGGCCTCTTGCCCCCCGTGACCTCCTTGGCCGGATTTTTCGCCAGGACGCCCGACGCGACGAGATAGTCGCAAAATCTCCTCAGCGCCGTGAGGTACGTCGAAACGGAAACCGGAGAGAGCCTCTTCCCTCTCAGGAGATGAGTTTTGTATCGCTCGACGTCGCGAACTCTGAACCGAAACCCCGATTCGGCCGGGTACCAACGAATGAATTCGCGCAGTGAACGCTCGTACGTTCCCCGTGTCTCGGGTTTTGTCCTGCGGAGTTCCTTCAGGAACCCGGCATGACATGCCATCAGACGCCTCGTGGGTATCCTCACGGGGGAAAATCCCTGTTCCTTCATGCGCTCGGGAGGGGGTCGATATTGGGGTATCCGGATTAGCTTCCGCTCTCGCCAATAACAGAAGTTAATAAAAACCGGGCCGAGAATCAACGAAGATGCCGGGGTCAAACCGGAGACAGGCAGGCCCGCTCGCGCAGATTCTTTCCTTCCGCATCATACCGGAACGGAAGATGCCCTCCTCCGCGCTCCCGCAATGCCTTGATAAAGCGACGGAATTTGTTCTTATTATCGTCATGCATCGGCTCACATCGATCCTCGGCTCGAAGAGAAAGATCGTGCTCAAAATCGGCACGACCCTTCTCGCCGACAAAGTTCGCGGCATCAACGCATCGCGAATCGAAGAGTTGTCTTCGAGCGTTTCCGCGCTCCTCGATGTAGGGTACAGCATCGTCATCGTCAGCTCCGGAGCGATTGGCGCCGGCGTCGGAGCCCTCGGATTGAAGGAAAGACCCCGCAGCATTCCAGGGAAGCAGGCCGCGGCTGCCATCGGGCAGCCCATCCTCATGGAGTCGTACGAGCGCGCGTTCCGACTGCGCCGACGCATCATTGCGCAGATCCTCCTCACCAGGGACGACCTGGTCACAAGAGCACGCTATATCAACATCAGGAATACATTCTCGGCTCTCTTCGATCAGGGCGTTGTCCCTATCGTCAATGAAAACGACTCGGTGGCGGTGGACGAGATCAAGCTCGGAGACAACGACAATCTTGCGGCGTTTGTCGCCAACCTTATTGAAGCGGGGCTCCTCATCATCCTCAGCGACGTCGACGGTCTCTTTACGGAAGATCCGGCGAAGAATCCTTCCGCGCGGATCATCCCCATCGTCGAAAGGATCACCCCCCAGGTCGAGAAGCTGGCCGGGGGCGGACGGAACGAACTTGGCACCGGCGGGATGGTGACCAAGATCGCCGCGGCGAAGCGGTGTACCTCGTCCGGGATTCCGGTCATCATCACGAACGGAACTCACCCTAACGTGATCGAAGAAATCGTCGCCGGCCGTCCGGCAGGGACGCTCTTCCTTCCGAGGACCGACAGGCTCAGCGTCCGGAAGAAATGGATCGGCTTCGTCTCGGATTCACACGGCGCCGTCGTCGTTGACGAGGGAGCTCGGGGGGCGGTACTGAAAGGCCAGAAGAGCCTCCTTCCTTCCGGAATCATGGAAGTGAGAGGACAGTTCGCAGTGCACGACACCATTTCCGTCCTCGACGGTTCGGGGAAGGAAATAGCGAAAGGGGTCACCGATTTTTCGTCGGCGGAGCTGCAAAGGATTAAAGGAAGACGAACGGAAGAGATTCCAAGAATCCTGAGCCGGAAGGGCTCTGAGGTCATTAACAGGAACAATCTTGTCCTGACAGGAACTGAATGATGAGGTTGGAGGAGGTCAAGAAGAAAGCGAATGCCGCGCGTGCTGCCGCCGGAGTTCTCTCTCTCGCATCGACGGTTCAGAAGAACAGGTTTCTCCGCGCTCTTGCCCGGCGCCTGCCGAAGGAGACTTCCAGCCTCCTCGCGGCGAACAAACGCGACCTGAGACAAGCCCGACGGGCCGGACTCTCAAGGGTCCTTCTCGAGCGCCTGAGCCTGACGCCCGAACGTATTCGTCAGATGGTGCGCGGAGTTGAGGATGTTGTCCGGCTCCCCGATCCGATCGGAGAATTGATCCGGGAAGAGAAGCGGCCGAACGGGCTCCTCATCCGAAAGGTGCGCGTTCCGCTCGGGACGGTCGGGATCATCTATGAATCCAGGCCCAACGTCACGATAGACTCTGCGATCCTCTGCCTGAAGGCCGGCAATAGTGTCGTGCTTCGCGGAGGGTCGGAGGCGATTCATTCCAACAAAGCGTTGGTGGAGGTGCTGAAGAAGGCGCTCCGGGAGGCCGGATTGCCGCAGGCGAGTGTCCAGTTCATCGACTCGACCGATCGAAAGGCGGTGGCAGAATTGCTCCGTCAGGACGACTCTCTCGATGTCATTATCCCGCGAGGGAGCCAGAAACTCATAGAGTACATCCGGAAGAATTCCGCTGTTCCAGTGATCGCCCACGGCGAGGGAAATTGCCACGTTTACGTCGATGATTCCGCCGACCTTGCGGGCGCCGAAGAGATTGTCTTCAACGCAAAAGTCCAACGACCCTCCGTCTGTAACGCCGCCGAGAAACTGTTGGTCCATCGGGCTATCGCCGCCAGATTCCTTCCGCGGGTCGCCCTTCGTCTGCGGCACGCTCACGTTGAGCTCCGCGGAGATGCCGATACCCGGCGGATCCTCGACGGTGTCGTTCCGGCATCGGAGGAGGATTGGATGAAGGAATATCTCGACCTGATCCTCGCCATCAAAATCGTCGATGGCGTCGGCGAAGCGATCTCGCACATCAACACATACGGCTCACATCATTCGGATGCGATCGTCACCAGGAGCAAGGAACACGGTGAGAGGTTTTTGCGGGAGGTCGATTCCGCGGCAGTCTACGTCAATGCTTCGACGCGGTTCACGGATGGATACGAATTCGGACTTGGGGCGGAGATCGGAATCAGCACCCAAAAGCTTCACGCACGGGGACCGATGGGGCTGGAAGAACTGACGTCGGTCAAATATGTTGTCCGGGGTACGGGGCAGGTCAGATCGTAAACGGTGAGATCGCTTCCGTCATGCGCGGCGCACGATCGACGCTACACCCCTTCGGTTGACCTTAACACAACAAGGGTGATGTCGTCCGATTGAGGTGCCCCTTGAGTGTATTTCGCGATTTCCTTCTGTACTTCGTCGAGGATCCCCTGCGCGGAAGTCGCGGGGACATTCCTCAAAAACTCCTCCACCCTCTCCTCGGTGTAATCAACTCCTTCGGTGTTCATCGCCTCGCTGATACCGTCAGTGAACATCACCACGGCATCACCCGGGAGAAGCCGGACGTTCCCCTCGACGTAGGGAGGCGCCTCGGGGAGCACTCCCAGGATAATTCCTCCCTCCGTCAGACGCTCAATCTCCCTGTTAGCCCGTAACACGAACGGATGGTTGTGACCGGCGTTGACGTACCGGAAATTCCTCGAGGCGGGGTCATAAATTCCCCAGAAAAAGGTGATAAATTTGTCGTTGCCGGTGTTCTCGTAGATGAGGCGATTGACCCGCGACGTCATCTCCGCGAGGGGAAGGTCGAATTGGACGAGTGTCCGGATTGTGGCCTGAACATTCGCCATGAGGAGAGCCGCGGGAGTCCCTTTTCCGGAAACGTCGCCGATGGCGATGGCAAACGAGTTGTTGTTAAGAGGGACAACGTCGTAGTAATCGCCGCCGACTTGCTTTGAGGAGATGTTGAGCGCCGCAACATCGAGGTTTGAAATCCGGGGAAGAGCCCGCGGGAGAAGCCCTTTCTGGATTTCCCGGGCGACGGCAAGTTCATTCTCGAGCTTCTGTTTCTCAACGGCCTCCTGGAAAAGCCGAGTGTTCTCGAGCGAGATGATGGCAAGGTTTCCGAGGCTGTAGATGAATTCCAAATCCGCTTCCGAATAAGTTCCTCCGCGAAGCCTGTCGCCCAGGCAAAGGATTCCTTTTACTTCGTTCTGCAGTTGAAGAGGAATGAGCGCCACGATCCCCTGGAGCTCACACTGTCTCCGCAACTGAAGAAGTACCTTCTTACGCTGAAGATTCGCGACGAGGACGGGAGAGCTGATCTCTTCGAACAACGCCTCCTTGAATTCCGCAAGCGGCTGCGTTTCGACTCTTGAAACGACCGACTCCCCGGTCCTGAGGCACACCGCGTAGCGGCCGGCGCCAACCTGCCCCATCAACGTGTAAGTGAAAAGCTTCAGGAGCTTGTCACGGTCGAAGATCGCGTTGAATTCCTTGCTCAACTCGAAAAGAGTCCGCAGCTCCTGAACCTTTCCGTCGAGTGTCCGGTTGACTTTCTTGATCTCGTTGAAGGCGATCCCCTTTTCAATCGCGGCCGCGGAAATTCCGATGATTGCCTCGACGAACGTTTTCTCGCCACGGGAGAGCTTCTGGTCTCCCACCCTTTTCCCTATCCCGAAGAATCCGAGGACCGTCCCGTGGGAGACGATCGGGAACATTCGGATAATTCCGGCGTCAAAGAGCGCCCGCGCTCCTGGAGATCCGCTCGGGGAGAGGGCGAAATCTTTTCTGGATGGACGGTGAAAAACAAAATCCTGGTCGGCGAGGCCGGCGGGGACCCCCTTTGAATTCTCGATGCGATAGGACTCTCCTCCCGAGAGGATGAGGACGACGCTCTTCGAGAGAAGCAATTTCCCCATCAAGGTAAGGAGCACGGTGCCGAGAATGAACTTAAGGTCGAGCGAGGAATTGACGATGTTGCTGAATTCGAAGAGTGGAGTAATATCGGCGTGTTCCTGAGCGTAACTCGGTGCCGGGCGACCTTTTGAAGAACTCTGCTTCGGGGTTTTCATGGTCACTCGCGGTTGAGGTGGAAGAGGAGCGCGTAAGGAAGTCCGGCAGCGGTTCCGTCGCGCGCCGTCTTATTGATGCAGGTACTTGATGAGGCGGACGGTATTCTTCCGGGGCTGCTTGGTGTACTCGACCTTATCCATGAGCTTCTTCATCAGGTACATCCCCAGCCCGCCCCGTTTGTAGTGGGAGATGTATTCCTTCATGTCGGGCACCGGCACACGGGTCGGGTCGAAATGGTTTCCGGCATCCTGAATGACGATCTCAAATTCGGGACGCTTCATCGAGATGATAATGTCAATCTCCTTGTCGGTTGCGTAGTGGTAAGCATGTTTGATGATGTTCGTGCACGCTTCGTCCACGGCAAGGGCGATATTGTTGACGTCGTCCTCCGCGAAACCGAAGACCCTGGCGGCATTCGCAACGAACTCGCGGGCGAGAACCAGTTTTTCAGTCTGGCTCGGAATCCGGAGATTCTTCTTTGTTGCTTTGTCTTTTGGACTGCTGGTCAACCTCGTGCTCCTTCTATCCGGTGTGCCACTGGTCCTCACTTCGTCGATTGCTTCCGGACATCAAACTTCTTCACGGCGTCGTGTTCTTCCGCGAAGATTTCGTATAGCATTGGAAAGCCGAGAAGGTCGAAGATATTGTACACCTTGGGAGACATGTTCGACATCTTGATATCTCCCCCTCCCGTCCTTACATCCTCGATGAACGCCATGAACACGCCGAGCCCCGCGCTCGAGATGTACGCCAGGTCCTTACAGTTGACCAGGATATTAAATTTCTTCTCTTTCAGCAGCTTCTGGAATGCCTCTTCAAGGTTGGGAGCAGTGTGCGCGTCCAGGTAGCCACGAAGGTCCATCACCTGCACTTTGCCGTTCTCCCGAAATGAAATCTTGAATTCATTCATTGACAGCACTCCTCAAAATGATGAAAAGTCTCTCCTACGACCTTGCCGCGCCGTTCCACTTCACAACGAAGACGGTGAGGTCGTCGTCATAACCCTGGGCATCCGTATAGCTCCATACCTGCTGGATGATCTGCTCCCTGATCTCTTCCGCCGTCCGCGTCCGGTTGTCGTTGACAACCTTCACGAGCCGTTCGTACCCGAACTCCTCGCCGGAAGCGGATCGCGATTCCGTCACGCCGTCGGTGTAGAACACACACACGTCCCCTCGCTTCATCATGATCTTCTTTTCTTCGAGGGAGTCCTCAAACAAGGAGCCGCTGCTCAAGCCCAACCCCATGCCCGACGGCTTGATATACTCTACGTTCGAGGACGTCGCGTAGAGCATCGGGCAATGGCCTGCGCGGGATAGGACAAGCTCTCCGGATGCAACGTCGAGAACAGCATAAATTAAGCTAATAAACGACCGTTTGTCAATACTGGAAAGAAGAGACTCGTTTGCCTTCACCAGAAAGGCTTTCGGGGAGATGTAGATCTTGCTGAGAGACTGAAAGATCCCCTTCACTTCGGCCATATAGAATGCGGCCCCCACGCCTTTTCCCGATACGTCGCCGATGACAATCCCCACATGGTGGTCGTCAAGAAGCGCGACGTCATAATAGTCGCCTCCGACTTCGAGGGCTGGAGCCGAGACCGCCTGCATGTCAACGCTCGGAAAGACGGGGAGGCTTTGCGGAAGGAGGCGTTTCTGCATTTCCTGGGCAAGGAGAAGCTCGCGCTGGAGACGCTCCTTCTCGATGGATCGCTGAATCAACGTCGCGTTTTCGATCGCGATCGTGACCTGGTCCGCGAACCCTGAGAGGACGTCGATATCGTCCTGGTCAAACCCGAAGTCCATCTGTTTTACGGCGTAGAGGATCCCGATGAGATTCTCATGCGAAAGCAGCGGCACGACGAGAAGAGATCCCACCTTTTTCAGCTTCGCCATATACCGTGTCCGGCGGTCGTTGCTCACGTCGTCGATGAGAAGGACTTTCTTTGACGAGATGACAACGGATCGGACCGAACTCTCGTCGCCGAAGAGGATCGTCTGGATTTCATCGGTCGACACTTCCCTCTTCGAGACAATTCCCGTCGTCTGCCGCACTCCCTTGCGGCCTGCCTCCGTGGGAAAGATTTCAAGCCATGCCCCTGATGCTTCACACACTTCGAACGTCATGTTCGTAACGGTCTCGGCGAGCTCGTTGAGGTCAAAGACCTGAGTGATAAGGCGGCTGAGATTGTGAAGCGAGCTGAGTTCCGACTGCTTGCGGTCGAACGCTTCGGCCGTCGGGAGGTGGAAGAGAGTACTGATAAAAGCCATCCCGAAGTAAACCGAGCCGAGGAGAGACGTCAACTGAACAAATGTGTGGAGCGGATAACTGTAGTACAGAAGCGCCTTCGAGAGGAAGGGCCTGTCGGAGATCGAGAGAAGGACATTGATTGCCATGAAAGCAAAGAACGCCAACAGCGAATAGACCATCGCATAGATCTTCTCCCGCCTCGAGAGGTACGCAATCCATGAAAGCCGGAAGGAATTAACGATGATGAGAACGACCGACAGGACGAAGAACACGGTGGTGTAAACCGTTGAGGCAAGGGGCCGTAGCCCAAAAGTCATGGCCGAGGCCAGGAAAAACGACCCGAACAGCAGCCACAAATTGCGCCGCGTTCCCCTCTTGCGTTTGTACAAGAGCATCTCCCTGAGGTTGAGGATGGTCACGGCAGCGACAATGCCTGCCGCCACGCTCAGGAGAGCCGAGCAAAGAATCGTGATGTAATCGCGGGGGTAGAGCCGGAAAGCCCGGGTTTCGAAATCGCCGAAACGGAGGACGCTGACGACCACCGAAAGGCCCAGAAAGAGGCCCGTCCAGGCGGCAATCCGTCCGATCCGCTGAATCATGGTCGGCTGGCGACCCTTCCGGCCCGTCTGGATATAGATCGCGATAAGGACGAAGGCAAGAACGACGAATGCGCCGCGGACGTAGAACCAGCTCCCAATATCCGCATCGAGACTCTTCACCGTCGAATCGAAGACGAAGACCGCTGCGAGCAGGAGAATCGATCCGACGAGGGTAAGGAGTTTCCTGATCTTCATGAGTGACGCGTAGGAGAGCAGAGGTGATGTTTACTGTACTTCGTTGGAATTGCCGGAAAGTTACATGAACCCGGTAGAAAAGTAGAGAAAAAGGGGTTGAATAACAAGGGGATGCGCGTCGAGACCGAAGCGATTGTTGATCGACACGGGATTCTCCCCTCGATTTCCAATAGTTCCGTTGCTCGGGCAGCTCGTCGGACGATAATTTATTTGCATTGATTCTCCTTTTTTTCTATATTGAAGGCAGAAACATTCAAACCGACCGAAAGGACTGCGGAGTATCATGGCAAAAGTGTGTGAGATTTGCGGCAAGAAGCCGATCGCCGGCAACAACGTAAGTCACGCGAACAATCGTTCGCCGCGACGCTGGCTTCCGAATTTGCAGGAAGTCCGGGCCGTCGTCGACGGTTCCGTCCGCCGCGTCAGGGTCTGCGCTTCGTGCCTGAAAGCAGGGAAGGTCCAGAAGGCCCTCTAGCGGAGCGGCCGCGGTGCCCGAATTGAAAGGCCATCACACCGATGGCCTTTTTTGTTCCTCCGCAGATGACGACCGCACTCCCTCCGCCCCGAATGAGCCGGGCGGCTCTTTGCATGGCTCTTTCATCTTTCAGACGGCATTCGTACATTTCCTCTGATGTGAGGAGCACAGATGTCCCCCCCAAACCAATTGACGCTGCTGCGGATTCTTCTGACCCCGGCATTCGTGCTCCTGCTTTTTTCAGACTCCCCCGCGAACAAGCAGCTGGCTCTCCTGATCTTTTGCCTTGCGGCAATCACCGACTGGTACGACGGCTGGGTCGCGCGACGATGGGGATACGTCACCCGCTGGGGTAAATTCCTCGACCCGCTCGCCGATAAAGTGCTGACTTCCGCAGCGTTCATTTCTTTTATCGCAATCGGATATGCCTCCGCGTGGATGGTCTGGATCATCGTTGTGCGCGACCTTCTGATCACGTTCCTCAGGTCGTACTCGGAGTTCAAGAACAAGCCGGTGGAGACGATCCGCTTCGCGCAAACGAAGACATTCTTTCAGCTTGTCGTCATCTACCTGTTCCTCTCGGCGTACATCGTGCGCACATCGACGACCCTGTCCGCCCTCTTTGGAGGATGGTTCGACATTGTGGCGTCGAAAGAAATCATGTTCGTCCTGATGCTCGTGGTCACTGTCCTCACAGCCTGGACCGGGGGGATCTATCTTGTCCAGAGCCGCGGGACCATCAAGGAACTCTTTGTATCGAATGGACGAGCTGCCGAAACAGGACAATCGAACTGAGCAGAGCGAGTCGCCCCGGCCCGCGGAACCTGACGTCTCCCCCGTCATACGAATCTTCGCAACCGGCCTCTTCTCCGGCTACGCCCCGTTTGCCTCAGGGACGTTCGGCTCCATGGTCGGAGTCCTCGTCTATCTTATACCGGGGTTCGAAGATCTGTACGTCATCCTCCCGGCGAGCGCGATTGTCTTCATCCTTGGGAGTCTGGCCGCCGGTCTGATGGAACGCGGGTACGGCCACGATCCTTCGATCGTGACGATCGACGAGGTCCTCGGGATGTGGGTGAGCCTTCTTCTGCTCCCGAAGACTGCCGTCGTCGTCGCGGCGGCATTCATCCTCTTCCGGTTCTTCGACATCATCAAACCTCCTCCCGCGCGCATCTTCGACCGGATGACCGGGGGTTGGAACATCATGCTCGACGATGTCGTCGCTGGCATCTACGCGAATCTCCTCCTCCAGGCGGCAATTCGAATCCTCTGACAACTTCAGTCGTTCTTTGGATGAACACCACGCGAGCGGAAATCATCACGATCGGCGATGAACTTCTCATCGGCCAGGTCATCAATACGAACCAGGCGTACATTGCGGAGCGACTGAACAGCGTGGGGGTCTACGTCGAACGGATGACGACGGTCGGCGACAACCGGAACGATATCCTCGCCGCCTTCGCCTCGGCCTGGGAGCGCTTTGATGTCGTATGCGTCACCGGCGGTCTGGGCCCGACTCACGACGATATCACCAAGGATCTCGTTTGCGAATTCTTCCACACGCACCTTGTCCGGAGCGAGGAAGCGCTCAGCAGTATCAAAGCGGTGTACGAGCGGCGTCATTTCGCCTGGAGCTCTTCCGCCGAGGCGCAGGCAATGGTTCCTCGGGGCTGCATCGTCCTGCGGAACAGCACCGGGACCGCCCCCGGAATGCTCTTCCTCTCGGATGCCGACGGTGATACGAAGTTCTTCGTTGCCATGCCGGGGGTGCCGTTCGAGATGAAGAGCATCATGGATGAAGAGTTCATCCCGCGACTTGCGCAGGCTCACCTGGGCACGGTGGTCCGTCACCGGACTTTGAAGACGACCGGGATTGCTGAATCGATGCTTGCGGCCGAGCTTGGAAACATCGAAGACATTCTCGGCCGGGATCCTGCCACGACCCTCGCATTTTTGCCGAACCCGCTCGGGACGAAACTCCGCATCACGGTCCGTGAAGCAACACCCGAATCCGCGGAGGAAAAGATCAACGCGACCGAAACGAGAATCAGGGCGCGCGCGGAGAAGTACATCTATAGTGCAGATGAAAAGGAACTCGAGGATGTGATCGGCGGCCTTCTTGCTGAAAGGAAGATGACACTTGCGGTCGCAGAGTCTTGCACCGGAGGCATGATTGCCAACAGAATCACGAACGTTCCGGGGAGCTCCGCATATTTCATGCGCGGGTTCGTAACCTACTCCAATGAATCAAAAACTGAACTCCTCGGCGTGGGGCCGGGGATTCTCGAGGCACATGGCGCCGTTAGCCGCGAAGTTGCGATCGCGATGGCCTACGGAGCGCGTAACCGGGCTCAAGTCGACGTTGCTCTGTCAACCACCGGGATTGCCGGCCCGGCTGGAGGCAGTCCCGAAAAACCGGTCGGTTTGGTCTGGATCGGGTATGCAGACGCTGAGGGAAGCCTCGCGTTGAAGTTCAATTTCGGAGACAACAGACTGCGATTCAAAGAGCGCACGTCACAGGCAGCTCTTGAACTCCTCCGTCGGAAACTCCTCAAACTCGGCGAGCGATAGCCATGGCGAAGGGAGTGAGGACTTTTGTCGGTATTTTCCCTCCGGCGGAATCTCTCGCCCGGGTCCTGGAGATCCAATCCGTACTCAAGTCAGCCGATCCTTCCGTCCGATGGGAGACTCTGCGGAAGCTCCATATCACGCTCAGATTCCTCGGGGATATCGATGCGAACCAAACCCAGCAAATCCTCTCGGGGCTGGCGGCCGTCGGAAATTCCCTTCCCCCCATTTCCATCGGACTTTCCCGCCTCGGCTGTTTTCCACGAATCGACTCTCCCCGGATCATTTGGCTGGGAACCGGCCGCATCCCGGAGCCGGAACTTGGGAGGTGTGCTCTCGAAGTCGAGCGCGTCTGCGTCGCGGCTGGGATCAAGGAAGAGGAGCGCCCGTTTTCACCGCATATCACACTCGGGCGCGCAAAAGGAAAAATCTCTCCATCCTTGATTAAGACAATTGAATCTACTACCTTTGAGCCAGTCCAATTCCTCTGTGCCGAGTTGCTTGTAATGAAGAGCGACCTCTCCCCCTCAGGTTCAGCATATTCTCTACTATCTACTATCCCATTGAAACACTAGGAGCTCTTATGGCCGAAGAACGAGAATCCAAGATTCAGGCATTGAAGGTGGCGATCGACCAGATCGAGAAGCAGCACGGAAAAGGCTCGATCATGAAGCTGGGAGAAGGACCGATCATGAAGGTCGACTTCATCTCCACAGGTTCGATCTCGCTCGATGCCGCGCTTGGGATCGGCGGAATTCCCAGGGGAAGAGTGACGGAGATTTACGGTCCGGAGTCTTCGGGGAAGACGACGATCTGCCTTCACATCATCGCGGAAGCGCAGCGACAGGGAGGGCTTGCGGCTTTCATCGATGCGGAACATGCGCTGGACACGGCGTACGCAAAACGCCTCGGTGTCGATACGAACAACCTCCTCCTTTCACAGCCGGAGTTTGGCGAGCAGGCGCTCGAAATTGTTGAGACCCTGGTGCGGAGCGGTGCGCTCGATGTTGTCGTCATCGACTCCGTCGCCGCGCTGACGCCGCGGGCGGAGATCGAGGGAGAGATGGGGGATCCGTCGATGGGCGTTCAGGCGAGGCTCATGTCTCAGGCCCTCAGGAAGCTGACGGCGGCGATCAGCAAGTCGAAGACCTCCGTCATCTTCACGAATCAGCTTCGGATGAAAATAGGAATCATGTTCGGGAACCCGGAAACGACAACCGGCGGCAACGCGCTGAAATTCTACGCCTCCGTGCGTCTCGACGTCCGGAGGATCGAAGCACTGAAAGACGGCAACAACGTCATCGGAAATCGGACGAAGGTCAAGGTGGTGAAGAACAAGGTCGCGCCGCCGTTCCGGGAGGCGCAGTTCGACATCCTCTACAACGAGGGAATCTCAAAGCTCGGCGATCTCATCGATATCGCGGTCGAACACAACGTCATCGTCAAAAGCGGCTCCTGGTTCTCGTACAAAGAGGACCGGATCGGCCAGGGCCGGGATGCTGTGAAGGCGTACCTCTCCGCCTCACCGAAAATCGCGGATGAGATATCGCTCGCCGTTCGCAGAAAGCTGGGGCTCGTCGCTGAAGCCGAGACACCAGCGACGCCGAAGCAGGCACCGGCCAAAGGGGCCGAACAGCCGGCCACGAAGAAGGCGGCAAAATAGGAGCACTGGCGGCGCCATTGCGCGTTTCGAAGATAGAGCGGCAGAAAAAGCACTCTCATCGCGCCTCAATTTTCATCGACGGTGAGTTTGCCTTCGGGGTTAGTGACGACGTTCTCCTTCGGTACGGGCTCCATGTGGGAGCGGAGCTCGGAGAACGCGAGGTGGAGGAGATCGCACGCGCCGAGCAGGAAGAATCGGCGAAGCAGCGTGCTCTCCGGTTTCTCTCGATTCGGCCGAGGAGCAGGAAGGAAATCCGGGACTATCTCCTCCGGCGTGAATTCTCCGAAGATGTCGCCGCGAAGACTGTCTCAAAGCTCGAATCGCTCAGGCTCCTCGACGATGCGGCCTTTGCGCGAATGGTATGCAGAGACCTCCTCGCAAAGAAGCCCGCGGGGGAGAAACTCCTCCGCCGGTCGCTTTTTCAGAAAGGTGTTCCCAGGGAGCTCATCGACAGTATCGTTCCCGAGTTTACCGGAAGGGAAGCCTCGCTCGCCCTGGCGACCGAGGCCGCGGAGCGGCAATTGCACCGGATCTCCCGCAGCTCACGAAAACATGACGACGACGCTCTGCGCAGGAAAATCCTCGATCACCTCCTGCGAAGGGGGTTTGAGTACGACACCGCGATGAGCGCCGTCCGCACGATTCTTCGCTGAACGTCATGAGCCGAATCTTCCGAACCCGTCAATGGAAAGTCTTCGTCGTGACCTTCTCCATTACGGCCCCGATACTCCTCCTCTCGTTCTTCGGCCAGGTGTTCCTCCTCCTCACGCTCTCCCTGACCCTGACCATGGTGCTCAAACCCGTGGTGAACATCCTTGAGCACAAGGGGATGCCGCGCCCGGCGGCGATCCTTAGCCTGTTTGTCCTCCTGGGCGGAATCGCCGTGTTCGGCCTGGTGACGCTTTATCCGATTGTTGTCTTCCAGGCATCGAACCTTTCGGCCTCCTTTGACAGCGCCCATCTTTCGACGATGGTCAATAGGCTGAGCGAATCGATCTCGCGACAGGCCCCTTTCCTGAAGCCAGGCGCCATCAACGCCAGGATCGAAATACTCCTCTCGAATGCTGGACAGAGCGCGGAAGGTCTTGCAGCGGGACTTCTGAGCGTCGCCGCCTCGCTCATCATCGTCCCATTCATCACCTTCTTCCTTCTCAACGACTATTACAGGATGCAGAAGGCGCTCATCGAGAATGTTCCGAACAAGTACTTCGAGATGGCTCTCAATGTCATCGATAAGCTGGAGGACCAGGTGAGCCGCTTCATCCGCGGAACCTGCATCGAATCGATGATCGTCGCGGTGCTCTATACGATCGCGTATAACATCATCGGCGTACAGTACGCAATCGTTCTGGGCCTTATCGGCGGCATCATGAACGTCATTCCGTTCGCCGGACCCTTCATCGCCGCGCTCCCCGTCGTGGCAGTCTCCGTCGTGCAATACGGCGACCTGTCGATGATCATTCCGATCATTATCTCGACGATTATCGTCCAGCAGGTCGACCAGTTCTTCGTCCAGCCCGCTGTCTTCAGCAAGCTCATGAGCATCCATCCCCTCATCATGTTTCTCGTCATTCTCGTCGGGGGTGGAGCCCTCGGAGTCATGGGGATGGTCCTCTCGATCCCCATTTATACGATCATTGTCGTCACCGCGAGAGAAACCAACTGGGGCCTCAAGAGTTACCGGATTACAGAATGAGCGCGACACTCCACACCTCCACATCCTTGCCGGGCGCCGCGAGCCCATCGATCCTGAGCAGGAGGTGGAAAGTCTTCCTCGTGACATTTTCGGTTGCGGCGCCGATCGCGATCCTCTCCCTCTTCAGCGAAGTTTTTCTCATCCTCGTGATCTCGGTGGCGATTACGATGATCCTCAACCCCCTCGTCGATCTGCTCGAGCGAAAGGGGGTCCCCCGGGCCGCAAGCATTCTCGGGATGTATGTCATTGCCGGGACCCTCATCGCGGCAGGGCTCATGAATCTCTACTCGACCCTCATCCATCAGGCTGAAGGGTTCTCTTCGTCGCTCGACGACCAGCACATCACGGCCCTCTTTTCGCAACTGGCGGCGGCGCTTTCGAAGCAGATCCCGTCGTTGAAACCCGAGGAGATCACGTCCAAGCTCAACGCCGCTCTTCCCGAACTCGCGGCAAAGGCCGAATCATCCCTGGAGGGAGCTCTCAATATCGTCGGCTCGCTCATCATCGTCCCCTTCATCACCTTCTTCCTTCTGAACGATTATCACAAGATTCAGAAAGGACTGATCAGCAACCTCCCGAACAAGTACTTCGAGATGTCGCTGAAGGTCATCTACAAACTCGAGCGGCAATTGAGCAAATACATTCGCGGCGTGTGTATCGAGCTCGTCTCGGTAGGAATCCTCTATACGAGTGCCTACACGCTCCTCGGATTCCGTTACGCCCTTCTTCTCGGGATGATCAGCGGCATGTCAAACATCATCCCGATGGCCGGCCCGCTCATCGCGGCCGTTCCCGTCGTCATCGCCTCCCTCCTCCAGTACGGGGATTTCCGGATGCTTCTCCCGATCGTTCTCACGACGTTCGTCGTGCAACAGATGGACCAGATGTTCATCCAGCCTAACGTTTACGGGAAGATCCTCGACATGCACCCGCTGACGATCGTCCTCACGATTCTCATCGGGAGCGAGCTCCTCGGGATCGTCGGGATGGTCCTCGCCATTCCGATCTACACGATCATCAAGGTCACCGCACGCGAGACGAACTGGGGTCTCACCCACTACAAGATCACCCGTTGATGGCAAGCGTCGTTTTCGATATAGAGACTCTCGCCCTCCCCCTGGAATCGTTCGACGAGGCGCGGCAGGAGTACCTCTTTAAGTTCGCGGATACCGAGGAAAAGGTCGAGGAGACGAAACGGAACCTCAACCTTCATGCCCTCACCGCACAGGTCATCGCCATCGCCCTTTTCAACCCGGATTCGGAGATGGGAAAAGTCCTCTTTCAATCGGAGAGCGTGGAGGAGTATTCCTCCGGTGACGGAAAGGTGCAGTTCAAGGCGGGGAGCGAAAAGGAGATTCTTCAGGAATTCTGGCGGCTTATCCCTTCGTATCACCGGTTCATCACTTTCAACGGGCGGGGATTCGACTGCCCTTTTCTTATGATTCGCTCCGCTTTGCTGGGGATCAGGCCCACGCGGAACCTGGTCCCATATCGCTATGATTCCGCCGTCCATTGCGACCTTTTGGATCAGCTCACTTATTACGGCGCGACGAGGAAATTTAATCTCGACTTCTACTGCAAGTCATTCGGAATCGAGAGCCCGAAGGAACACGGCATCACCGGACTCGACATGGGGGACCTCATCGCCGCGAAGCGATACCACGACATCGCCGACTACTGCCTCGGCGATGCCAGGGCGACCGCTGAGCTCTACCGAATCTGGAGCAACTCGCTCGACTTTGGAAAGAACAGCGTTTGATGAGAACTGACAGGTGAGCGTCGGGTAAACAATCGAAGTTCATGCCGTCAACAAGAGAAGGCCTCCGCGGAGAGCGGAGGCCTTTCTGTCTCACGCAACAGACGAGTGTGAGGCGCGATGGCCGGACGACGGAAGGACGGAGTACTTTTTTGCCACTTCACGATATACTGCAGTCGCCGCGAGCAGCTTCAGAAGATCCCACCACGAGAAGATGAAAAACCCTTCCGCAAACGCGGTCCGGAGGTTGTGAAGAAAGAAAAGGTCAAGGTAAGCGGTCCCGACGGTGAAGATCACCAGCAGGCCGAGCCCCATCGAGAGGAGTGTCCAGAGGTATCCCCGCCGCTTTCTCAGGAGAAGCCCCACGAGCATCGCGGCGAATGGAAAGCTTAGAAGATAGCCTCCCGAAGGTCCGGCAAGGATCATCAATCCCCCGCTCATTCCGGCGAACACCGGTCCTCCCGCCAAACCGATTGCGAGGTAAAGAAGTTGGCTCATCGACCCGTTGCGTCCTCCAAGAAACGCTCCCGCGAGGAGGACGAAAAGCGTTTGCAGGGTGTAAGGAACCGGATGATGGGGAATCGCAACCTGCGCACCGACCGCGGTGAGTCCGGCGAAGGCGATCATCCACGCGCCGCTGACGAGACTGTCTTTGTGTTCTTTTTCTGCGGAGGTGGTGAGAGACTGCATCAACGATCTTAGGACGGACTCCATCGGCGCTCCTCGGACATTTTAGAGATGGTGAGTGAACCAGTTGGCTGTGATATCGATGATATGGTCGAGCACGGGAGCCGGATGAGTGTATGGATGACGGGCTCCGTACATATGTCCCACCCCCTCGAGAACCTCGTACGTTGTCAGGGCTTTGTCGGAAACCTCGAAGAGGCGATTTGCCTCGTCGAGAGGAACCGGCAGGTCAGCGCTTCCGTGCACCAGAAGAAGGGGCTTCCGAAGCCGACGCACGGCGTTCTCGAGGTCGAGCCGCTCAGCGTTCGCTTCGATGTCGTCCAGAAGCGGCGTTCCAACCCGAAACGGGTCATGCGATGTTGACGAATGCGATCCCAGAAAACCTTGCGCACGCCAGCGCGCTTTCATGGCAGACGAGTAGCGGTCGAATCGACCGATCGTCGACCACCCGGCGACCGCTTTGATGCTTCTCTGCTCACGGGCCGCGACAATGGCAACGCCCCCTCCGCGCGAATGGCCAAGAATGCCGATTCTCTCGACATCAACGACGCCGGCACCCAACTCCCCTGCCATCACTGAACGGAGGATCGTCTCAACGTCCTTCAGCTCAAGGCTTACCGTGTTCTTGAAAAACTTTTCCCTTTCAGAAAACCTTCGGTCTTCTCTCCCGATGCCATTGTGGGAGAAATTGAACACGAAGGAAGCGAACCCGGCCTCAGCGAACCGACGCCCGATCGCAGGGAACGGCCCCCAATCTTTGAACGCTTTGAATCCGTGGCAAACGATAAGGAGGGGAAGCTTCGCTCTGTTGCTCCCGGGCTCCGACGCGTACCTGAGATCGCCGCGGAGCACAGCTCCGGACGGCGTCTGCAGTTCGACGGGGATCTCAGTCATTTCTTCGAATCTCAACAGGAGAGAAAATACCCAACGCATTTCCGAATGTCAAGGCGCACTTCTTCAGTGCGGCGCGCGTGTCATCCGGAACGATCGGTTGCTTCAGTCATTGAGGACCGCAGAGAGTGATTCACCGGAAATACCTTAGGATGTTCAGGTATGTTCTGGGTCGACGGCCTTGCGGCGCTCGGTGACGAAGGATTCAGACGGAGCTACTAACTGTGTTCGAACAGATCGCAACATGGGGCTCGACTTCCGCAAAGGCACACTTCCGATCGTTTAGGATTGGCTCGAACGTATCGCAATCCCAGATTCAAAAAATCGTTGACTAAGTCGCGCGGATTGAGTACATTTGTAGGCTTGGAGTTAAGCCGTTCCTGTCACTCCCTGCTCGAGACTCGGCGGGCGAAAGCCCCTTCTTCCCGGGCTGAGGATAGACACTGAACATCGTCTCAACGATAGATCTACGCATGCACCGGCTAAAGGTCTTTTCAGGGAGAGCGAATCCGCAGCTTGCTGCATCGATTGCGCAAAACCTGGGTGAGGAACTCGGGGGGCTTGATATCCGCAATTTCAGCGACGGCGAGATCTGGGTAAAGTTCATTGACAATGTCCGCGGGGCCGACGTCTTCATCATTCAGCCGACAAATCCCCCGGCCAACAATCTCCTTGAGCTCCTCATCACGATTGATGCCGCGAAGAGGGCCTCGGCCCACAAGGTTATCGCGGTGATCCCCTATTTCGGGTATGCACGTCAGGACCGGAAGGATCAGCCGAGGGTGGCCGTGACGGCTAAACTCGTCGCCAATCTCCTCACGGAGGCGGGGGCCGACAGGATCATCTCGATGGATCTTCATGCTCCGCAGATCCAGGGTTTCTTTGACATTCCTCTTGACCATCTCTACTCATCGGTCGTTTTTGTCGATCATTATCGGAAGGCAAAAATCCCGAATCTGACGGTCGTCTCTCCGGACGTCGGCGGCATCAAGATGGCGAGAGCCTATGCAAAGCGTCTTTCGGCGGAGCTTGTCCTCATCGATAAGCGCCGGCCGAGCCCCAACGAGGTTGAGGTCATGAACATTGTCGGGGAGGTAAGGGGACGCAACGTTCTCATCGTCGACGACCTTATTGACACGGCAGGGACGTTCACGAGCGCTGTGAGAACCCTCAAGGAAGCGGGTGCGGAGGGAGTTTACGGAGCGTGCACCCATCCCATCCTTTCGGGCAAAGCGATGGAACGGATCGACTCCTCCGAGGTTTCGAAGCTTCTCGTGACGGACACGATTCAGCTTGAACAGTCGTCACCGAAGATCGAGGTGATGTCAGTGGCAAAGATTTTCGCCGAAGCGATTCGGCGCTCGTTCGACAACAAGTCGATCAGTTCTCTTTTTGACGTCGATAAAGATAAAACACAGGAAGATTAGTCTTTGGAGGTGTGGTCATGTCTGAGGTAGTTCTTCAAGCAGAGGTACGAACTGCGACCGGCAAGCGGTCAAAAATCTATCGCCGATCCGGAAAAATTCCGGGCGAGTACTACTCCCGCGGCGAGCAGAATATCCATCTCGCGGCGGAAGTCGCCGGCCTGAAACCCCTCATCTACACTTCTGAGGCCCATATCGTTTCGTTGAAATTGAACGACGGGCAGTCGAAGACCTGCGTTCTCCGGAACGTCCAGTTCGATCCCGTCTCCGAGCTTCCTATCCACTTCGATCTGCAGGGTGTCCGTGCAGACGAAGAATTAACCATCGAGGTGCCTGTGATGCTCGAGGGTGCGCCGAAGGGTGTGAAAGACGGCGGCACTATCCAGCATGTGATGCACCGACTCAAAGTATCCTGCTTGCCGAAGTTCATTCCCGATCACATTGTCGTCCACATCGCCGAACTCGGGATCAATCAGTCCATCCACGTCCGCGAGCTTAAAGTCGAGAACGTGAAGATCCTTGACAGCGAGACAAGCACCATCGTTGCCGTCGTTCCGCCGACCATCCTCAAGGAGGAGACCCCGGCGGATGCAGCGGCTGCTGCAGCGGCGGCGCCGGCGGAACCCGAGGTCATCGCGAAGGGCAAAAAGCCCGAAGAAGGCGAAGAAGGAGCCGAAGGCGCGAAGCCCGGAGCTCCCGGAGGAGCGAAACCGGCAGCTCCCGGTGCCGCGAAGACAGCGGCGCCCGTTCCCGCGAAAGGAGCAGCTGCGGCCCCTTCGAAGAAGGAAGAGAAGAAATAACGATCGGACGAACGACCGCGCGACACCCTATGGCCCCAGCGTGGTCACAAACCGTCTTCAACGATGTTCTTTGATAGCGAGGAGAGCCACGACGCGTTGTGCATCGTGGGACTCGGCAATCCCGGCAGACCGTACGAGGCCACGCGGCACAATGTGGGCTACAACGTCATCTTGACCGTGGCGCGCGAGATGGGAATACCGTTGCGTGAGGGAAATGGAGAGTATCTGGCCGGAGAGCGCACCGTTGGCGAGCGTGGGATCCGTCTTGCGCTTCCTACAACGTTCATGAACGAAAGCGGCATCGCCGTCGCGCAACTTTCCGAGCACTTCAACCTCCGCCCCGCTCAATTCCTGATCGTCTACGACGATTTTCAGCTTCCACTCGGCACGCTGAGGATTCGCCCTGAAGGAAGCGACGGCGGCCACAACGGAATGGCCTCCGTCATCGAACATCTTCTCACGGATCGTATCCCCCGGCTCCGGGCGGGAATTGCGGGACCGACGTGCCCCGTGACCGACCGGAAGGATCTCATGGCGGCGTATGTTCTCTCCCCTTTCGAGGAGGCGGAGACTGCCTCGGCGAAGGCGATGGTGGCCAGGGCGGCTGAAGCGACGAGAGCGTACATCGAACGGGGGATCGAGTTCGCAATGAACAATTTCAACCGGTCACCTGAAGAAGAGACCGGAGCGTCCGGCAAGTCTTCGACGACGGGACCTGCCGTCTAGCGGCTGATCAAGCTCTCCATGAAGTCAATCTTTGCCCGAAACATCCTGCTCCATCCACTGAGAGATGGAGCCAACGCATCACGTCCATAGGAGGAAGTACCATTGGAAAAGGAACACAAGATCTACGAATCGACGTTCATCGTCAACGCAGCGCTTGACGATGCCCAGATCGAATCGGTCATCGAAAAGGTGAAAGACGTCGTTCTCAAGAACGGAGGAGAAATCCGATCCGCGGAAAAATGGGGCCGCAAGCGGCTGGCCTACACGATCGACAAAAAGAACAACGGATTCTACGCGTTCTTTGAGTTCAAGGCACCGGGCGACCTGCTTGCGAAGCTCGAACGTCACTTTCACCTGGAGGAACAGGTTGTTCGTCATCTGACGATCCAGCTCGACAAAAAGGCCCTCAAGGCGCGGGAAGTCGCGCTCGCGGCACAGAAGGCCCAGGCGGCCGCGCAGGCTGTCAACGAGGTCGTTGTCTGATTCTCAGACCCGAAACCACGATCCCGTTACTACAGAACGAATTTAACGAAAAGGAGAAGAAAACGTGTTCCATTCAGGCCAAGGCAGAAGAGGCGGAGACGACCGCCGCGAAAGGCGCGATTCGGGCGCCATTCGCAAGAAACGCACCTGCAGATTCTGCGATGCGAAAGACATTTACATTGATTACAAAGACGAAAAGAGGCTCTTCCGCTTCATCACAGAACAAGGGAAGATTATTCCCAAGCGCATCACCGGGACTTGCGCAAAGCACCAACGGCAGCTCGTCAGGGCGATCAAGCGGGCACGGCATCTTGCCCTGCTCCCGTATGTCTCCGACGCCATCAAGTAACGCGACTTCATTCAAGCATCATGGAGCAACTATGAAAGTGATTTTACGGCAGGACTTCGAGCGCCTTGGCAAGATCGGAGAGGTGGTCACGGTGAAGGACGGGTATGCGCGGAATTACCTCATTCCCAGGAGCATCGCATACCGTGCGACTCCGAGCAGCCTGCGGGCACTCGATGAAGAGAAGAAGCAGCATGAACGGCAGGAGCAGAAGCAATTCAAAGAGGCCGAGAAACTCGGCGTCGAGCTGGAGAAGCTTTCCGTGACGATCCCGATGAAGGTCGGTGAAGACGACAAACTCTTCGGCTCCGTCACCTCCCAGATGATCGCCGATGCGCTGAAGGAGAAGGGATTCACCGTCGACAAGCGAACGATTGAGCTTGAGGAGCCGATCAAGACTCTCGGGATCTTCGAGGTTCCGGTGAAGCTGCACTCGAAAGTGAGCGCCAAGGCGAAAGTCTGGGTCGTCCGCGAATAGCACCGCTCTCTATTGTTCTTCCGCCTGACGCCGTCCGGGCGTCAGGCTTTTTTATTGTGATGTGATCTGGCAGGAGGTCCTATGGCAAAAGAAACTCCGTTGTGGGCCAGGAGATTTCGGGAATCGCTCTCGGAAATCGCGCTGAAGTTCTCCTCATCCATTGAGCTCGATCGTCAGCTCTATCGGGAAGATATCGCGGGAAGCATCGCTCACGTCGAGATGCTCGCGGCGACAAAGATCATCGCCCCGGCGGAAGCACGGAGGATCCGCCGCGCACTCAATGCGATCAAGGTGGAAATCGAGTCGGGCAAACTCGATCTCTCGTGGAACGCCGAAGACATCCATATGGCCATCGAGCAGCGCCTCATCCAGAAGGTCGGGCCGCTCGGGGGCAAGCTCCATACCGCGCGAAGCCGGAACGACCAGGTTGCCCTTGACGAACGCCTTTACCTCAGGGGCGCCATCCGCGAACTGCAGCGACTGATCATCCAGCTCCAGCGTGTGCTTCTCTACAAGGCGGAGAGGTACTTCGACACCCTCATGCCCGGGTACACTCATCTCCAGCGCGCCCAGCCCGTCTACCTCTCCCACCATCTTCTGGCATACGTCTCGATGTTCGAACGGGACTTCGAACGGTTTCAGGATTGCGCGCGGAGAGTCAACCGCCTGCCGCTTGGGGCCGCTGCCCTCGCCGGGACCTCGTACCCGATCGATCGCGCCATGGTCGCGAGGAAACTGAAATTCGAGACGCTCATCGAGAACAGCATCGATGCGGTGAGCGACAGGGATTTCCTCATCGAGTTCATCTCGGCCTGCAGTGTCACGATGACGCATCTCAGCCGGTTCGCCGAAGAGCTTGTCCTGTGGAGTTCCCGTGAGTTCGACTTTGCACGAACAGACGACGCCTACACCACCGGGAGCAGCATCATGCCGCAGAAGAAAAACCCCGACATGGCGGAGTTGGTGCGGGGTAAAGCCGGCAGGGTCTACGGCGATCTTGTGGCGGTGCTGACGCTCATGAAGGGGCTTCCGCTCGCCTACAACCGGGATATGCAGGAAGACAAGGCCCCCCTCTTCGATGCCACCGCGACAACGCGGCAGTGCCTCTTCATCTTCTCGCATATCCTCGTCCATACCAAATTCGAGAAGGAGCGGTTCGAAAAGGAACTCCGAAACGATTTCCTCACCGCAACGGAGATTGCCGACTATCTTGCCGAGCGGGGCATCGCATTCCGTGAGGCGCATGCGATCACGGGAAAAATCGTCCTCTACGCGATCGAGCACAGGAAGAGCCTGCATGAGATCTCGCTCGAAGAACTGAAACGATTCTCTCCGAAAATCGAAAAGGACCTCTTCGTCCTCCTCGATCCTCGCGCGAGCATCGAACACAAGAAGAGCTCAGGGAGCACATCCCCGCAGGAAGTGAAGAAGCAGATTGTCCACTGGACGAGAGTCTTGCGGCATCGGAAGGTGTGATCGAACCCCCGGGTGAGCACTAAGGCCGGTTCTTCAACGCCTTGAGTCTTACCGACTCGAATTCGTCCCCCTTGTTCCATCGAGGCATCTCCTGCGCTCTGGAGAGAAGATAGCCAAGGTGGAAGTAGAATTTTGCCTCCTGCATCGTCCCCCCATAGGTCCACTCCTTGCGGATCTCATCGCTCGGCTGGTGATAGTCTTTCTCGTTGTAGCCGTTCTCCATCGCCTCTCCCCATCCGGCAGGCTCGCCAACAAAATCGATTCCGGGGTCGAAATACGCTGAGGGAATTCCTATCTGAGCAAAACTGAATTGGTCGGATCGGTAGAACGAGCCCTGCTCCGGAAACTGATCCGGGACGACCGAGAATCCCGCGACCGCAGCCGCCGAATCCGCCACTTTGTCGATCGTCGAGCGCCCCATCCCGATCATCGAAATATCTCTCGTCTCCCCGTAGACATTTACTCCGTCGATGTTGATGTCTGCCGCAATCTCCGCGGGTAAAAATGTCGGATGGGCGGCAAAGTACTCGGATCCAAGAGTTCCTGCCTCCTCTCCTCCGACAAGAAGGAAAAGAACCGACCGCCGTGGCCGCTCCGCGAGGTGAACAAACGCGTCGGCGAGCGTCAGGACCATACTGACGCCGGAGGCGTTGTCGATCGCGCCGTTGTCGATGGAATCGCCGTTGACCGGCTGAACGATGCCCAGATGATCGAAGTGCGCAGTGTAGATCACCACCTGTTTCGCAAGTGCCGGATCGGAGCCTCGCAAGAGACCTCCGACGTTCGCGGTGGTAAGGCGCCTGATCGTGCTGTGAATCTGAGTTGAAACCCGGATTCCAAGGGGAACCGGGTGGAACCTCCTCGATTCCGCCGCTTTCATGAGCGCGGCAATGTTCTTTCCCGCCATCGCGACGAGTCGCTCACTTGCGCTCGCTGAGAGCCAGGCTTCCAGGTCAATCGGCTTGGCGGAAGAGCTATCCAGCGAAAAGTTCTCCCCCGTCCACGATGTCTGCACAACCTGAAAGGGATATCCTGCGGAGGCGTCCGTGTGAATGATGATCGCCCCGGCGGCACCTTTTGCCGCTGCAACTTCGTATTTGTACGTCCACCTGCCGTAGTACGTGCGCGCCTTTCCGGCGAAGAATTTCGGGTCGGTGCTCGCCGGCTCGTCGTTCATCATCAGGAGCACTTTCCCCCGAACGTCGACCCCTTTGTAATCGTCCCATTTCTGTTCCGGTGCGACAATTCCGAATCCGACAAAAACGAGTTCACGGCCGTCGATCGATACATCTTCCTTCTCGACGCCGGAGAAGCCGATGTATTCCTCCCTGAATTTGAACCGCTCCTCCTTTTCGCCCCGACGGGCGACGAGGACCATCGAAGGATCTGCGGTCATCCCCACAATCGGGACTCGCTGAAGATATGTTCCGTTCTCCCCTCCCGGCTCCAGACCGAGAAGCTCCAATTGTGTGGCAAGATACTTCTGGCAGAGCGCATCTGCCCGCGTACCGGTTCCTCTCCCTTCGAGGAGATCGTCTGCGAGGAAGTTCAAGTGACTCCGGAAGACTTGGGTGTTGATCGAACCGAATGCCTGCCGTTCGTCGCCATTCATCTGAGCGAAAAGGGGGAAAAGGAACAGTACGAGGAGCGTAAAGGAATGAATGGCCCGTTTACCGATCCGGCTCAGTGTGAGTACTTTGTAACCCGATGTATGGGAAGGTATCTTCATGGCAGATGCGGAATTCAACATTCTATTTTTATGATCTCTTGCTGGATTGGCTCTCCGGGAATGATGATCGCCCGATCCTTCGTAACGTAGACGTCGATCTCAAGACGCACGCCAAATTCGCCCGGCAGGTAGATCCCCGGCTCGATCGAGAAGCATGTTTCCGGTATGATCTCTCGCTGGTCATGCGTTTCCAGATTGTCGATGTTGGCGCCGTTCCCGTGAACCTCCTCGCCGATATTGTGACCGGTTCTGTGGATGAAATACTCGCCGTACCCTTTTCCGGCAATGTATTTCCTTGTCACGTCGTCGACATCGCATCCCCGCACTTTGTGCCCGTGCGCAAACTCGTTTTTCAGGAAGTCCACGGCGGTGTCGCGGGCGCCGCGAACAATCTCAAAAACAGACTGGTATTTCGCCGGAACTGCCTGCCCGGCAAACGCAACCCATGTTATGTCCGAATAGACCGAGCCGGGCTTCTTCTTTTTCGCCCACAGGTCTATGAGGAGACAATCCCCTTTCCGGATCTCGGTGTTGATCTCCCTGGTCGGCTCGTAGTGCGGATTCGCGGCATTCGCGTTGACCGAGCAATTCGGCGCGTCGTCGACGACAAGGTCGTTTTCCTCAAAGAACTTCAGCATCCTCTGCTGGACGTCATATTCAGTCACCTTGCGACCGGCTCTTAGTTGCTCACCGATGTAGCCGAACGCCACGTCAACGGTCTGACGCATGATCCGCGACGTCTCAAACTGGTCGGCGCGCTGCTCCTCCGTCCAGCGGGCTTCGAAGTACTGCACGACATCCGCGGATGAAACCACCTCCGCGCCCAGGCCGCGGACCAATTCCACCGTCCCGGCATCAACTTTTGATACGTACGGGATCGAATTCTGAGGAGAATACTCCATCGCGACCTTCTTTTTCCCCGTCAACGCTTTGCGAAGACCATCCTGCAAGGACTGCCAGCTCACGTAGACAGTCTTCGATCCCGGCAGGTGGTCCAGATTGTATTGCTCTATGCCATGAACCAGCTTCTGCGGTTCCCCCTCGGCGGGGATCAGGTAGAAGTAGCGTCGCATCTGAGTGAGGTGAGGGGGGAGCTGAAGAAGCTTCGACGCGAACACGTTCGACTGACGAAAATTATAGAGAAGCCATCCGTCGAGCCGGTATTCCTTGAGCGCCGATTGGATGCTCCTGATTCTTGCTGCGTGATCGGGTTGGGATGCCATGAGACGACTCCGGAGGATTATTCGTGCCCGGACTTCCGTTGATGATCCGCAATATAGCCATTTCCGCTGGAAATAAAAATCCCCGGCCGCCGTGAAGCTGCCGGGGATCGTCGAGCGCACTGCGACAGGTCGTGACGACCCTGTCGGTTCATCTTAGTACATGTCACCCATTCCGCCGCCGGGAGGCATTGCCGGCATGGGCTTCTTCTCTTCCGGCTTCTCGACGATGGTCGTCTCGGTCGTGAGAAGAAGCGCGGCAACGCTCGCCGCGTTCTCGATTGCGATTCGGGTCACCTTCGTCGGGTCGATGACGCCGGATTCCACAAGGTTCTCGTACTTCTCGCTTGCCGCGTTGAAGCCGAAGTTCCCTTGACCGCCCTTCACCTTGTCGACGACGACGGAGCCTTCGAGCCCTGCGTTCGCGACGATCTGACGGATCGGCTCCTCGAGCGCCCGCTTGATGATCTCGACGCCGGTCTTCTGGTCCTCGTTCGCCGTTTTCACTTCATCGAGCTTCGTGATGGACCGGAGATAGGCGACTCCGCCGCCGGGGACGATTCCTTCCTCGACCGCAGCGCGGGTGGCATGGAGCGCATCCTCGACGCGCGCCTTCTTCTCTTTCATTTCCACTTCGGTCGAAGCGCCGATCTTCAGCACCGCCACGCCGCCCGACAGCTTCGCAAGGCGTTCCTGGAGCTTCTCCTTGTCGTAATCGGAGGTCGTCTTGTCGATCTGCCCTTTGATCTCGTTGATCCGCTTCTTGATTTCATCCTTTTTGCCGGCTCCTTCAACGATCGTCGTATTGTCCTTGTCGACGACGACCTTCTTTGCCGTTCCAAGGTAGGAGAGGGTGGCGTTCTCGAGCTTGAACCCTTTCTCTTCCGAGATCACGGTTCCGTTCGTGAGGACCGCGATATCTTCGAGCATTGCCTTCCGTCGATCGCCGAATCCCGGGGCCTTCACCGCAACGACGCGGAGAGTACCGCGGATCTTGTTCACGACGAGGGTCGCGAGCGCTTCTCCTTCGACTTCTTCGGCGATGATGACCATCGACCGTCCGGATTGCGCCGCCTTCTCCAGAATAGGAAGAAGGTCCTTCATCGAGCTGATCTTCTTGTCGTGGATGAGGATGAGCGGATCCTCGAGCACCGCTTCCATCGTGTCTGCATCGGTGACGAAGTACGGCGAGAGGTAACCGCGGTCGAACTGCATACCCTCGACGACATCCATGAGGGTCTCGGTACCCTTCGCTTCTTCGACCGTGATGACACCGTCTTTGCCAACCTTTTCCATCGCATCAGCGATAAGGCTTCCGATCGTGGCATCGTTGTTCGCGGAGATTGCGCCGACCTGGGCAATTTCCTTCTTTCCTTCAACCGGGCGGCTCACCTTCTTGAGCTCCTCGATAACCCTTGTGACGGCGAGGTCGATACCGCGCTTAAGATCCATCGGGTTCGCGCCGGCAGTGACGTTCTTGAGCCCTTCACGGACAATAGCCTGGGCAAGAACGGTCGCGGTGGTCGTCCCGTCGCCGGCGACGTCGGAGGTCTTTGACGCGACTTCACGCACCATTTGTGCGCCCATATTCTCGATCGGATCTTCGAGTTCGATTTCCTTCGCCACCGTGACGCCGTCCTTCGTGACGGTCGGGGCGCCGAACTTTTTGTCGATGACGACATTCCGGCCCTTCGGGCCGAGCGTCACTTTGACCGCGTTTGCAAGTTGATCGACACCGCGTTTCAACGCGGCACGGGCATCAACGTCGTACTGAATGATTTTTGCTCCCATAGATGTTATGCTCCTTTAGAGAATTGAATGGTCAGAATGTCATTTACTTCGGCATGATCGCGAAGACATCGCTTTCGCGCATGATGAGAACCTCTTCGCCATCCACGGTCACCTCGGTGCCGGAATACTTTCCATACAAAACCTTATCCCCCACCTTTATTTCCATCGGCACCTTCTTTCCTTCGTCGGTCGTCTTTCCAGGACCGGCCGCGATGACTTCGCCCCAGACGGGCTTCTCTTTGGCAGTGTCGGGCAGGATAATACCTCCCTTAGTTTTCTCTTCCGCTGCGGCTGGCTTTACCACGATTCGGTCAGCCAAGGGATGCAATTTCATAGAGAACCTCCTTGAGATTGGGTAGTTTTGAATAACTTGTTGTGATTAAATCGGTTAGGATGGCCAAACATATTAGCACTCACTCATCTTGAGTGCTAATATAAGAAAGGGAAGAAGAAATGTCAAGCGTGATTTATCGAGATCAGTAGGGTTATCCGAGGCCGGAGGTAATGAATAGGTTGGATTCCCCTTCAGGGTACTTTTGGAATGACCCTCCTGAAGCGGTCGCGATACCCGCAGATTTCGGGCCTATCCAAAAGACCCAATCGCCAATGCTAGGATTGGGATCCTGCAAGGACTATAACGAACTCCCCTTTGATCGCTTTGGCGCACAAGGTCGCATGAATGGACGAGAGGCTCCCGCGCAGAATTTCTTCGAACTTCTTGGTCATTTCCCGCCCCACAACCGCCTCACGGTCGCCGAGTGCATTCTTGAGATCATCAAGTGTTTTCAAAATCCTGTGGGGAGACTCGTAGAGGACGATTGTGCGGGCTTCATCCTTCAGCTCACCGAGCTTCGTCGCCCTCCCCTTCTTGTGAGGAAGAAAGCCTTCGAAAGCGAATGAGTGAGTCGGAAACCCGCTCGCCACAAGGACCGGGACGAACGCGGTCGGGCCGGGCAAGGGAACGATGCGGATCCCCTCACCGATGCACGCCGTGATGATTGAATACGCGGGATCGGAGATGCCCGGGGTCCCGGCATCGGAAACCAGGGCAACGGAAAGTCCTTCTTTCAGCCTGCCGAGAATCTGAGGCACCCTCACCGATTCGTTCTGACTGAAAAAGCTCATCAGAGGCCGCTGTATCTTGTAAGCATCGAGCAGGACTTTCGTCGTCCGTGTATCCTCGGCGGCAATGAGGTCGACGCCTGCGAGAATTTTCACGGCCCGATACGTGATGTCCTCGAGATTCCCGATGGGCGTCGGAACGATGTAGAGCGTGGCCCCGGTGATTTCTTCGCTCATCCTTTAGATTCCCCAATCCCGAACATACCGAAAATCGACGTTTACCGTCCGCTGTGAGATCTTCGCGATGACCGGAGGGCGTCGCTTGAACTGGTTCTGTGAGACCTTCTTCCTGATGTCCGAGATGAATCTCCGCGAAATCCCCATTGAGATCAGCTCGTCATCGGTCCGGCGTTCGTCAATCATGTAGTAGAGAAGGCGGTCGACATCTTTGTAGGAGAATCCCAGCTCCCCCTCGTCCGTTTGATTCTGCCACAGATCGGCCGTCGGTTTTTTGTCGATGATCTTCTTGGGGACGCCGAGCGCCTCGGCAAGCTGCCATATCTGGGATTTGTACAGGTCACCGAGGGGATTCAACGCGCACGCCATGTCGCCGAAGAGAGTCCCGTATCCCAGCATCGTTTCGGTTTTGTTTGAAGTCCCCACGACGAGCGCCTTGTGGAGCAAAGAACGATCGTATAAAACGATCATCCTCATCCGTGCCATAACGTTCCCGCGCCGGACATTGTCGGTGATCTTCTGGGAAGTGAACAATGGCTCCACCATCGGAGTAATATCCACGATCTCGGAATGAATTCCGATCTCCCTGACAATAAGTTCCGCATCCTGAGTGCTTTCGGGGCTGCTCGTCCTGTAAGGCATCAGGACCGCGTGGACGTTCTCTTTCCCGAGCGCCTCGCAGGAGAGGTAGGCCGAAACGGCGGAGTCGATTCCGCCGGAGAGTCCGACCACCGCTTTTGAGAACCCTGCGTTCCGGATCTGATCTCGGACAAAGTCCACGAGCATCTTGCGGACGAGATCGGTGTTGAGATGCAGTTCCGTGCCGTCGGCGACGTGCGTGCTTGTTTCCATACCTCTTCTCCTTACGTATGCTCCGTGCTCAATACTTCCAACGCGGACCGAATAATCGAAATTCCCTCCTGGACTTCTCCCTTGGCGACGATCAACGGGGGTCGGAAGCGGATCGTCCGCTCACCGCAACCGA
Organism: Bacteroidota bacterium; assembly: GCA_035505655.1. Classification (GTDB taxonomy): domain Bacteria; phylum Bacteroidota; class Ignavibacteria; order UBA10030; family UBA8401; genus JAGVPT01. Next base: position 35,393 of record DATJQP010000045.1, read on the forward strand.
TGATAATGAGCCCCATCGCGTACGCCTTCCGGCGAAGCTCATCCCGTAAGCCGGGAGACTCGAGGTCCATGGCGCACATCAGCCCCCTTCCGCGTACATTGCCGACCATGGATGGGAACTCCCCCGCGAGGCCGCTGAGTTCCTCAAGCAAAAGCTGACCGTTCACCGCAGCGTTTTCCACAAGCCGCTCTTCGGCGATAATTTCCATGATCCTTCTGAACCGGACCATGTCGACGAGGTTCCCGCCAAACGTCGAGTTGATGCGGCCTCTCTTTTGAAAAACGTTCTCCTCCGCCTCGTCAACGCGAGAGCCCGCCATGCACCCACAGACGTGTGTCTTCTTCCCGAACGCCATAATGTCCGGACGGACAAAATATTCGTGAGCCCACATTTTCCCCGTCAACCCAACGCCGGTCTGCACTTCGTCGAAGATCAGGAGAATATCCGACTCATCGCACACCTGACGAAGCGCTCCGAAGAACTCCTTGCGGAAATGATTGTCACCCCCTTCAGCCTGAATCGGCTCAATGATGAGGCCGGCAATGTCGTCCGGATTCTTTGCGATCGCTTCCCTGATCTGACGGAGAGCGAGTTCTTCCTCTTTCATTGCCTCGGCGAGATGTTCTTCGGTGAGAGGGAATCTGACGGCTGGATTATGAATTCGCGGCCACGCAAATTTCGGGAAGTAATCGGTTTTGACAGGATCCGTATTTGTCATCGACAACGTGTAGCCGCTTCTACCGTGGAATGCCCTTCTGAAATGAATGATCTGTTGCCCCCGCTCCTCCCGGTATCCCTTCCGGAAGTTTTTCCTCACCTTCCAATCGAACGCCGTCTTCACCGCGTTCTCGACCGCAAGTGCTCCTCCGTCGATGAAGAACAGATGCGGCAGATAGTCTGGCTGCAGAACGCGTGAAAAAGTATCAACAAATTCGGCGAGCTCTACGGTGAAAGCATCCGAGTTCGAGGGCTTGTTGACTGCCGCCCGTCCCAATTCCCGCAGGAAGGTCTCTTCGGTGAGTTTCGGATGATTCATCCCCACGGCTGAGGAGGCAAAAAACGAGAAGAAGTCGAGATAACTCTTCCCGGAGATCGCATCAACGATGCGGCACCCCCGGCTTTTCCGAAGGTCGACGACGAATTCAAATCCGTCGATGAGCATGCGTCGCGCAAGAACGCGATGGACATCTGCGGGAAGGATGGCAATGCGGCCCGTCGAACGATTGGGAGTTCTGGCGATTCGTGGAGCGGATTTGGGCGTCGCGGACGATGAAAAGCGACGTCGCGTCGAACCTGTGGTTGCTGACATGACATACCTCCATGGTCTCAGGTTGATGGGAGCGCGGGAAGAAATGACCACGTTCTCCATCAGAAGAATTCCTGATGCTCGTAGAGCGAAACAGTGTAGAGGTGTGCCACCACGGAGATATCAATAGTTGTCTATCTGCGCCCGCTGGAGTCTGCCGCTGTAGTCGACATAGACGGACTTCCACTCGGTGAAAAAGTCGTAAACCGTCCACCCACCTTCGCGATGCCCGTTGCCCGTCTGCTTGACGCCGCCGAACGGCAGATGGGCCTCGGCCCCGATCGTCGGCACGTTGATATATGTGATGCCTGCGCGGATGTCGCGGATCGCCCTGAAGGCCTTGTTGACATCCCTCGTGTAGATCGACGAGGAGAGCCCATACGGCGTGTCGTTGAGAATCGATACGCTCTCATCGAGCGATCGGGCTCTGATCACCGAAAGGACAGGTCCGAAGATCTCCTCTCTGGCAATCCGCATCTCCGGCGTGACGTCGCCAAAGATCGTCGGCTCGTAGAACCATCCCTTGTCGAGTTCTCCCCCTTGTGCCGGGTGCCCCCCGATGAGAAGCCGGGCTCCCTCTTTCCGGCCGACTTCGACGTAACCGTGAACAACTTCCCGCTGGGGCTCGTTGATGCAAGGCCCGACGTCGGTTCCCGGCAGAAGGCCGTCGCCAAGCTTCAGCTTCCCGGTCCTGTCGACAAGCATCGAAATGAATTCGGCGTAGATCTTCTCGTGGAGGATGAGCCGGCTCGTCGCCGTGCATCGCTGGCCCGTCGTTCCGAATGCACCCCAGAGGACACCGTCGAGCGCAAGGTCGAGGTCGGCGTCGTCCGTGACAATCTGGGCATTCTTGCCTCCCAGCTCGAGCGACACCCGCTTGAGCGTGTCGCTTGCATTTCGTTGGATGGTCCTCCCGACGTCCGTCGAGCCGGTAAACGAGATGAGATCGATCTCCGGGTGCACGGCAATCGCATGACCGACCTCGGCGCCGGATCCGTGGACGAGGTTCACTGCTCCTTCGGGAATACCCGCATCGAGGAGTATTTCGACGAGCGTCGTGGCGGTTCGCGGCGTGTCGGTTGCGGGTTTGAAGACTACAGTATTCCCTGAGAGAAGCGCCGGAAAGATTTTCCAGGTGGGAATCGCCATCGGAAAGTTCCACGGGGTGATAATTCCCGCGACACCGACCGGAACGCGAATCGCCATCGCAAACTTGTCGGGTAGTTCGGAAGGAACAGTGTGACCGAAAAGCCGTCTCCCCTCGGAAGCCGCATAGTATGCGGTGTCGATTCCCTCCTGCACATCGCCGCGCGTTTCCTGGAGGACTTTCCCCATCTCCCTGGTCATCTCGCGGGCAATCTCTTCCTTCCTGGAAACGAGAAGATCGCCCACCTTGCGCATGATGTCGCCGCGCCGCGGAGCGGGGACAAGGCGCCACGATTCGAAAGCCTTCCGTGCAGACTTCACGGCCAGATCGACATCTTCCCTCGTCGACTTCGGAAACTCACCCAGGATCTCCCCCCAGTTTGCCGGATTACGGTTTTCGAATGTTCTCCCCGAGATCGAATCAGACCACCT
>DATJQP010000046.1:0-12695 GCA_035505655.1 Bacteroidota bacterium
ACGGGCATTAACCGGGCAGCTTCTGCAGCGCGATGACCCTTCCCACTCTTTCCGTGTTCGAGACTCTTCTTCCCCAACCCGATCGACCTTCGATGACTTCAACCCGTCCCCGGCAATGGTCGGATCGGAGGAACAGCCTTGTCGTACGATACAATAACGCTTAGAGGTGACTTCGATGCGACGAAGAACTGAAATCGTCCCCCTTGTGGTCCTCACTCTCCTGATGCTCAGCCTCGCCGCGGCACAAGCGCCCCATGAAACCCTGAGCCTCAAGGATATCTTCGCGTCCGGGAAATTCGCTCCGAAAACCCTTTCGGGCGTTCATTGGCTGAATGACGGCAGGCGGTACTCCTACATCGAGAGAGACACCGCGTCGAAGTCGACCAACGTCTATATCGCCGACGCTCCCAGCGGATCGAAGACGATGATCGTCAACACGAAGTCCCTGAAACTACGCGCCGATGACCCGCCGTTCCGTTTCACTTCGTACCAATGGTCCCCTGGCGAAACTCAAATCCTCTTTATCTCTGCGCCGCCTGAACGGGAGTATCTTTCCCGCCTCACGCCGGCCGGGAATCTGTTCCTTTACGATCTCCGGTCTCACGATTTCAGAAGGCTGACGAATGTCCCCGATCCGCAGTACAACGTCAAATTCTCGCCGGATGGAAAAATGGTCGGGCTGGTCAGACTCAATAACATTTATACGATCGATCTCAAGACCGGAGCCGAGGAGGCTCTGACAAACGATGGCGCCGAGCATATCATCAACGGCAAATTCGATTGGGTGTACGAGGAGGAGTTCGAAATCTCCGACGGATGGCGCTGGTCGCCCGACGGTAAACACATCGCATTCTGGCGCCTCGATGAGACGCGTGTTCCGGAATACACTATCACCGAGTGGGATTCAGTCCACCCGGAGTTGATCCGCATGAGATATCCGAAGTCGGGAGACCCGAACTCGATTGTCCGCATCGGTGTGATCGATCTCTTGACGAAGCATAGACAATGGATGGATCTCGGTACAAACGACGATACGTATATTCCGAGAATTCAATGGACCCTCGATCCGGAGACGCTCGCGATTCAACGCCTCAACCGTGGACAAGACACGCTCGAACTACTCTATGCCGACGCTCGCTCGGGGAAGACGCGGATCGTCCTGACGGAAACCGATCAGAAATGGGTGGAGGTGACAAATGATTTGACTTTTCTCCGGAGCGGCAGATTCGTGTGGCCCTCGGAACGGAGTGGCTTCCGGCACCTTTACCTTTACGAGAACAGCGGCAAACTCATTGGGGCCATCACGAAGGGAGAGTGGGAGGTCGAATCGCTGTACGGAGTCGACGAAACTTCTTCGACCGTGTTCTACTCCTCGACGGAGGTCTCTCCCCTCGAGCGCCACATTTACCGCATCGGGTTGGATGGAAAGCGAAAGGAGCGGCTCACGACCCGCCCCGGATTACACTCTGCGAGCTTCGGCCCGACGTACAAGTACTATCTCGATACATTCTCCGACGTCCGCACTCCCCATGAAATCACGGTCGATGACAACAGCGGGAGAGTCGTTTCGCGGGTCATCCCGCCGGATACAGGCCTTTACCGCGAACTTGGAATGGGGACAACACGCTTCCTGCGTTTCAACACCTCGGATGGGGTCACTCTGAACGCTTCTCTCATGACTCCCGCGAACTTCGATTCGACAAAGCGGTATCCGGTGCTGGTGTACACCTACGGCGGCCCCGGATCGCAGGTGGTACTCGACAGCTGGGGAAGGTCATCGGATGCCCTTTGGTACACATATCTGACGGAGAAGGGCTACCTCATATTTATGGTGGACAATCGGGGAACCGGCGGGAGAGGAGCTGCTTTCAAAAAGATCGGCTACAAGGACCTCGGTGACTGGGAGGTCCGTGATCAAATCGAAGGGGCAAAGTACCTTGCTTCTCTGCCGTACGTCGACGGCAAACGGATCGGAATCTGGGGGTGGAGTTACGGCGGCTATACATCCGCCATGACGATCCTCAACGGAGCCGACTATTTCAAACTCGCGATCGCGGTCGCTCCGGTGACGGACTGGCGGTTCTACGACGATATCTACACGGAAAGGTATATGGGGACTCCAAAGGACAATCCCGAGGGGTATCGCAGGAGCTCGACTCTTTGGTCCGCCTCGAAGCTCAAGGGGAAGTTCCTCCTCATCCATGGGACGAGCGATGACAACGTTCATTTCCAGAACTCCGCAGATCTTGTGTCCGCCCTTGAGGAGGCAAATAAGCAGTTTTCGGTAATGTTTTATCCGGACAAGAACCACGGAATCTACGGAGGGATGACCCGGCTCCATCTTTATACCTTAATGACTGAATTCATCCTCGCGAACCTGTAGCTCATTGGAGTTTCCGGGGTTGACGTTCCTCAAGGGTCCGGCAGGACCGGATGACGCTCAGGCAGGCATCATCGCGGGCATCCAGCCGTTGAAACCTCCCATTTGAGTTGCATTTCTAAACGTATTTCCTTATTTTGTATTTGATTAAAAAGGAGCAACCACTGGAAGTGACTCATTGCGTTATTGGATGAGGTGTTGGCACCAAGCACATCGGAGATTGCTCGCTCCGATTTTTTTGTTTTTTGTCTACAGGCAAGAATGCCCCAGATTACTCTGACATATCCGGACGGTTCGAAGAAAGAGGTTGAGAGCGGCATCACCGGCGCTCAGATCGCCGAAAGCATCAGCCGGGGATTGGCCAAAAATGCTCTTTCGGTTTCCGTCGGCGGCGAGGTGTGGGATCTTGCCCGTCCGATTACCCGCGACGCAGCGATCGTCATTAATACCTGGGACTCCCCTGAAGGGAAGTCGACCTACTGGCATAGTTCCGCCCATCTCATGGCCGAGGCGATCGAGGCTCTTTTCCCCGGAACGAAGTTCGGAATCGGTCCTTCCATCGAGAACGGCTTCTACTATGATATCGACATGGGGGAACATTCGCTCACGAACGAGGACCTGAGTAAGATCGAGGAAAAGATGCGCGAGCTGTCGCATCGGGATGTTCCGTACCGTCGTGAGGAAGTGCCGTGGGAAAAAGCGGTGGAGTATTTCACAAAGAAGGGAGATCAGTACAAGCTTGAGCTCCTGAACGAGTTCAAAGGCCAGTCGATCAGCATGTATCATCAGGGGGGCTTCACGGACCTGTGCTACGGTCCTCATATCCCTTCAACCGGGAAGATCAAATACATTAAGCTCATGAATGTTGCCGGAGCATACTGGCGCGGCAACGAAAAGAACAAGATGCTGCAGCGGATCTACGGCATCACCTTCCCGACCAAGCAGGAGCTCGACGATTACCTCTTCCGGCTTGAAGAGGCCAAACGGCGGGATCACAGGAAGATCGGAACGGAAATGGAGCTCTTCCTCCTGACACCGAAAGTCGGGAGCGGACTTCCTCTCTGGATGCCGAAGGGGACGATCATCCGGGAAACTCTTGAACGGTTCCTCAGAGAAGAGCAGCGGAAGCGGGGTTATCTCCCCGTTGTCACTCCGCATATTGCGAACCTGGAGCTGTATAAAACATCAGGTCATTATCCGTACTACAAAGATTCGCAGTTTGCTCCGATCTCGATGGAGAGCGGGGAGCAATTCCTTCTCAAGCCGATGAATTGCCCCCATCATCATCAGATCTATGCCGCGAAGCCCCGCTCGTACCGTGACCTGCCGATACGCCTCTCCGAATTCGGCACCGTGTACCGGTATGAGCAATCGGGAGAGATGAACGGACTGACCCGCGTGAGGGGCTTCACGCAAGACGACGCGCATATCTATTGCGCGCACGATCAGCTTAAGGGTGAGATTGTTCGGACTGTCGAGCTCACACAGCTTGTCTTTCGAACGTTTGGGATGGAAGTGACGACGCGCCTCTCGTTCCGCGACGACAAGAATGTCGATAAGTTCGGCGGAGAGCTTGCGTTCTGGGAGCAGGCTCAGAGGGAGATCAAGGAAGTTGCGGACGAGATGCACCTCACCTACTTCATCGGACTGGGCGAGGCATCGTTCTACGGACCGAAGATCGACTTCATGGTGAAGGACGCCATCGGCAGAACCTGGCAATTGGGAACGGTTCAGGTGGATTACGTGATGCCCGAGCGCTTCGAGCTCGAATACACCGCAAGCGACGGCCAGAAACGCCGGCCGGTGATCATCCACAGGGCTCCATTCGGCTCGATTGAGAGATTCATAGGGATCCTCATCGAACATTTTGCGGGCGATTTCCCTCTATGGCTGACGCCCGTGCAGGCCGCGGTTCTTCCTATCACCGATGCCCAGGCTGAATACGGACGGAACGTTGCGGAGAGACTCAAGGCCGCGGGGATCAGGGTTGAGTTCGACGATAGGAATGAGAAGATCGGATACAAGATCCGCGATTGGGAACTCAAGAAAGTCCCGTACATGCTTGTCGTCGGCGACAAAGAGGCCGCTGCGGGAACCGTCTCGGTGCGGCGGCACAAGAAAGGGGATACGGGGAGCGTCGCCATCGATGAACTGCTTCCTGCCATGGAGCGGGAAATTGAAGAGAAAACCATCACGACATAGGAGATACTCGCATCAAAAGTAAGGGCCCTCGCATTAACGACGAGATCCGCGTGCCACAGGTTCGCGTGATCGATGACAACGGAAAACAGCTCGGTGTGATGTCCCCCCGCGAGGCGATCACTCTCGCCCAGCAGAAGGGGAGGGATCTTATCGAGGTTGTGCCGAATGCCCAACCCCCGGTCTGCAAGATCATGGACCTCGGCAAGTACAAGTACGAGCTCCAGAAGAAAGAAAAGATGCAGAAGAAGCATCAGCATGTGAGCCTCGTAAAGGAACTTCGATTCCACCCGAACACGGATGTCCATGACTTTGAGTTCAAGGCAAAACACGCGCTTCAGTTCATTGCCGACGGGCACAAAGTGAAGGCCACCGTCGTCTTCAAGGGACGCGAGATCACCTACAAAGACCAGGGGGAAAGCCTCCTGAACCGGCTCAGCGAGAGACTTCTGGCGGTCGCCAAAGTTGATCAGCCTCTCCACATGGAGGGACGTCATATGATCATCTTTTATGCACCCGATAAGTTGGCAAAAGCGAAGCAGGAGAAGACAATTCAAGAAACAAAACCAGCACAAGGTTGAAGGATTCCCATGCCAAAGATGAAATCACACCGCAGCGCTCGCAAATCGTTTCGGGTCACCGCCTCCGGAAAGATCAAGCGTCACAAAATGAACCGGAGACACATCCTGACGAGCAAATCGACGAAGCGAAAGCGTCATCTTCGCCGTCCGGGGTTGATCGCACCCTCCGATGAGCCCCGAATCAAGCGGCTGCTTGTAATGTAAGATCTTAATCCATAACTCACTGAACCTGTTCACCTAAGGAGACAAGAGCAACTATGCCACGTTCGCAGAACAAAGTTGCCTCCCACCGCCGTCGCAAAAGGATCCTGAAGGAAGCGAAAGGCTACTGGGGTGCGAGAAGCAAGGTGCTGACGGTAGCAAAGCACAGCGTCGACAAAGGCTACCAATTTGCCTACAGAGATCGCAAAGCCAAAAAGAGAACTTTCCGACAGCTTTGGATCGCCCGTATCAATGCCGCAGCAAGGCTGCACGGGCTAAGCTACTCGAAACTTATCGACGGACTTCACAAGAAGCAGGTCGATATCAACCGCAAGGTTCTTGCCGAACTTGCCGTTGAGAACCCTGATGCCTTTGCCGAAATCGTAAAGTTCATCAAGGCGTAATCCCCGAAAACCCTTCCCGCAGCCCCGCGTCTGCGGCGGTTGCGGGAAGTTGTGTTTTTTCACACACCTTCTGCTCCCGGCCATGTCAGAACCAGCCGACAAGCTTCTTCGCAAGATCGCCGCGATACGCACCGATGCGACCAACGCTGCTTCGATTCTTCGTTCAAAGGAGGACCTCGAGAAATTCCGCGTCGAATTCCTGGCCCGAAAAGGAAGAGTGGGCGAGCTCTTCGACGATCTCAAAACAGTCCCGGTGGAAGAGAAACCCTCTCTTGGAAAAGAATTAAACGCCCTCAGATCTGAGGTCGAGAATACCTTCAGTGAGGCTCAGACAAAACTTGAGGTAGGATCGATCGCTGACGCCCAACAGATCGACCTGAGTCTTCCGGGAAGAGGAGTGAAGATCGGTTCAAGGCACCCTATCACGCAGACTCTCGACGACCTTCAACGAATCTTCGTTTCCATGGGTTTCAGCATTGCCGACGGGCCCGAAATCGAAGACGACTACCACAATTTCGCGGCGCTCAATTTCCCGCCGGACCATCCTGCGCGGGATATGCAGGATACCTTTTTCATCGCGGATGATGTGCTGCTGCGGACGCATACTTCTCCGGTCCAGATACGGGTCATGGAAAAAAGCCGCCCGCCAATCCGGGTTGTCATGCCTGGCAGGGTTTATCGGAACGAGGCGATCAGTGCGCGAAGCTATTGCCTCTTCCATCAAATTGAAGGGCTCTATGTCGACCGGAACGTCAGTTTCAGCGAGCTGAAAGGGACCTTGGTCGCTTTTGCCCGCCAGTTCTACGGTCAGGATATCAAGTACAAATTTCGCCCGAGCTTTTTCCCCTTCACGGAGCCGAGCCTCGAGATGGACATTACATGCTTCTTGTGCTCCGGTGCCGGGTGTCGCGTCTGTAAGCAGTCGGGATGGCTCGAAATTCTCGGAGCCGGGATGGTTCATCCTAACGTTCTGAGAAACGTGGGGTACGATCCGGAAAAGTACACCGGCTTCGCGTTCGGCGTCGGAATCGAACGCACAACGATGTTGAGGCTGGGCGTAACGGACATTCGACTTCTTTTTGAGAACGACATGAGGTTCCTAAAGCAGTTCTAGGCGAACGGATTATGCGCATATCACACAAGTGGTTATCCCAATACGTTCAACTGAAAATTAGCTCTGACCGATTGTCCGATCTGCTGACTTCCGCGGGTTTGGAAGTGGAGGGGATCGAACGACTCGGGGAGAAGTACGACGGCTTCGTTGTGGGAGAAGTTCTCTCCGTCAATAAGCATCCGAACGCGGACAAGCTCTCGGTCTGCGTCGTCCGGGTCGAGTCAGCGGGACGGACGGAGGGCACCGGCGTGCAGGTGGTCTGCGGTGCTCCCAACGTCTCGGCGCGGCAAAAAGTGGCTGTGGGTTTGCCCGGAGCGACGGTCCCGAAGAATCAGCATGACCCGGATGGGAAGCCGTTTGTCCTTGCAAAGGTCAGCATCCGCGGAGTCGAGTCTTCTGGAATGATCTGTTCGTCCTACGAGCTCGGACTCGGTACGGACTCGGCGGGGATACTCGTGCTGGATCCCGCTGCAAAACCAGGGACTCCGCTCGCTGAGTACCTCGGAATCGACGATATTGCCTACGAGATCGGGGTCACTCCAAACAGACCTGATTGTCTGAGCCACATCGGTATCGCACGCGAGGTGGCGGCGTCACTTGACCGCTCCCTTCGCTTACCGGACGTATCGCTCCGCGAAGACAAGAAGCTGCCCATCTCGAAAGCTGTCGGCATCGAAGTGAAGAATCCCGATGCCTGTCCTCGGTACACGGCGAGACTTGTGACGGGCATTGCGGTTGCTCCATCGCCCTCATGGCTGAATTCCTACCTTACAACCTGCGGACTCCGCCCGGTCAACAATGTCGTCGACGTGGGAAATTTCGTCATGCTCGAGTACGGCCAGCCTCTCCACATGTTCGACTTCGATCGCCTCGAAGCAAAGAAAATCGTCGTCCGCGATGCGGCCGAGGGTGAACGTTTCCGGACTCTTGACGGGGTGGATCACCAGCTCGACGGCAAAGCACTCATGATTTGCGACGGCAAAAAGCCGGTAGCTATCGCGGGGATCATGGGCGGGGCGAATTCGGAAATCACAGAAGCTACGCGCTCGGTTCTTATCGAGAGCGCCTTTTTCGAGAAGCGCGGCATTCGGCGGACGGCGCGGAAACTTGGGAAGTCGACCGATGCTTCGTACAGGTTCGAGAGGGGAACGGATCCGAACGGAACAAGGGCAGCAGCCGATCGCGCTGCTGCGCTGCTCGCAGAGTTGGGAGGGGGAACAGTCATTTCTGGAGCTGTCGATGTCTATCCGCGGAAGATCAAAGAAGGGAGGGTCCGCCTTCGCGTTGCTCATGTCAACCGTGTGCTTGGTTCCTCCTTTGTTGCCAGTGATATCCCGAAGCTGCTGACTCCGATAGGCATTCGCACTCAGTCAAAGGGAGGAGACATTTTCTCGTGCACGATTCCGACGTTTCGGCCGGACATTGAGGGGGAAATAGACCTTGTCGAGGAGATCGCGCGAAGGGCCGGGTATTCGTCGATTGAGGATAAAATGGTCTCGACGATTGATTTTTCCCGCAAGCCTTTCCTTCCATCAGGCTCAGCGATGCTGAGGGATGCACTGGAGGGAATGGGCTTCAGCGAGATCGTCACAAATAGCCTCCTTGACGCGGAGACGCTCCGAACAGGGTGGCCGCGGCTCGTCGAAGTTAAGAATCCTATCAGCAAAGACCTTTCGGCTCTCAGGCCCAGCATGGTCTACTCGGCGCTCCAGACAGTCGCACACAACGCAAATCAGGGGACTTTGGATCTGCGGGTTTATGAATTAGGGCGGACCTACGCAAAGAGCCAGAATTCCGGCACGGGGACTTTCGTGAAAGGGTATGTCGAGGAAGAAGTCCTCTCGATTTGCATGACCGGTAAACGCGAGCCGAATTCCTGGGATTCAAAGCCCGGAAACGTGGACATTTTTGATCTGAAGGGCGTTATTGCCACGCTTCTGGGGAAAATTCCACTTGACAAAATTCGTTTTATTTGTTATGATAGCCGTAGTCCTTTAACTGAACAGACAATAGCTGTTGAAAAAAATGGCACTTACATCGGCTTTCTCGGCAAAGTGAAGGCCGATTTGCTCAGGGTATTCTCAGTTGAAAGTGACGTTTACGTATCAGAGCTAAGCGTAAGTGCGTTGGTTCAGGGCGAGGGCCACGTCAGAAAGTTTGTTTCCCCGTCGAGATTTCCATCGGTACATCGGGACCTTGCGTTCATCCTTGAGAAGGATGTGACGATGGAATCGGTGGAAGCGCAGATTCGTGAAAGCGCGGGTCGGCTCTTGAGGGGAATAGCCCTTTTCGATTTGTTTGAGGGAAAGCCGCTTCCCTCCGGGAAAAAGAGTCTTGCGTTTTCGCTTGACTTGAATTCGAGTGAGAGGACTCTCACTGAGGACGAAGCCGCCAGGGTTATTGATGGTGTGGTGAGAGATGTTCGCAAGAAGTTTAATGCCGAGCTCCGAAGTTCCTAGCCCATTCCACACAAGTTTGTAGGCCGAACGTGCAGGAAGAAGTTGCCCAGGAGATTACCAGCGTCGAGAACTCTCTCGAGTCGGCGCTGAAACTGCTTTGGGAACGTGCGTATGCCGCGTCGGCCGCCATCGCTGCGCTTCGCGAAGAGAAAAACGCGATACAGCTGAGGGCGAACGACCTTGAATCAAGGGTTCTCCAGATGGAAAAGGAAGCTTCGGCACGCAACGACGAGATCGAGCGTCTGCAACGGGAGCTCGACAGGATCACGCTGGCATCGGCATCCAACGGGATGCTCGACAAGGAAGAAAGGGTAAGACTTCAGGAACGAGTAAAGGCCATACTGGACAAAATCAATTCCCATTTATAAACTATCTCAGGTAAGTGTATCGCTGACGTTCGGCATAATCTCCCAACTTACATTTTGATAGCACATTGGAATTAAGAATGGACAGGAAAAGCGTGCGGGTTAAAATTTTTGGATCTGAGTATCCACTGCGAGGGGAAAGTGAGGAGTTCACGAAGAAGGTCGCGGGATATGTCGATACGATGATCAACTCGATCCACGACAAGATTCCTGAACAACCTCCGCTCACAATTTCCGTCTTAGCCGCGCTCAACATCACCGAAGACTTGCTTAAGGAGAAAGACAAGAATCGGGAGATGATCAGTAATTTCGAAAATGAAATTATCAAGATTTCGAATTACTTGGATACGAGTCTACAAGGCAATGGATAATTCTTTGTGCAACCAAATGTGAGGAGGACGCGTACCTCATCAGCGCCGTTGGGACTTCAAAGTCCGCACAGTCAGCCATAGTCAACTACATTAAAGAACCTGACAAGTTGTACGACTAGGGAGTTCGGCTCATAGTCGTCATATTACAGGCCTCAACCCCGGTGTCCTTGACTGCGGGGTTTTGCGACACGTCTTCGGACTTCCCGCCCACGCGGGATAGCAAACAGTGGAAGTAAGAAACGGCTAGGCGAACACCCACCGTGTAAGAAGAACGAGGTTCTTTAAACACACTTGCCTACGGTAGCTGTGCGGATTTTTATTTCTGTGACGCGATCAACTTATTGAGAAGGTAGACTGATATGCAAGTCGTCGTTATCATTCCGATGGTTGTGGTATTGTGCGGGGTTGCGTTCTATGCGGGATGGTACCTCAATACCCGCTCGGGACAGAACCGCCTCATGAGCGCCGAAGAAAGGGCAAAGAAGATTATTGCCGACTCTGAAAGAGAAGCCAGTTCGGTCATGCGGGAAAAACTGCTGGAGGTGAAGGACGAGTGGTACAAGAAGAAACAGGAATTCGACAATGAAGCCAACCAGAGGCGAAACAAAATCCAGGCGTACGAAAAACAGCTTGCTTCCCGCGAAGAGAACATCGACCGGAAAGTTGAGCTCCTGAACAAGAAAGAAAGGGAACTTCACCAGATACAGCGTGAGAGCGAGGAGAAGGCAAAGTTCCTGGAAGGACGGCAGCTGGAGATGGAAAAAATGGTGGCTGAGGAGATTGTCCGGTTGGAGCGGGCCTCGGGTCTCTCGCGGGAAGAAGCAAAAAAGGCGATCGTCGAGAACCTGACGAATGCGGCAAAAACCGAAGCTGCGCAGGCGCTGAAGGAGATCCGTGACAAGGTAAGAGAAAATGCCAAGCTGGACGCCCAGAAGATTATCGTGCAGGCCATCCAACGGTCCGCAGCCGATCACGCCGTTGAAACCACGGTCAGCGTCCTCAATATCCAAAGTGACGAGATGAAGGGGAGGATCATCGGGAGAGAGGGACGAAATATCCGTGCATTTGAAGCGGCGACTGGCGTCGACGTCATCGTCGATGACACGCCGGAAGCCGTTATCCTGTCGGGCTTTGATGCCTTTCGACGAGAAGTCGCTCGAATATCACTCGAGCGCCTGATTGCCGACGGGCGTATCCATCCTGCTCGGATCGAGGAGGTGGTCGAAAAGGTAAAAGGAGAGCTTGAAGAGGAGATCTTGCGGGCGGGCGAGAATGCCTTGCTGGAGGTCGGCCTGCCGGGAGCGCACCAAGAAATAGTGCGACACATAGGTCGAATGAAATACCGTTCGAGCTATGGCCAGAACCTTTTACAGCACAGCATTGAAGTTGCCTATCTGTGCGGAATCATGGCTTCAGAGCTCGGGCTTGACCCCAGCCTCGCAAAACGAGCCGGGTTGATGCATGACATCGGTAAGACGATCGACAAGAGTGTCGAAGGCCCGCACGCTCTTCTCGGATATGAGCTTGCGAAGAAGTACAATGAACATCCTGTCGTTGCAAATGCCATCGGCTCTCACCATGAGGATATCCCGATGGAGCACCCCATTGCCGCTCTCGTCCAGGCGGCGGACGCAATCAGCGGGGCGAGGCCGGGAGCACGGCGCGAGTCCGTCGAAGGGTATGTGAAGCGGCTCGAAAAACTCGAGTCGATGGCTCAGTCGTTTCAGGGAGTTGCAAAAACATACGCAATCCAGGCCGGCCGCGAGATCCGCGTCATTGTCGAACACGACAAGGTCGATGATGCAACAGCCGACCAGCTCGCCCACGACATCGCTCTGAAGATCCAGCAAGAGATGGAGTATCCGGGTCAGATCAAGGTGATTGTCATCCGGGAGGTCCGGTCTATCGCGTTCGCAAAGTAGTACGGTCTTGGGCGCACAATGCAAACGGTGATCGGAATTGCCGGGGGGATTGCGAGCGGAAAATCGGAAGTGTGCCGCATCTTCTCAACCTTCGGCGTGGAAACCCTCTCCGCCGACCTCATCGCCCGCCAGCTTACCGACAGCGATCCCACAATCAGACGAAAGATCACCGATCTCTTTGGCCCGGAGGCATATGGCACTCCTTCCGGAGTGTTGGACCGCAGACATATTGCGACGGAGGTCTTCAGGAACAAGAAAAAACTCCGGGCCCTCAACGCTGTCGTTCACCCGGCTGTCCTGGCAGCGATCAAGAGGGACGCCCTTGCGGCGATCGGCGCAAGCCGCGGTCGCTACCTCGCGGTCGAAGCCGCGCTGATGTTCGAGTCCGGCCTTTCGGAGGAAGTCGACTATGTCCTCTGCGTTGTCGCAGACGATGCCGCAAGGATCGCGAGGAGCCTTACGAGGGACGGAACGGCAGAGGAAGATGTTCGAGGGAGAATGGGAGCGCAGCTTCCGCAAGAGGAAATGGCGGAGCGCTCGGATTTTGTCCTCCACAACAACGGCACTCTTGAAGAACTCAGGAGGCGCGTTGAGTTTTTCCACACATTGTTTTCCACACTTCATCCACGATCAACTCACCACCATGACACGAACTGAAGACGAGGCAAGGCTTTTCTTTAAGACGTATAAGCGGCTCCC
>DATJQP010000047.1:0-15516 GCA_035505655.1 Bacteroidota bacterium
TTGGAGGGGGAAGCAATGTGGATCTCGTCGAGTTTTCGGGTTATCATCGTCGAAAGGTTCCGCATGGAGCTCACACCTGAGGAAACAACCTCGATCCCCTGTCTCAGCTCTTCGAACATCTCTTTCGACAACTTTTCGTCGAACGCGGACGGATTGCGATGGAACTCCTCTTCCCTCCTCTTCAATTGCGCGGAGAGCTCCGCCAGGCTCTTCTCGACGAGCTGGCCGACAGTATTGACGGTGTCGTGAAAGGTGTGGAGAGAATCGAGTTCGTGTTGCTTCTCAAGAAGGAGGCGCTCCTTGGCGTCATTTTCGATGATCTGCTTGCGGTAGAGATACCGCTCGTGAACGCTGCGGACGGCGAGTGAGAGTCGTTCAACGTCGATATGATCCTTCCGGATGTAGTCGTAGACTCCAAGTTGAAGCGCCTCAACCGCCGTTGATTCCGAGCTGGCGGCGGTCACGAGAATGACCGGCGTGGAGAGTTTCTGCTTGTGCATCCACTCAAGGACATCCATTCCCGACATCTCCCCCATCCGGTTGTCGAGGAGAATGACATCGAAGCTCTTTCTCGCGAGCAGTTCGACCGCGCTTTCGCCCGAATCACACGATTCGACGACGAAATTGGTGGTCATCCGAAGACCCATCTCGATGCTCATACGAAACGAATCCTCGTCATCGACGAGCAGGATATGAAGCAGCGGCTCTTGGGCCATTCTCCCGGGTATCCTTCCGAACGACGGTGGAAGTGAGTCAAAATCTGCGGAATTATAAGGTATCACATCTCCAGGGGAATCTCAACTCCAGTATGAATACCCGTTCCTCAGCTTGGCTGGAAAGGAGACAACCGGAGGGGATGTGTCTGGGATGGTGAGTGGGCCCTAGAGGATTCGAACCTCTGACCTCTACCGTGTCAAGGTAGCGCTCTAAACCAACTGAGCTAAGAGCCCGGGGAACGCCGCACTGAGATCTCGACCGTCGGGTGAAAGGAGCGACTCTCCGCCTCCGGTTGCCAACAATATACGATGCGGGAGCGTAACTCGCAAGAAGTTAAATGGAGGGATTGTCTCCGGCGCGAAGACGATAGGACAAGCAGCAGGGAGATGCCGGGGGCCCACCGGCCTACGGCATCTCCCGGGATCTAGCGCAGACTAGTACGAAATCCGCGTCACTTCGATGAGTTCCGCCTTCGGATCGTGTTCCTTCAGGAACTCGACAAATGCCGCGTTGTGATACTCCTGGTGGCCCTTCTCAAATTTCTTCAGCATGCCGCGGACCCTCTTATCGTCGAAAGCACTCCGGAAGTAGTTGAATTTGTCTTCGTCGTCGTAGATCCGGTAGTAGAAATACTTATTCTTCTTTGTCATTGACTCTCCCGTACGTTGAATACTCAAACCAAAATCTTGTCCGCATGGAGAAGATCTCCGAAGAGCTCGTCTCTGATTCCCTCCGCATGTCTCCTTGCAGTTCCCAGCGACGTGACGATGTATCTGTTTGCGATGAAGATCTTTCGGGGATCCTTTTCAGCCTCGCGGAGGAGGAGGTATCCTATGTGAAGGAATCCGTACATTTCGGTCAGCTCTTTCGAAGCGACTTCCTGAAAACCGACATCCTTCTTCTCCAGGACATACTTCAGGCTGTCGCGGAAAAGACCCCTCAATTCCTTTAGACGATCCGCCAGCGTCGTGAGGCTTCCCGGGAAGCTATGCTTCTCGCACTCGTCGAGATGCTCCGCAAGAACATCGTTGAGAACCCCTCCCGACGCGGCAACGATCTGGAGCTGGGAAGTTCCCTCGTAGATGTTCGTGATTCGGGCGTCGCGGGCCAGTTGTTCGATATGGAATTCCCTCATGTAGCCTGTCCCGCCATGAATCTGGAGGGCGTCGTACGTGATCCTGTTTGCCCCTTCCGCAAGGGTGTACTTTGTCAGGGGCGTAAGGAGGTTTGCCACCTTCGTGACAGCCTTGAGACGCGCCATCTCATCCGTCACCGACAACCCCTTCCCCTTCTTCTTCTCGACGAGCTCCTCGAGCTTCTCCTTCTCGTCGACGAAGTGTGCCGCACTGTAAAAAAGCGACCGGTTGCTTTCAAGGAGCACGCGCATATCGATGAGCATGTTCGCGATGACCGGGATCTGCGCAATCGGTTTGCCGAACTGACGCCGTTCGCGAGCATATTTCAGCGCTTCCTCGTACGCAGCCTGCGAAACTCCGAGGGCCTGAGCCGACACTCCCATCCTGGCGCGGAACATGAGATCGAGAACGTACTTGATCAACCCAAATCGCCTGTTGCCGAGAAGCTGCGCCGGGGTATCATTAAATTGCAGTTCGCACGTCGGCGATCCATGGATCCCGAGCTTGTTCTCGATGCGCCGGATGACAACGCTCGGTCCCCCGCGACAGATGAACACGCTCAGCCCTCTGCCATCCTTCGTCCCCGCCTCTGAACGCGCAAGGACGAGCAGGACTTGCCCATTCCCGTTCGTGATGAACCGCTTGACCCCCTTCAGAAACCAATCGCCCCGCTCATTCTGATATGCATGGAGCTTCACCGCCTGGAGGTCGGAGCCGGCGTCCGGCTCCGTCAACGCCATCGCCCCCGTCTCCTTCCCCGAACATATTCCCGGCAAGAACTCGCGTTTCTGATCCTCGGTCCCGAATTTTCGGATTGTGTCGCCGACGTCCTGAAGCCCGACGATGTTCATCAGCGATGCATCGGCACGACTGAGCATCTCGATCGCGGCCATGTAGATCGTAAAAGGCAGATTGAGGCCTCCGTATTGCCGAGGAAGGACCATTCCCATAAGATCTGCCTGGGATAACTCCTCTACGTTCTTCCTCGTCCCCTCCGCATACGTGACACGGCCATCCTTGAAGCTCGCTCCCTCTTTGTCGACCGATCCGGCACGCGGTGCGATGTAGTTCCCCGCAAGATCTCCGAGCATCTCGAGGACTCTCCGGTAGTTCTCCATCGCATCCTCGTAGTTCACCGGCGCATAGTTGAATGTCTTTGCCTCCGCGTAGTCGTCTTCGGCGAGCCTGACGATCTCTTTGAGGTCGAGATTATTGAAATGAAATTGTAGATCCGGATTGTCGAGAAAGAAATTGGGCATCGGTCACTTCAGCTTGCTTTTGTAAACATCGATGAATGTTGGAATGACTTCACGGGCATCGCCGACAATCGAGTAGTGCGCAATCTCGAAAATCGGGGCATCGGGGTCGGTGTTGATCGCCACAATTGTTTTCGCCTCCTGCATGCCCGCCC
Source organism: Bacteroidota bacterium (assembly GCA_035505655.1). Taxonomy (GTDB): domain Bacteria; phylum Bacteroidota; class Ignavibacteria; order UBA10030; family UBA8401; genus JAGVPT01. The sequence continues at coordinate 3,265 of DATJQP010000047.1, forward strand.
GGTGTTGGATGGCTCCGGAAATTCCCACAGCAAAATAGAGCTTCGGCCGTACTGTAACCCCTGTCTGCCCCACTTGCCGCTCGTGCGGAATGAATCCCGCATCAACGGCCGCCCTGCTCCCCGCCACCTCGCCGCCGACGACATGGGCAAGTTCATGGATGAGCCTGAAGCCCTCCTTCGATCCCATCCCGTATCCTCCGGCAACAATCACCGGCGCGGCCTTCAAATTCACTTTTCGCTCCTCACGGTGCTGCTCAACGAGGGTGACGAGAGCGTCCATCGGATCCGGTGTAAAGGGGACTTCGATGATCGATCCCTCGTGGGGCAACTCAAGGGCGTGCATCTCCATGACACCCTCCCGGACAGTCGCCATTTGCGTGTGAGTGTCGGGAGTGATGATCGTGGCGATGATGTTCCCGCCGAACGCCGGACGAATCTGCAGGAGCGAGTCGGCATATTTCTTCCCCAGGTAATCGACGGTCGACACCTGAAGGTCCGTACAGTCCGCCGTGAGGCCGCTTCTCGAGTGCGAGGCAACGCGCGGAGCAAGATCCCGCCCCGTTACCGTCGCCCCGAAAAGGACTATCCGTGGCTGATGCTCGTCCACAAGCTTCGTGATGATCCTCGCATAAGCCAGGGTGTTGTAATCCTTCAGTTCGGGGGCATCGACAAGGATTGACTCCTCAGCTCCGTATCGGAAGGTCTCTTTCGAAAGGGGCCTGACACCGCTCCCGATGACGATGGAACCGAGTCTTCCGTTCATCGACTCCGCAAGCTTCTTCCCCTTGGTCAATAGCTCCAGGCTCACGTCGGCGATCTTCCCGCCACGATGTTCGATGAACACCCAGACGTTTTGAGATTTCCCGTTCGTCGGCTCAGCCAAGGATCCTGTCCTCCATCAGTTTTTCGATCAAGAGGTTCATTCCTGCCTTAGAGTTTTCTATTTTGACCGGCTCATTTCCCGTCAACACGACGGAATCGACCGAGTAGACCTTCGTCGGCGAGCCCTTGACTCCGCACCGAGACGGGTCGATGTGAAGGTCGTCTGCGGTAAGCGTGGGAATGAAAAGACCCCGATTCGTGTACTCGAACACAAGCTTGTCGATGTAGAGAAGCGAATTCCCCTCGGCCAGCTTTTCGAGCTCAAGAAGCGACTTTGCTCCTTTGTAGGCCATGATGCGCTTTGCGCTGAACGGCCTCGGTTCAGCAGCATCCTTGATCACGGTGACGAGAATGGGAAGCGTACAATCGAGAACCTCGTATCCCCCCTCGATCTTTCTTCTGATGCGCACCGACCGATCCTTAAGTCCAAGAATGCGCTCCGCATAGGTAACCTGGGGAATGCCGAGCTTTTCAGCGGTCTGCGGACCTACCTGTGCGGTGTCCCCGTCGATTGCCTGCCGTCCAGCGAAGACAAAATCGAAGCCTCCGATTTTTCGGATCGCCTCGCTGAGAACGTAGGATGTTGCAAGCGTATCCGCTCCGGCGAACTTTCGGTCGGTGATAAGGTATGCGGCATCTGCCCCCATATAGAGACATTCGCGCAAGACGTCCGAGGCGCGCGGAGGGCCCATCGTGAGCACTGTAACTTTTCCGCCGCACTGATCCTTCACTTGAAGCGCAAATTCAAGCGCGACCTTGTCTTCAAAATTGAAAATGGCCGGGAGCTTGGCACGGTTCACGGTGCCATCTTCTTTCATCACCTGTCCCGATATGTTTGAGGTATCGGGAACCTGTTTGACCAGAACAATCGAATTAAACATTTTGACCTTGCCAGGACTTCGTATCTGCTTCGCCGCTCCCTGCCCCTGCGCTTCTCTCCCATCCATGTGGGACGGAGATCAGATTACTCAATTGGAGCCGCATCCGTGCAGGCGGATACACAACAATTGCGCCGAAAGTATGGCGTGAAGGTGCAATGAAATATGTCCGATTTGCGCGGGGCGTTTGTCAAATAGTGGAAACTCAAGGCGTGGAGTCTCATTTTTGACAAAGGCGAAAGGGAATTAAGAGCGACGAGGGAACATCACGATTCTACGAGGGATGGAGGGCTTCTTGATTGTCAGATGGCGGGGGGGCGGATTGCGGAGTTCGATCTCCTTGTCGAGTAGCTTCCACACGAGCTCCTCCGGTTGTTCGTATATGCTTCTAACGAAGGCCCGGAGGAGCATCGTGCAGGAGGCTGGCCCGCGGGTGTCGCGGTCGATTTCTATTTGGCGGTCGTGGGTCTCGGTGCGGATTCCTTGCCGGCCAGTTCTCTCTCGTGCTTCACGGCGGCGTTGAGAAGTGCCAGGTTCCTGGTCCGGACATAAATCGCCACGGGGTTGGATCGTTCCACGCTGGCCTCGCCGAAGGAATTCACCGTGGTGAGATAAAGGACATGCGAAATTTTTTCGTCCGCCGAACCCGCGGGGATTTCCGCCCGCAGCAACATCTCGTTCTTACCCCTTCTCAACAGCAGTGTGATCGAAGATGAAAGGACGCCGCCGTACTCTCCCGCAGAGATGACGGGAATATGGTTTAGCGTGAACGACTCCGGTTCGACCGCAAAACCGGCAGCCGATGAATCAACCACCGTCGCCTGCACCGTGGCGACCGAGGGGTTTGAATAGATGCCATAGCTGAACAGAATATCATCCCCGGGGATCACCAGCAGCGAGTCGGAGAATTGCCTTTCGGAGACGGGGGGCGTCCGCACGAGGGATATATTCGAGACACTTGATGCCGTATCACGGGCAACCAGGGCATCTTCGAAGTAGTCCTGGATTCTCAGCTCAAGATGTCTGGGAGAAACCGGCGTGGAGCTCCCTTCCATCAACGATCCCAGCAGCTCCGCGCTTGTGTCGCATCTGAAGATACTGCAGGCCGTGATATGGACCGAATCAAGCTTCATCCGGCGCGAGAGGAAGTCGAGCGCCACGCGCGCGCGTTCTTCTGAGAGGTTCTTCGCGAACGAGACCGACGGTCCTTTGCGAATCGGCAGATCCGGGTATCCAACGAGCATGATGTCGGCATAGTGATATTTTCTCACGAGCGCGACGATCGGCTGGAAGATCTTAAGCGCATCCTTCCGGAGCGTGGATTTTCCTTGGTTGAAGACAAGGGGCTCGACGGGAAACCGCTTTTCCGTGTAGGAGAGCTTTGCGACGGAGGTCGTCGTCTTCAGGGTATCCGTTCTAATGACGACGGAGTCGAGCGTCATGAGTTCGACGACCGATGTTGAGACGAGCCCGTTCGTCTGGATCTCGGGCCTCGAGACAGCGACACGATACTGAAGGCGTCCGTCGAAGATCGACGCGCCGCGCCCCAGGTTCCAGGTGAGGTGTTCCCCCTCAACGACCGGAGCAACATTCCGTCCGTTGAAAGTCCCGGATCCGTCGACGTATGCAAACCCCTGCGGAAGTTCATCAAAGACGCGGATTCGCTGGATCCAGGTCGATCCCGAATAGTTCATGGAAACATCAAACTGGACCACGTTTGTGACGCCGTTCCCTCTCGGCACGTCCCGGAGGTAGATCTTCTCTGGGGTTGCCGTCCTCAGGGCCGCGGTCTTCCCGATCTTACCGATGCGCTGATGGACGCTGTCTCTGAGGAGGCGTTTGACGTAGAAGTCCGCTCTCGCAATCCCTCCATCCGGCAGGCGCACAAACCTTGAGCTCGCATCGCCGGCAAAATCCCGGTTCCCCTTTAGTAACTCGGTTCCCGCCGGAAGCGTGCGTTCGTTAACCCGGAGAACATGCTGCCCGGGACGGACGTTGGGGAGCGAGAACTTTCCGTCGTCTCCCGTCGTGATCCTGGTCCCGTCCTCCATCCAAATCTCTACGCCTTTCAGTCCCGATTCGCCCTCGCTTTGGTAGGAGTTCCGGTCGTCGTCGTAAAAGACTTTGCCGATGATGATTCCCTGATCGGTGAAGACCCCCGGCTGAACCGTGATTTGTTTCTCGGCAGGAGCAGACACGAAGAGCGTTCCAACCGTATCCTTGGCGGTAGCGTAAATGGTGTTGATACCCTGGCTCTCGAGCGCGTCCGCGCCGAGAACGAGCTGATAGACCAGCGTCGCCGATTTGCCGGCCCCGAGAGTGTCGTTGTGGGACGTCGAGAGCGTCCATCGCAGAACCGTGCCGTTTGAGAGAACCTCCGGAGCAACAACAGCGCGATTGAACCTGCCTGAGCGGGCGAAGTACTTGAAATCGTGCGGCAACTGATCGATAAGGGTAAGATCCTTCATCAGCTCGGCGCTCGTGTTCGTGATGGTCACCTGGTAGGTCACCACATCTCCGATCTCGGCAACATTTTTGTCCGCGGTTTTGACCACTTGCAGGAAGTTCGCGATCTGAGGATTGCTCCGGATCTGGACGGATGCCGTGGCAGTAGCGACCGCAGCTCCGCTTTGGAGCAAGTACGCCGTCGATTGGATCTTCTTCCCTGAGGTCAACGCGTAGTCGGTTTTCATGAAGAGCGTGAGGGAATCAACCGATCCTGGCGGAACACTGCCGATCGGCCATCGAACAACGCTGTCCACCGCGGCGGTATCTTTCACGGGTGCGCCGCCGCTCCAGAGTTTATAGCGAAGCAGGCTCCTTCCGGTGTTCGTCAGCGAGTCAACAATCTCAACGTGGCGGAGCGAATCGGTACCGATATTCCGATACCAGATCTGGAACTTCACGCTGTCGCCGGCAACGACGGTATCCTTGCTTTCCAGGACAAAATTCTTCAACGACATCTGCGGCGCCGACCGAACGAGGGTGACCGCCGTGCTCGCGAGCGGAGAAATCTGATCCGAGGTGAGCCAGGAGGTGTTTCGGATCAGCGTGCTGTCGGGGACGTTGCGGACGACGGCCGCGATCACCTTCACGGAGTCGGCTTTGCTCACCGGAAGTGTGTCCATCGCCACGCGGAGGATGCTTCGGGCCGTATCGTAGGTCACGGTTGCGAACCCGCCGCGTTGGACCGACGACAGGGCTACGTACTTCGGGAGCGTGTCGACCAACGACGCATGTGTCTGGTAGACGTTGCCGGCGTTCGAGTATTTCACCACGTACGTGAGGGTGTCCCCGGCTGAAATGGTTGGAACGGACGACATCGCAACAGTGGAGGCCGCGCTCGGTTTGATGAGGATGTTCAGGTTGATCGCAAAGGTCCCTCCCGTCGTGTCGTACACGACCGCCGACCCGGAGTAGATCGGGAACTTCGTGCTGTCGACGCTCACCTGATAGATGGCCGGCTGAAGATTCTGGAACTTGTATCGTCCCATGTTATCGGTCGTCGTGGTCTGAAGCCGGTGGGCCAGGAACGGCGCACGGACGCCTCGCGTCATACGCGATTCGCCTTTCGAGTTGACAGTAAGGGAGTCGAGATTCACAACAACACCCGTAACCGGAAGAGCGCTGCCACCATTATTGTACTGCAATCTCCCGGAAATTGTGTTAAGGAACTTCACCGCCTTGTGTCCGAATACACTATCCGACCTCATACCCGAAGAGGTCGAGGAGGTGTCTCCGAACTGGTCAACGACCGAAATCTGCAGCGAATACGTGGTGGTCTCCTTATTGAGAGGAATGAAGAAGACCCCGTCGCCGCCGGTCGTATCCGATCCCACAAGGGCGGGCGTCGTATTGAATACGCGCGCAATAGCACCTCGGTAAGGCAGAAGCTGGGTGACCCCTGCCACAACGGTGGTCGTGCGAACAACCCCCGTCACCGCTCCTGGATAGAGAATCAGGGAGGTCGACCCGCTGATCGTTCCGGACTGCACGGTCCCCGCTGTGACCTTGACCGTGGCTTGAACGATGTCATTCTGCACACTCTCTGCGTCGAGGTAAACCTTCGCGGCGCCACCGATTGTCAGCACGGTGATGCTCTTCGCCTTGTTGTAGAACATCCCGTGATCCGTCTGGAACACGACCGGGACACCGTCCGGAATGGGGTTGCCAAGGGAATCGCCGACCGTCGCCGTGATCTGGGAGCTATCCTGCCCCTCAGATCCGAAAACGTACTTCTGTTGAAGAGCGATTGAAAGCGCCGCCGGCCGCACGGGGACGATGGAGGTGGTGACGGTTCCGCTCGACAGCGGAGCCACCGAACTCGATCGTGCCGTGGCAGCGTTGAAAAGTTGAGCAAAGCCGAGGTTCGGTGCAGCCTCAACGGTAAGGACGATCTTCTGCAATCCGGAGATCGGCTGCAAGGTCCCGAGATTCCACGTTACGATGCGCTGATTTGCGCTGACGCTCGTCGGTGTAACACTCGCACGCAGGAATGACCCGTTCGCGGAGATCGTGTCAACGAGGATCGTCGAATCCGACTGGACGTTTCCCGTGTTCCACACCTTCAGCGCATAGTCGACCGTCCTTCCCGATCCGACCATGGCAGTCGATGCGGAGTCGGAAACGAACAACCTGGCAAAATTCCCTACGATGAGTCTCTGCGCCGCTGCGACGGAATTTCCCTGCCACGAGAGCAACGCATTGGCGGTGAGAACCGTCTGGGCTTTCGTTGTCGTATCGATCTGAAGCCGGACAAGGAACGAATCCTGCTTCGCGACCGAAAACGCCGTCTCCTTCCAAGTGATCGTATTTCCCTGGACCACCCCTCCGTTCGAAGCAGAGACGACAGAGACACCCGACTGGGGCAGAATACTCTGAATCGTGACCGTGTCCGCTGTCGCGTTGCCGATGTTCTTGAATCCCAGCCATAGTTGTACGACGTCGTTGAAAATCACATTTGAGTCTTTGACGGCGTAGTGGAGCTCAAAGTTGGGGAAGTTCCCGACGGTCACGGTGACGATCGGACTGCTTACTGAGAACGGCTTCTTCTTGTATGTGTACGCGCCCGTCCCCTGAGCCGTAAGCTGGGTTCCGCCCGGCGTCTGTGCATCTCCGACCTGAGAACAGAAGCCAGCGCAAAGCACGGCGCCGAGCAAGAGACCGAAGAACCGCCGATATGTCCGCGCCAGAAAGTCCATGGGAGATGTCCGATTAGCCCTCATCGCTACTTGATTTTCACTTGGAATTGAACTGTTCCCGACGTCGACTGCTTTAGACCCCCGGTTCTTACGGAGACGACACCGTTCTTTACGGAACTGCTGTCCGGCAATGAGAGGGTGCCGAGCTTCGCGCTGCCGACGACGTATAAAGTGCTGTCCGGAATTCTTGCCGTCACCAGGTATGATGTGTCGATGTCTGCATGGCCGGTATTGGCATACGAGAGCGTATAGGTCAGCACGGCACCGGGCGCCTGCTGCTGAGACGGCGGCGGGGAAACCGAAAGGGTCACTGCCACCACCGGAATATTCATCGTCGTCACCGCGACCACAGAGTGGCTCTTCGTCGCATCGCCTGAGGAACTGGCCGTAAACGTCGTGACATCTTTCGTTTGATCGGTCTGGACAAACGGGACGGGCGCTACCGCAAAGACGTGAACGCTGTCGCCGGCGGCAACGGAATCGACATCGACCCCGGCTTTCGCGTTGGAGTTTGTCAGCAACGGATCACCGGCGTCGAGCGTCTTGTTGTTGTTCGCATCCCTGTAAAAAGTCCAGGCCAGCGATTGCGTTGAAGACGCCGCAAGTTCGATGACATCCTTCAGCGTTCCCGCATTCTTCACGGTGTAATAATACTTCACGGTGTCAGTCGGCTCTTTCGATGAAGCGATGCTGTCGGGGCTCATCATGACATTAAAACTGCTCCCGACGGAGATGTTGACGACGTTGGTCGACTTTGTCCTCGCGTTTGCCCCGTCCGAGTAGGCGACAACCATCGAATTCGGGATGACGGTGCCGGGAGGAGTGCTCGTCTGGATGTTCAGTGTTAGGCTTACACTCAACGAGGCTCCGGGTCCGAGAGAACCGATCACCCATCGGACTGAATCGGCCGAGACATGGATGCCGCCGCCGGTCGATGAGACATATGAATATCGCGCATCGAACATCTCCGCGGCTACGACATTTGTCGCGGCGACCAATCCGGAGTTCGTCAGGCTCAGCGTGAAGGTCACAGGCCCCGGCGGACTGGGCACAAGGTTATCGACGCTCAGTGATGCGCCGGTGTTGATCATGGCTGTCTGAACCGACGTCCGGAAAAGACCGGAAGCGCTTTTCGTCGCATCGAATTGCGACGTCGCACTGATGACCGCCGAATCGACCTGGCCGTTCAAGCTTTCGACGTTCGGGACGACTACTCTCGCGATCATTGTATACCCGGAATCGGCTTTTACGGAATCCGTTGAAGCGATGATGCCCGCCGCCGAGTCCGAGGGGTCCAGACTTCCGTTTCCGTTGATATCATGGTACAACTGGATTTGCCACGAATGCGACGAAGACCACCCCAGCGTGAACTTATCCGTCCCGTTTCCAGAGTTGCGGACGCTGAACGGGTAGTCGACGACGACCCCATCCCCAGAAGTCCTGGCCAGGGAGGGAGGCACGACGTTGAGCGCCCCTCCCTGTTTCACCGCGAAGAGAACGAACGACGAGTAAACAGTATCGATCGTAACGCCCGAGGAGGTAGTGTAGATCGCCGTCGCGCGGCTGGAGATGATTGTTCCGGCCGGTGTTCCCGCCCCGAACGTCCTCGTCGCGCAGAGCATTGCGACGAGGAGACTGATGAGAAGAGGCGGTAGAAAGTTTACTCTTTTGTTCATTATCGTCTCGCTTATCACCGAGCGTTCAATTTACGGTAAACTTGAAGGCTACGGAACCACTCGCAGACGCATTCACTGTTCCGACGACGACCGTGATCGTCCTGCCGCCGTTCGTGACAGTTGAGGCGTCGCTCTGGGATACTCCGTTGAGGGTAACGCTGTTCGGCACATAGGTCGTGCTGTCCGGAGCCCCGTCGACGACCTTGAAGTTGTATGCCTTGCCGTGGCCGGTGTTGGAATAGTTGATCGTATACGTCATCTGCGTTCCCGGCGGCTCGTTCCCGATCGGAGCAACAACCTTCGTGATGCTGACGACCGCGATGTCGACCGTCGTCGTCGCAACGGAGCTCTGGAACTTTGAGTTGTCTCCGGCCGAGGTCACCGTGAATGATGTCACATCGTTGTCCTGATCGGTCGCAACGACAGGTGTGATCGCGATTGCAATGACATGGAGGCTGTCGCTGAACTGGACCGAATCGGTCGCCGCGAGGAGCGCATCTCCAGCGTCGTAGATCCCGTTATTGTTGACGTCTCTGTAAAATTTCCACGCCAGAGATTTGGACGAGCCGTACGACATCAGCAGAACGTCCTTCTTGTTCCCGGTGTTCTTCAGCGTGAAGTAATACTTGATCGAATCGTCGGGCTCATGAGAAGACGCAGCCGACGTCGGGTTGATGGCGACCCCGCGCGTGACGCCAACCGTCACTGACCGGGAATTGCTTGAGGAGGTGAATGTCTCTGATCCCGCAGTGTAGGTCACGTTCAATGAATTGTTGAAAACGGTTCCAAGCGTTGCACCGCTGGGGACGTTGACCGTAATGGTCACCGTCACGGTCGCGCCGGGATTGATCGTTCCGACATTGAAGATCACCGGGTTGCCGGCAGAGTTGACCGTCCCCTGCGACGTTGTCGAGGAGACATAGGTGAAGCCGCTGAGGAGATCGGAGAACGAGACCCCCGTTGCCGCGACGGCGCCGTTGTTCGTCAGGGCGAACGTATAGGTCACATTCTGGCCTGCACTCGGACTGGCGTTGTCCACGGTCAGACCCGTGCTGATGTTGCTGAAATTCACCGTGTTGACGGTCGTCGTGAACGCGCTGCTTGCACTCTTCGAATTGTCAAAGACGGACGTCGCCGTCACGGTCGTCGTGTCAACCTGGCCGTTTAACGCAGAATTGCGTGGCACAAAAATGCGTGCGATGAGCTTGTACGCTGAATCCGCAGTGAGAGAACCGGTCGATGTAATGGCCCCGGCGGAAATTTCACCCGCTTGCAGCACACCGTCGCCGTTTGCGTCATGATACAACGTCACCGTCCATCCCTTGCTGGAGTTTTTGCTCAGCATGAGATTGTCTGTTCCGTTCCCGGAGTTCGTAACGCTCATCGCGTAGTCAACATTGACGCTGTCGCTCGACGTCGTGACGGCATTGGATGCAGGCGTCCGGTTCACTGCGGCGATCTGCGCCACGGTGAAGCTGACATAGTTTGAATAGAGAGTGTCGCTCGTCGCTCCGCTCGCGGTTGTGTAGATCACTTTCGACCGTGATTGGATAACGGTCCCTGCCGGCGTTCCCGCCGCAAATGCCGCGCTCGCCGCGATCAGGGTAAGCAGCACCCCCAAGGATGCTCGCCGAACTTTTTTCATTGATGAATCTCCTTCGTCTGATATCGTTGATGATTAAAGGACAACAACTTTGAACGAAACAACCTGTTCGCGCCCTGCTCTGAGCGCTTCTTTCAACTTCCATCGCAGCATGGTCACGGCTCCCGATTGTGGTGCCGTGGCTGCTTCCCTATCAAGACTCGTCTCTGTGCCGTTCCCTTCGACGGAGCCTTCGAGGTACGACGTTCCGTTCGGGACCGGGTTCGTAAGGATCACGTTCGTCGCGTCCCCGGAGCCGATGTTTTTGCACGTTAGCGTATACGTTACGGTATCGCCCGGCTGCGCATCGGTCTTCGAGACGGTGTTGACCACGACGATGTTTGGGTCGCCCGGAGTTTTCGCAGAGGCCGCAATGATGTCAGCCGCGAGGGACTTCGAAGCGGCCTGAGTCGCCTCGTTAGCCCCGCGCGCCGAGATCCAGACCATCGGAGTCCTCCCCGCAACGCTCAGCACGGGGCTCTTCACAGAAAGAACGTTTTTCTGGATGGAGACCGTCGCGGCGCTCGGAGAAACGGTGAGAGCAACGGCCGAAGGTGAACTCTTTCCGAGTAGTATCGCGCCGTTTTGAACCGCCTCGCCCGTCCCTTCGAAGGGCAGAAGGAGGCGAAGTGAGAGGTTCGAGCTTCCTTCAGCTTTCAGCGAGAAAGTTACCACGAGCTGCTCCGGGGTTCGCGCGTTATTCTTGTCTCCCGCAAGGAGTGCCGACGTGATGAGCTGAGCATGTCCTGACGACAGCTCGAAATCACAAATCGATTCTGCGCTGTGTTCGTCCGGATTCACCCTGCTGGAAACAAGCTTTACCCCCTCCTTCGTGTTCTTTCCGAGGAATTCACCGACGGAGATCGTTTTGAGGGCCTTCCCGTTCGCATCAACGACCTCAATGAACGGGCTGGACGAAGATTTTAGGAGAATACCAAAGTGTTCTTTGGAACCGGCGAGTGCCCGTCCCTCGATCAATGGCACGGAGCCGTTTTCAGATTGTTGCGCCGTTCCATAGACGAGGCTGAATTGCCCGCCGCTGATTGAAAGCTCGCGCTGAACTTTCTGGCTCATGACCGCAGTGGTCGCAAGCAGAACGAGAACAACCGCCAGCATAATGTGTTTCATAGCTACTCCTCTCATCGATTGTGAAATGCAATCAATTGACAACAACTTTGTACGTGATCGTTCCGTTGGCCGCCGGGGCCAGCGTGCCGACGATCGTCGCGAGATTAACGGTGATGTTGCCGCCCGTGACGGAGACGCCGTCAGAATCAGACGCATCGGTCTGCGACACGGAGTTCACGGTAACGCAGTTCAGGACGTACGTCGTGTGGATCGGCGTGCTGGCGCTGACAATCGTGTTGGTCGCGCTCCCATCTCCTGTGTTAGTGTAGGCTATAGTGTATACCACCGTGTCGCCCGGGACAGGGTTGACGGCGCTCGAAGTGAGGTTAAGCACAAGATTCGGCACCGTCGTGCTCGAGAGACTCCACGTCCCCACTGTGGTGATTCCAGAGTACTCTACCCAATCGTTGACAGTGGAATCCGCCGCCGTCACTCCGTACCGCGCCCAGACATCGGGCCCGGTCGATGTGCGCTGCCAGATCTTCAGGGTCGAGTTCATGTTTGGGGAGACGACCTCTGAATTCCTATAGTGGAGACGGAGCGTGTAGTTATAGCCTGATCCTCCCGATTGCGAGATGACATAGTAGCGGTTAATAGGCTGCATGTAGGTGTTTGCGCCGGGAGACGTGGTATCGACAAACACCGTGACGGAGCTCGGCAACGTCCCTCCGGAGGCAAACGTCAATGTCGTATACGGTCCCTCAAAAGCATACGGCGTCCCTGCCGAGAACGCATGCGTCCTTGTCAGGGTGCCGAGGACGATCCCATTACCGGTCCTCGTGCTCGTCACGGTGAGAGTGTTGGCCCCCGTTCCGATCGAGCCGGAGTTCACCGCCAGATTAACG
>DATJQP010000048.1:0-3433 GCA_035505655.1 Bacteroidota bacterium
ACAAGCGTGCCGTCGGCAAGCGGTACCCTCAGATAAGGAGCTTGCGCCCCGGTGACGAGCTCCTTCTGACGGCAGGAGGAGTGATAGCCGGAGAGGCAGTGAGGACAGGTGTTGTCGGAGGCGAAGAATGATCCGATGACGAATTGTCCCGGCTTTATGATCGCGACAGATTTGCCGACTTCTTCAACGATACCGCAATACTCGTGCCCCATCGCCATCGGCTGTGTGATCTTGTTGATCCCCCGATATGGCCACAGGTCGGAGCCGCAAACGCAGGCGGCTGAAATCCTGATGATGGCGTCCGTTGGATGAATGATCTTCGGTGACTCGCGCTCTTCGTACCGCACGTCCCGCGCGCCGTACAATATTGTTGCTTTCATATGAGAGATTTCAGATGTCCGGGTTTCATTGGAGAATGAAGTCTTTCATAACTTTCTTACAGTCCCGTTCTTCGCTCCAGATGTTCGGGGTACCGCGCTCCGTGCACCGTGATCGTGGATGCAGCGTTCTCCAACTCCCGCAAATCATCATTGGTGAGACCGAGAGTCGCTGCTCCGATGTTCTCCAATAGCCGGTGCTCCTTGGTCGTCCCCGGAATCGGAACAATCCATGGTTTTTGTGAAAGCAGCCACGCAAGAGCTATCTGTGCAGACGTTGCATTTTTCTGTCTCGCAAGATTCTCCAATAGATCGACGAGAGGCTGATTCGCGCTTCTGTTTTCCGATGTGAACCGAGGAACGACATTCCGGAAGTCGGATTTGTCAAAAGTGGTTTTGTCATTGATGGTGCCGGTGAGAAAGCCTTTGCCGAGGGGGCTGAAGGGAACAAACCCGATGCCGAGCTCTTCGAGCGTTGGAATCACTTCCTCCTCCGGCTTTCTCCACCAGAGCGAGTATTCACTTTGCAGCGCCGTAACCGGCTGAACCGCATGTGCCCGTCGGATCGTCTTGACGCCGGCCTCGGAGAGGCCGAAATGTTTCACCTTTCCCTCTTGGATGAGATCTTTCACCGCACCCGCGACATCCTCAATCGGTACATCCGGGTCGACCCGGTGCTGATAGAAGAGGTCGATGACATCGGTCTTCAATCTCCTGAGGGAGGCCTCGGCGACTTCTTTAATATGTCCGGGCCGGCTGTCCGTCCCGGTCTGTGCTCCCTTCTCGTCATACTTGAATCCAAACTTCGTTGCTATGACGACCTGAGAACGGAACGGGGCGAGCGCTTCTCCCACAAGCTCCTCGTTGAGATAGGGCCCGTACGCCTCGGCCGTGTCGAAGAACGTAACTCCTTTTTCGACGGCTTTTCGGATCACCGCCGTCATTTCTCGTTTGTCGGAGGCCGGGCCGAAGCCGAAGCTCATTCCCATGCACCCGAGACCTATTGCGGAGACTTCAAGTCCGCTCCTTCCAAGCCGTCGTTTGTTCATACCTCTCTCCTTTGTCTATTTCATTCCATTCTTGAGCACTTTGTAACGGAGCCACAATGTGCCGTTCCTGAGTTTGCTGACCGACGCGAGTTTCAATCGAGCAGCCTTCTTCAGCGAGGAGTCGATTCCGTCGAAGACCGTCGGGACGCCGGCCCGGCCGTCGATTCCCGGGACGACGAGGAGGCTCACTTCATCGACAAGTCCTCCCTTCACGAAGGCGCCGTTGAGGTGTCCGCCCCCTTCGAGAAGAGCCCGCTTGACGCCGAAGTGTTCACGGAGGAGCTCCATCGCCTTCGCAAGGTTCACCGATCGTTTGCCCGTGACGATGTAGGAGATTCCCCTTTGCCGCAGCATCGCGAGATACTCCTTCGGCGCACGTTCGCTGACGACGCAGACAAGATGATCCTCGCCGATTTCGTTCCTCCGCCACCGAAGCTTTCCCAGTGTGTCAACCGAGACGGCATACGATGCCGCCATCGCGGCGACGTAAACGGATGGAGCGCCGGCGGCATTCGGGCTCTTCGGGACGAAGGGCTTTTTCTCGGCGAAATGCATTTCCATGGTCGTGCGGCCGCAGATCCATGCATCGCCTTTCAGCTGCGCGCCGGTCGTTTCATACTCGCTGCCGGTCAACGCTCCGAGGGTTGTGCCGTCGATTCGTCCGTCAATGGCCGATAGCATGTGGCAAATGATGTATGGTCTCATGTCGACGCCTTTTTCCCTTTATTAAAAGCTCCGTTCTTCGATTCAAATATACATAACGGGAGGCGGAGTGACTATCCTATTATTCCCGAATGATTGCCTAATCCTCCACAGCCGTAGAGTTTTGTGCTAAAAGAGTTTATATTGAAACTACAACATGGAGTGAACAGTATGAAAAAGGGAAATGACGGCAACGGTCTCCTTTTCGACATGGCGATGAAGTATTGCGGCACCGAAGGCAAGCATGCCACTCCTCTCCCGCAGCTCAAAGTCGTGAGAAGGGACCGGACTTCAGAGGCGGTCCCGGGCAGGTACGCGACGCTTGTCTGCCTCGTCCTGCAAGGCGAGAAGAAAGTGTGGAGCGGAAAGAGGGTGTTCAGGTACAATCCTGAGAATTTTCTCGTCAGCTGTGTGGACGCACCGGCGATCTTCCAGGTGACGAAAGCGTCACCGCAGCAGCCCTACGTAGGACTCACTTTAGAGCTGCAGCCTTCGATCGTCTATGAGATCCTGCACGACTCCCCCGCGATGGAGATCCATGACGAAGAGACCGAGGGGGGATTCTACGTGGAGAAGGTGACAGAGGATCTTGCCGACGCTTTTGCGCGGCTCCTGAAATCGCTAGAGGACAAGAATGATCTGAAGGTGCTCACCCCCTCCATCGTCCGGGAAATCCATTATCGTCTGATGAATTCGCGATACGGAATGAAGATACGCCAACTCGGCGTCGTCGGAAGCAAGTCGCAGAGGATCGGGAAAGTGGTGGAGCACTTGCAGAAGGAATATGCCGAGCCACTGAAGGTAACCGATCTTGCCCGCCTGGCGAACATGAGCCCGTCCGCCTTCCATCTCCACTTCCGGCAAGTGACGAATATGAGTCCCCTCCAGTATCAGAAGCAGATCCGGCTTCAGGAGGCACGGAGGATCCTGAGCATCGAAACCGCCGATGCGGCAAGCGTTGCGTTCAAAGTGGGTTATGAAAGTCCGTCGCAGTTCAGCCGCGAATATCGCAGGCTGTTTGGCCAGCCGCCGATGCGCGACATGGATCGCCTGCGGACGGTGGCGCCGGCACAGGATGTCGATTAAGCGCGGCCTCCCGCTCATGCCGACAGCACATCCGTCACGTCGTCTCGGCCCCGTTATCATTCGACCTGCCGTGGCGGGATTCCTCTTTACTTTTCTCTTCGCATCAATTCTCTTTGGCCAACTCAAAGAACCTCCTTTCAGAGTAGATTCCCTCTTTGATTTCAGACAGCCTCAGACTCTGGGACTCCCCCCGGTGGCGGGGGCGGAAACGATCACCAT
>DATJQP010000049.1:0-15045 GCA_035505655.1 Bacteroidota bacterium
GGGATGGAGTTGAGGAGTTAGGTGCCGTTTGTCATCTGATGGTAATTCGATTGAAGACTAGCGGCGACTACCGCTGCCGGACTGATGGGTAATTCGACTGATGATTTTCAGGCATTGTTGTTCCTTAGGTCGTGGCGCAAGGGAACGCGCCATCCTGCGGTATTTTGTTATCCGGGAAGAGACAAGATTCTTACACCACGACCTTTCTACCAAGCACAGAGAGATATGTTCTTGCGGAGGGTTTAGAGATTGTCCGGAGCGTAACGGTCGGTCATATTCGGGGTTAATGAGGAAGGATTACTGCGGATGAATTGGAGGCAAATACGCCCGGGTAGAACGCTACTCATTCTCCTCCATGTTGATTATCGTTGTCTATTCTCATACTTTTATAGCATAGGATTGAATGTGAGGGGAAATAAAGACCACCACGCCAAAGGTTTACGGTTATCATGCAGCGGTACGTCGGGTACGGTTTGATCACAATAGGTTTCATCATTTTTCAGACCACCGTTGTTCCGTTCGCAGCGATTTTGAACATTGTTCCGGACGTGCTTCTTGTCTGGATTGTCTATGTTGCCATCAGGCTTGGTCAGATACCGGCGACGGTGGCCGGATTTGCGATCGGTCTGATCATTGACCTTGTCAGCGGGCATTTCATCGGTCTTTCGGCTTTGTCGAAAACAGTTGCCGGCTTCGTCGCCGGATACTTCTACAACGAGAACAAGGTCGACTACACGCTGGGCAGTTACCAGTTTCTGATTGTTGTGGGGCTCTCGTCACTGGTTCACAACATCATTTATTTCGTGATTTTTGTTCAGGGAAGTGACATCACTTTTTGGACGGCGATTTTCAGGTTTGGTCTCTTTTCCACAATTTATACGCTTGTCCTTGCGGTGCTCCCGGTTTTCGGCTATTCCCGCAAGTTAGCGTAGTTCCATGCCATGACGACAGAAGAGTTCGGATCCGCGCGGCGCAAAAATATCCTCCTGGCAATCCTGAGTATAGGGCTCCTGATCCTCGTCGGGCGTCTCTACCAGCTCCAGTACATCTACAGGGATGAGTACGGCAAGAAGTCTGAAGAAAACAGCATCAGGACGATCGTCAAGGATCCGGTCCGGGGATACATTTATGACAGGAGGGGAACGCTCATTGTCGATAACCGGCCATCCTACATCGTCGAGTTGACGCCGATCGACTTCGACCAGAAGAACATACCGCTTCTTGCCTCGATCCTCCAGATGGATGAGGAGTCTATCAAGGACAAGATCAAGAAAGCCCGCCAGTTTTCCCTCTTCAGCCCGACCCGTATCAAACGGGACATCGACTTCGCGACCCTCTCCGCTCTCGAAGAGAACAAGAGTCTCCTGCCGGGTGTCGAGGTCCAGGTGGAATCGAAGCGCTATTACGGCACCCCCGCCCGTGCTTCGCACATGCTCGGTTATGCAAAGGAGATTTCCGACTGGCAGCTTGAAAAACTTGGGGACTATTACCAGGTTGGCGACGTTGTCGGGTCATCGGGCCTTGAAGCGAAGTATGAGAAATACCTCCGAGGGGAAAAGGGTTTCGAATTCATCTCGCAGAACTCGAAGGGGCAGGTCATCGGCAATTTCAATAACGGGAAATACGACATCGCGCCGAAGGATGGGCTTGACCTTCACCTTGCCATCGATGCGGACGTCCAGGCTCTTGCCGAGTCGCTCCTGACGGGGTACCGCGGGGCTGTTGTCGCTCTCGACCCGAACAACGGGGGTGTCCTTGCATTGGCGAGCAAACCCGACTTCAGTCTTTCCGATTTCAGCGGCGTGACTCCTCCCGACGTCTGGAACAAGCTCAACGACGACGAGGACAAGCCTCTCTTTAACAGGGCAACGCTCACGCGATATCCCCCCGGGTCGACCTTCAAAATGGTTCTCGCCGTCGCGGCCCTCGAGAATCACGTCATCGACGAGAACTGGCGCGTGCAGTGCCGCGGTGCATTCGTTTTCGGAAGGAAAGTCTTCAAGGATGAGCACGTGCACGGATCGACGAACATCGTCGAGGCGATCCAGCGCTCCTGCAACGTCTTTTTCTACCAGCTGATGCTCAAGGTGGGACTCGACCCCTGGACCGACTACGCGAAAGAGTTCGGCTTCGGACAGGCGACGAAGATCGACATCCTTGAGGAGAACGCCGGCCTTGTTCCGTCGACGGAGTATTATAACAGAGTGTACGGAAAGGGAAAGTGGACACAGGGGTACCTTGTGAGTCTCGGGATTGGTCAGGGAGAAGTCGGCGTCACGCCGCTTCAGATGGCGGTCTACGCCTCGATGCTCGCGAACAAGGGGCATTACTACCAGCCCCATATTGTCCAGACAATTTACAACAAGCTGACGAACACGACCGACACCGTTGTCGCTGAGCATCACGACATTCATATCTCCGATCACACGTGGCAGCTTGTCCGTGAGGGAATGCGGAGGGTGGTGATGGAACCGGGCGGAACCGGAGGGGCGGCGAGGATCCCCGGCATCGTCGTTGGGGGAAAGACCGGGACGGCGGAAAACCCGCACGGGAAGGCGCATTCGTGGTTCGTGGGATTCGCGCCGTTCGACAACCCGAAGATTGCGATCTGCGTCCTCGTCGAGAACGTCGGGTACGGAGGTTCGTACGCGGCTCCCATCGCGGGGCTTTGCATGGAAAAGTACCTCTACGGGGAGATCATTCGTTACAAGAAGCCGGCGGAAGAGACGCCCCGCGCGGAAAACGGCACCCGCCGCTCCGCGACGATGGCGGCGCATGCATCACCGGCACCCTGAGACACACCGACACCCATGGGCCAGTTCTTCAAAGAACATTTCGACCGCACGACGTTTCTCACGTCTCTTGCGCTCATCGCCATCGGCCTGGTGTCGATTTACAGCGCCACGTTCGACAAGAACGCAGCCGCATCGTTCTACAGGCAGATCATCTGGTGCTCGATCGGATTTGTCCTGATGATCGTCACCGCCTTCACCCCCCTGAGGGTCATCCATCGCTCGTCGATGGCGATGTACGCCGGCTCACTCCTCGTTCTCGCCGCGGTCCTTGCCGTGGGACATCGTGCCTACGGATCGATGAGCTGGTTCGGCTTTGGCGGAGTGGGGGGGCAGCCCTCCGAATTTGTGAAGATTACGACGATCCTGGCTCTGGCCTCGTTCCTGAGCCGGAGCGACACGAGCATGGGAAACGTCAAGGATGTCGCGATCGCGTTCGGCATCGTACTCCTTCCGGTATCGCTTATTATGATGGAGCCAGATCTCGGGACCTCCCTGACGTTTCTCGGAATGTTTGTGCCGGTTCTTTTCTGGGCGGGGGCATCGAATTTTCTCGTCGTTGCCGTTGTGGCGCCGGCCATCGTCGCTCTTGCGGCGATCATCGGCACGACGAGCTTTCTCATCGCCCTGGTGGTCATCGGGGCGGCGCTCTATTTTTTCAGAGAGGACCGGTTCTTCGGCGCGGCGATGTTCGGCATGAATGCAATGATCGGGATCTTCGTCCAGGTCGTGTACGAGAAGCTTCCACTCTACCAGCAGAAGCGGATCTCGACATTTCTTAACCCGAACAACGATCCTCTTGGCGCGGGGTACAACGTTATTCAGGCCAAAGTCGCCATCGGGTCAGGGGGATTCCTGGGGAAGGGATACCTCCAGGGAACGCAGACGCAGCTCAATTTCATCCCGAAGCAGTGGACCGACTTCATCTTCTGTGTCACGGGGGAGGAGTTCGGGTTCCTGGGATCAATCATCATCCTGGGTCTTTTCGCCGTCCTGCTCGTTCACGGTCTCAGGCTCGGCTATATCGTGAAGAATCGCTTCGGGAGCGTCATAGCCATCGGGATCGTGTCCCTCTTCGCGGTTCATGTCTTTGTCAACGTCGGGATGTCGGTAGGCCTCATGCCGGTCATCGGGATCCCGCTTCCCTTTCTCAGCTACGGGGGTTCATCGCTCTGCTCGTACATGATCATGACCGGGCTCCTCATGAATGTTTATGCAAACCGCAAAGAGTACTAACACCGGCCGGGAGTGCCGTTACCCGAACCAAATCTCGTGAGCGTGGAGAGAATCTCAGAAATCCTTTTGAGCAGCGCCCTGCTCGTCCTCCTCGTTTTCACTTCCGCGTTTCCCCAGAACCAGCCTCTTTATTTTAACCATCTCACTGTCGACAACGGGCTGTCGCAGAACTCCGTCTATGCCATCCTCGAAGACCGGTACGGGTTTCTCTGGTTCGGAACGGCCGACGGCCTCAACAAGTACGACGGCTACGGGTTTACCGTTTATAAATCGTACGCCCGCGACTCCACGACCCTTTCCAACAACACCATTCGCACGCTCTGCGAGGACCATAAAGGAATGATCTGGATCGGGACCGACGGCGGGCTCAACGCCTACGACCCGCTCACATGCCGGTTCCGTCGTTTCACAAACGATGAGCGCTTTCCCCTCCTCGTCCGCACCGGTTGCCTTGAGGCGGTCTGCTGCGATTCGCACGATAATCTCTGGATCGAGACAGGCAACGGGGTCGTCTTGTACGATAGTTCGCGGACCCGGGTGCGCGTCTTCCCATTCGCGGATTCCGCCCGCAGCCCGCGTGCGTACCTTGCCATGCACGGTCTCATCGCCGATCGGCGGGGGAGAACGTGGGTTGGAACGAGCGACGGTCTCATGCGCTACGACAACAACACAGGGAAGCTCTGCAAGGGATTCCGGTTGCCGGTTCCTTTATCGCTCAATCGTGGAGGGGCCGTCTTTCCGGTCTGCGAAGACACCACGGACGGAAGCCTTTGGCTCTGCGTGGAACGCTTTGGCCTTCTCCACACGAATCCAACGGAAGGGACAACCCTCGCCTATCGGTTCGGGGCCGACCAGAGGTCACTCGTGAGGGACAAAATTACCTCCGTGGGACGGGACAGGTTTGGCAGGATCCTCATCGGCTCGTTTGAGGGAGGGCTGTTCGTCTTTGATACGCTGACCCACACTTTTGCGCAGTACAAAAACGACCAGGCCGACCCATACTCGCTCAGCTTCAACATTGTTCGATCCATCCTCCTTGACCGCGCAGGGATCCTCTGGGTGGGGACGGACGGGGCGGGTGTGAACATTGCCGACTCCCATGTTAACCAGTTCGTCCGTGTGCGTCACGACCCGCAGCGGGCGAATACCCTGGGAGGGAACTTCCTCAAATCGATATTTCAGGATAGGCATGGGACTCTCTGGGTCGGCACGCTCGGGCACGGTCTCAGTTCTTTTGATCCTCAGACGGGTCGCTGGAAAAACTATCTTCACCTCGCGGGGGACAAATATTCACTCGCGATCAATACCGTTTTCGCCGTCAGGGAGGATACACGAGGGACCCTCTGGTTGGGGACCGATAGTTGTCTCATGACGCTCGACCGTCGCAGCGGCCGCTTCACCCGGGTGCCTCTCGATCCACGTCCCGGTTCGCCGTCTCCGCATATTAACACAATCTTTGTGGATTCCTCGGGTGTAATTTGGGTGGGGACAACGGGAGAAGTATACGTTATCGATCCCGGAACCCGTCGTGCGGAGCGGCTCGCGGCAGCAAAGAAGGTCCCGGTAAATTTCACGGCATGGGGTGCGCTTTGGTTTTGCGAAGGTACGGACGGAAGGATCTGGATTGCGACCGGGACGTTGGGCGTTTTTGCCTATGACCGGCGGACGAAGACCCTGCGGGAGTACAAAAGGAATGAGAGCGATCCATCTTCGCTGAGCAACGATGCCGTGCGGTGTGTCTATTGCGACGGCACGGGAATTCTCTGGCTCGGCACGGAGGAGGGGCTGAACAGGCTCGACCCGTCGACGGGAAAGTGCCGGGCGTTCACGGAGCGGGATGGGCTCGCGAGCAATTTCATCTACGGGATTCTTCCGGACCGGGATGGCAGCTTGTGGATCAGCACGAACAACGGGATATCCAAGTTCACGGAGAAGAATCCCCCCGGCACCCAATTCCGGAACTTCGGCACCTCCGACGGTCTTCAGGCGAAGGAGTTCAATACCGGAGCCTTTTGGGAGAACGGGCGCGACACACTCTATTTCGGTGGCGTCAACGGGTTCAATATGTTCCATCCGAGCGCCATCGGCACGAATCTGCACCCACCCTCCGTCGTCGTCACGGAGGTGAGAACATCGGATGGGGTTTTAACCGCCGGAGGACCGGTGGAGGCGGAGCATAACATCAGGGTGCCGTACGGGACGACTGAGATCGTCATCAACTTCGTCGGGCTCGACTATGTTCAACCGCTCGCGAATCGGTACCGGTACATGATGGAGGGAGAAGACCGGACGTGGATCGAAGGCGGGACGCAGCGTTTTGCCCGGTACACCAACCTCAAGCCGGGAGAGTACCGTTTCCGCGTGACCGCGTGCAATAACGACGGCGTCTGGAACCCGACGGGCGCCGCCATCAAACTGACGATTGTTCCCCCTTTCTGGATGACGTCGTGGTTCCTCGCGGTGGCATTGATCGGTGTCGTCTCCGGAATCGGGGGGAGCATCCGCTACTTCGAAGTGAGAAAGCTCAGAAGGAAGATGGAAGTCCTCGAGGCCCGCCATGCGCTCGACAGGGAGCGCGAGCGAATTTCCCAGGACATGCATGACGAAGTCGGGTCGACGCTGACAAGGATTGCAATCCTCGGGGAACTTGCCGTGAGAAATGTCCGTCGCCCGGACGAAACGAAAGTGCAGCTCGAAAAGATTTCCGAAATGTCCCGGCTTGTCATCGACAGTCTCGGGGAAATCGTCTGGGCGCTCAACCCGAAGAACGATACGCTCGACAACCTCCTGGCATACACCCGCCAGTATGTCGGCGAGTATCTCGAGATGACGACGATGCGCTGCGCGCTGGAATTCCCCGACACCGTGGAGCCCGTTCCTCTTTCGGCAGAATACAGGCGAAATATCTTTCTCACCGTGAAAGAGGCGGTTCACAACGTCGTGCGGCATGCAGGAGCTACGGAGGTGAAGATCCGTTGTGTCGTCGAGGGGGCGCTTCTTTCCGTCAGCGTAACGGACAACGGCCGGGGATTTCTTCCCCCTGCGCCCGGTCACATGGGGAATGGAGTGACGAATATGAAGAAGCGCGTTGAAGGGATCGGCGGAAAACTCACCATCGGAAGTGCGCCCGGGAACGGAACGGAGGTCTCGTTCCGGATCGAGCTCCCCCGCGAGGAGCCGGAGCTCCACCGCCTTCCCGAATAAATACTACTTTTGTGTGATTGAACGGCACGGCTGAAAGGGGTACGTTTGGGCATGATTCGTGTCGTGATCGTCGACGATGATGCCGAAGTCCGCGACGGCATCGCCTTTCTCATCAACGGGACCCAGGGATACCGGTGTGTCGGCTCGTACGGGAGCGCCCAGGAGGCGCTCGAACATGTGCCGCGCCTCGAGGTGGATGTCGTCCTCATGGACATCAACATGCCCAACACCTCCGGGATCGAATGCGTCGCGAAGCTGAAGCAGGAGCGCCCCGCACTTCAAATCATGATGCTCACGGCGTTCGAGGACGACGAAAAGATTTTCCAGTCCCTCGTGGCAGGAGCGAGCGGCTACCTCCTCAAGAAGACGCCGCCGGCGAAGCTGCTCGAAGCGATCGAGGAGCTCCATCACGGAGGCTCTCCGATGTCAAGCCAGATCGCCCGCAAGGTCGTCGAGACCTTCCAGTGGGGGCGAAGCTCCGCGAAAGAAACCGTTGACCTGACGGAACGGGAGCATGAGATCCTCTCTCACCTGGCGAAGGGATACCGCTACAAGGAAATTGCCGACGCACTCTTCATCAGCGTCGAAACCGTCCGCACCCATCTCCGCAACATTTACGAAAAACTCCACGTTCGCTCCCGAACTGAAGCCGTCCTGAAATACCTGAAGAAGTAAGCATCGTCAGCCCCCTCCGGCTCTGCCGGATCGCCCCCGCGCGACCGAGAATACTACTTTTGTGCGATTGTGCGTCCGTCGCACGTCAGGTATCTTTTCGATCAAAGACTCTCCGCGTTCCTGCGGAGCAGCGCTGCCACTTCCCAATTGTCGTGACTCAGTATCTCCGGCTCATCGACGGGCCGAGCAAGCCGTTCGTCGTTGCTTCATGACGGCACGAAGCGCCATGTCTGACGATTGTCACCGACGGCGCATCAGGTCCCGTCGGCAATACCAAGGATGGAAAAGTTCCAGAATGAGAAATCAACCACATAGGAGAGAACAACGATGAGCCGAACAGATTTGCGACGCGCGCTGCGGACGATCATGGGAACATTTCTTTGCATCGCGGCCACCGCGTACGTTCCCGGCGCCCACGCGGGCGACACCAATGGCCCGGCCTGGAAAGCGGATCTCGGCGAAGAGATCAAGGCAATCAGGTATCTTGACGATCACACACACGTCCTCTTCGCGAGCAACGAATATGTCTGGCTCTACGACATCGCCTCGGGGAAAAAGGTCTGGAACGAGGAGCTGAAGGATTTCAACAAGAAAGGGCTCCGCTACGTCGTGCAGGGGAGCAAATTCTTCGTCAGCGCGTCGAAGAGCGTCCAGTGCTACGACGTCATGACCGGATCGAAGCTGTGGGAAACCCCCGTCCCGGGGGTGGACCAGGACGACTATCGGACCAGGGAGGAGATCTCCAGCGACGCGCTCATGATCGGGTACGAACATCAGCGCGTCCTCTTCAACACGAACGACGGCAAGATTCTCCTCAACGTCACGATCAACGAGAAGGCGAAGGAAAAGGGAGCTCCGGTCCTCTTTGATTTTGCCAAGGAGCACAAAGACCTCGTCCTCCTCAAAGGAGACAAGGTCGGGCTTTATGATCTCGTCACGGGAGCGCAGCTCTTTGCCGGAGAGAACTATGAGCCGAACTACGACCTCGTCAAGAAAGATCTGCCGTGGTATTACCAGATGCCGGACGACAAAGCGCTCCTCATGGTGCTCGACGACGAAGTGGTCGTCATCGACGCGGCGGGGAACAAGGAAATGTTCCGCCGGAAGCTTGACTTCGACGACTCGCACCAAGTGTTGATCCCGACAACGCAGGGATGCGCGGTCCTCACCAAGGAGAAGATCGTTCACATCAACATGGAGAACGGCTCTGTGGCGGAGGCGGCCATTCCCCAGTCCGAGATCCGGACGATGCAGCTCTTCAACGTCGCGGGGAAGGATATCCTCCTCGTCAGCCTGAAGGACAAAGTGATGGCGATCGACATCGGTGCCGGGACCACCCTCTGGCAGTCCAGGGATGGAGACCCGAAGTTCGAAGGGTTTGTCCACCGCTATGTCCGCCAGGATGGGTCCGACGCCCTCGTCATGGTCGCGACGGGACGCAAGAGCGGAGACGAGGAGGGAACGACTCTCTACGCAATGAGGCTTGACCTGACGACGGGGGCGGTGAAGTACAGAACCCCGGTCGCGCTCGGGAAGGAGGTCGTATCGTACGGCGGGAGTCTTCTCGGCTCAATCGGCAAGGCGTACCTTGCGATGGCGACACTCGGCCTCTCGACGATCGGCGGCGGACCCGATTTCGGCTACTCGAACATCGGCTTTGACTACGACGTCACCGAACAGGACGGCAAGCTGATCGTCGCAATCGTCACGTCGGCGGAGATGCTGAACCCCGAAACACGAAAGGATGGGGGCGAAGGTTTTTGCGAGGTCGACGAAAGCACGGGAGCGGCTCTCTACCGGAGCTACTTCCCGATCCTTGACGGATCGGACAGATATACCAGCGTCGCCTATGTGGACAAGCAGACGGTCTACCTCACCGGGAAGAACAGTCTCATCGCATTCGACCTGGCGGCGGGGAAGAAGCTTTGGAGCATCGGCAAGGAGCTGGACGATGCCCAGGTCGTTGATATGAGTGTCATCGACGGTGTTCTCTACGCAAAATGCGGGAAGAAGACCTACTCCGCTGTCTTCCTCGTCGGGGACCAGAGTTTCAGCGCCCACCTCAACAACACGGCAACCGAGGACAAGCTGGACGTCAACGAGGAATCGAAAACCAAACCGTTCGAGTTTCTTGCGATCGAACCGACCTCCGGCAAGATTCTCTGGCGCGCGGAAGCCGAGAACGATCCGTCGCTGGCGGAGGGGGATTTCGGTCTGACGCAGACGCGGTCATCGTTCTCCTTCCACGAAATGAAACTCGCAAGCCAGGGATACGGCGCCGAACGCTCGAACATTGTCAAGCCGTTCGAATTCTCTTCCTACTACAATTCCGGATCGCAGGAGCTCTACTACTGCGACCTCGAGAATGTCTATGCCCTGAAGCTCGGCCGGGATGGCGGGAAGGTCGATTGGCAATTCAGTCTGAAGAAAAACGACGTCGGAGCAATCGAATTCGAAAAAGCCTTCGCGTATAACAAGAGGGACCACAAGCTCACCCAGCCGCTCAGGCTTGAATATTCGGGAGGGAAGCTTGTCGTCTACGGACCCGACGGAATTGCGTCGATCGATCCTGCGAGCGGCAAGGCACGCTGGACGCATGAATGGAGTTTCGACTGGAAGAAGGTCAGGTATTTTCCGCAGCTTGTCGACCAAAAGCTCGTCTATTGCGTCGACTCGAAGCTGACACGGATTGACCTGAACGGCGGGAGTGTCGACTGGCAGGTGAAGCTCGACAAGGGAACCGGGCTCTACGCCTCCCCCACAAACGACTACATCATTACCCTCAACAACAAAGAGGCAGACGGATTTCCGCTTAAGTAAGCAGTGCTTTCGTACCGAGGAGCGATCAACGACGGCTGAGACGCAGCAGCGGAAGGGCGTTGTTGATTGCTCAGCGGCTTCATTCCCCCCTTTCCAGGTATTTCGTTGCCACAAAACCCCCCGCCTTCAGGGTGTACCGGTATCGCCCCTTTCCGAGAAGCCTGGCGTCAACGGCGACGATATAGCTTCCGGCGTCCTGCACTTCGCTCACAATGCTGATCTCCTTGTCGGAAACCGAATCCCTCACGGTGAGCATCACCGGACATCGCTCGCTGAGTTCGTACGGAATGTAGGTCTTGTCCGTAAACGGGTTGGGATAATTCTGACCGAGCGAATAGTGCCAGAGGCGGCCGGCGGATGCCTGCGACGGTGAGGCCGTCTGTGCCACCTCCCCGCTCTCGTTGTGTCCTTTGTCGAGTGCCGTGACGGCGTAGTAGTACCGGATGTTGTTCTCGGGGACCTCGTCGAGGTACGTCGTTGCCGGCGCCGGGATCACGGCGAGGAGGTTCCGCGCGTTGTCGATGTCGACATCCGGATTTGTGGAGCGATAGACGGCGTACCACGCGGCGCCATCGCCGTCGGATGCGGGGGCGGGCTCCTTCCACCGGAGGAAATTGGTGTGATCCGACGTCCTCGTCGTCGTGACCTCGGTCGGGGGAAGAGGCGGGATGGAATCCTTCCAGGGCATCGGCGGAATCAACGACTGGTATTTGTAGGTAAGGAGAATCCCCGGAAGGTCGGGAACATTTTCGTAGCGGAAAAAGGATTGTCCCTGACATGAGACGCTCCGCGTGAGGTAGATCTGTTCGGTGATCTCCTTGCGGATGTTCTCCCGGTACACTCCAAGTCCCGCATAGACATGTCGTCCGAAGCCGTTCTTTGCCCAGTCGATACAAAGCGCCCGGAAGTCAGGGTCGTTCGGGTTCTGTTGCTCTCCGAAATCCCAGTAGATCTGCGGCGTCACGTAGTCCTCAATTTTCTCCTGCAGCCATCCGCGCGCGTCTTGGTAGAGCATCGAATAGGCGGAGAAGCCCGACTCGGCTCCGGGGATCGGCTTGTAAATCCCCAGGGGGGCTGACCCGACCTTCATCATCGGTTTCTCGGAGACGACCCGGGTGTAGACCTCGCGGACAAAAGTAGTGATGTTGTTTCTTCGCCATTCATCCCGCTCGGCGCCATCGCTGTAGAGCCGGAAAGAATTCCAGTCGTCGAACTTCTCCCCCGGGTACCGGACGTAATCGAGATGAATACCGTCGAGGTCGTAAAGGCGGACCAGCTCCATGATGAGTCCCTCGGTGTACGCCCGCACCTCGGGGCGGCCCATGTCCACCCACCACTCGCCTTCGCTGAGTTGCGCCCATTCCGGATGGCTCCGGAGGATGTGCCTCGGTGAACTGAGCGGAGGGAGTCCTCCGTTGTAGACCTTTGCGACGTTAAACCATGCGTGGAGTTCCATCCCGCGCTTGTGCGCTTCCTCGATCGCGAACTCGAGCGGATCCCATCCGGGATCCTGTCCGAGGGTTCCCGTCAGTTCCGCCGCCCACGGTTCGTAGCGGGATTTATAGAAGGTATTTCCGCGCGGCCGGACTTGAAAGAAGATCGTATTGAAGTGAAGCTTCCGGAGCGTTTCGAAGATCTCGACAAGCGATCGTTTCTGTTCTTCGATCCGGTACGACTTCGGCCAATCGGCACCGCCGGCAGTCGTCAGCCAGACGGCCCGGACTTCCCATTTCGGGGCAACGATATCGACCTGCGCATGGAGAGACGCCGAACCGGCCAATCCGACGGCGAGAAAAAAGCAATATCCAAAGGTGGGGAGTCTCATCGTCTCAGGAGGGTGATCGAAGCTTATCCGTCAAGCCGGACCTCGTAGATTTCCACCGGTCGTTCTTTCCCTTTCACGCGAACCGGATCGAGCTTTTTCAGAGGAACGACGTCCGAGGCCCGGAGGTACGCCGCGGAACCTTCCGAGATGAGGATCTGTCCCCGCTCCGCCGCGCCGCAGAGTCGCGCGCCTAGGTTCACCGAATCGCCGATGACGGTGAAGTCCATCCGGTCTTCGCTTCCCATCGCTCCCATGACCATCTCTCCCGTGTTGATGCCGATCCCGATGCCGACATCCTCCCCCGCCGTCGAGGCGACATCCTTCATCGTTTGCTGGATCTCGATCGCGCAGCGAACCGCCCGGAGGACCATATCATCTCCGGTAAAGACCGCCACGAGCTCGTCGCCGACAAATTTGTCGATATCGCCGCCGTACTTTTTCACGAGGGCCGTCTGACGGCTCAGGAGGGAATTGAGCATGGCGACGACGCGTTCGGGTTCCACCTTTTCCGAAAAGGAGGTGAACCCGCGGACGTCCGTGAAGAAGACCGTCGCGATTTTTCGCTCTCCGCCCAGTTTCACTCCTCTCTGGTCGGCCTCGTGGACGGCGTTCACCGTCTGCTCGGAGACGAATTTCTGCAGGTGAAATCGTTCCCTCAGTCCCGCCACCATCTCGTTGATCCGTTGCGCAAGCTCCCCGATCTCGTCGCGCGAGCGGACCGTTGCGACAGCGGTGAAATCCCCCCGCCCGACACGCTGAGCAACCTCCCCGATGTTGCCGATGGGGTGGACGACAACCTTTTTCATGAAGAGGCGGAGGACGAACCAAACGAGGGCAATGGTCACGGCGCCGGCAAGGAGCGAGTAGATCCTGTTCTTGCTCACCGCGGCGTTGATCTCGGTCATCGATGCGGCGACGGCAACGACTCCGCGTACGCTGTGGTCGGTTCCATGGCATCCCTGGCAACGCTTGTCGTTGATGAGAGGGGTGTACCGGACGAAGTACTCTTCGCCGTTGATGACTTGCTGAGTCTCGATTGGCTCCTTCTTCGCGAGAACTTCCCGTGCGTAGCGCCGCCCCGTCTCCTCGGCCGGAAGGTCGACGAAGCGTTCGTTTCCCTCCCGGTCGAAAACCCGAAGATCGCGGATGGCCGGGATTGAGCGGACCTCGTTGATGAACGAGCGGACAAAACTCCCCTTCCCTACAAGCATGATGCTCTTGAACCCCGCGCCGACGGCCTCCTGCAGCATCATCGTGAATTCCCGCTTCAGCGAGTCGGGATCCTGTCGGAGTCCGTTGACCCGAAGCGTCACGACCATGACTCCGCGCCAGGGGTTCTTTGCGCTATGGCAAACCTGACAGCGCTCCTCGTTGCGCAGGGGGACAAAGCGGGTGATGGTCCCCCGGGATAGGTTCTCGACATCGAACGGCTTCTCGCTCCGGATCGCGCGGAGAACCGTTGACGTTGGCTGGACTTCTTTCTCTGCTCCGAAGTGGAGGTCGCCGAAGCTGTCGTACACCTGGATGCGTTCGATGAACGGCAGCATCGATGTGTGATCGATGAGGGTGTCCATCAACGGTCCCTCGCCCGAGACCATGATATTGCGGAAGCCGGCGGCGAGCGTGCTGCAGACGATCGTCGCAATTCCCGTATCGGCGCCCCGGAGAGAATTCCCGGAAGCCGCCGCGCAGTCGCTCACGAGTTCGGGCTTGAGGGAAACCCATGTAATCCCCCGCATGACATGGGTCGTGCCGTGACACTGCTGGCACTCCTTGTCGTTGAGAAGCGGCGCGAGTCTGGTGAAGACTCCGCCATTCTCACCCGACGTCGTCTCGACCTCCTGCCGCGTCGCAAGGACCCTCGCGACGCCGGGATCGCCGCTGTTTCGGATGACCCCCTTTCCCTCCTCCTTGTACACCTCGTTGCCGTCCCGGTTGTAAACGTGGAGCATGCCGGAGGCGAGGCTGTCGCGCGCGTCGTTGATGAATGTGCTGGCGAAGCTCCCCTTGCCGGAGAGCATGACGTTGCGGATTCCCACCATAATCGTCTGTCCGAGCACCATCGACTTCTCACGGTTCTGCTCGATGAGCATCTCCGACTGGCTGCTGATTGAGACGATGACGTACGTCCCGAAGCCGGCGATGAGGACGACAATGATGAGGAGAAGGATTTTGAGTTCGAGACGAGAAGACATAGGGAACTGCAAAGTGCAAAGGGGAAAGTTACACTTCAAAGTGCAAAACTACCGAGCGTTCCTGAAGTCGGGTAATTCCATTAGCTCGTGGCCTAAACCATGTTGAGGATTGGCCCTACTTTTGTCTTTTGCCAGTTGAATTGCAAAATGCTAAGTGCAAAAGGCATGGTGAGATTTCAAAATGCAAAATTACTGAACGTTCATGGAGCAAGGCATATTCCATTGGCCAGTCGTTCAAATCTATTTGAAATTTGCCCTGTAATTTTGCCCTTTGCCTTTTGAATTGTCAGGACCGGTC
>DATJQP010000050.1:0-68458 GCA_035505655.1 Bacteroidota bacterium
TCTCCTTGCTTCCCTGCACGCTGGTGACAACTCTCCGATACTCTTCGTAGACCTTCACGATTTCCGAGAGCTCCCGGTACTCCTTCCCGAGCTCCCGGTTCCGGTCCTGGTTCGCGATGACCGCGGGATCGCTCAAGAGACGGGTCACTTCGTCGTACCGCTGTTTGATCTGTTCGAGCTTTTCAATCATGGGTCAGTCTCTTATCCCCTCGTTGCTGCGCGGAGTTCACTTACCGGCGCCTCATCCAGCCGCAGCGCTGCCTTGATCGCCGCGAGCGAAACCTCCATCTGCGACTCGTCGGGTTCCTTCGTCGTGATCTTCTGAAGCCACAACCCCGGAGCGACGATGATCCTTCCGACCGGCGTGGCGACATGGCGGGCCGAGTACTTCAGGACTTCGTACGAAAGCCCTCCGACCACCGGAATCAGGGGAATGTGCGTCAAGAGCCGAAGCGTCAGGCTCAGGGATCCGTGCACGGTCAGGACCACGGCGTCGAGACCGGCAAAGAGCGCGATGGAGACGAACATGACAAGGAGGACGAAGCTTGTCCCGCAGCGCGGATGGAAGCGGGTGAAGGTCAATGCCGACGAGACTTCCAGAGGGGCATTTTGTTCGAAGGTGAAGACCGCCTTGTGCTCTGCTCCGTGATACTGGAAGAGCCTCCGGACATCCTTCGCGAGCGAGATCGAGTAGAGATAGGCAATAAGGATCGCTATCCGGATCGTCCCGGCGGCGACGTTAAAGAGAAGAGGATCCTGCTCGATCGTAAAGACCTTTGTCACCACGAAGAGGGGAAGGAAGAAAAAAATCGCCACGCCAAGCGCGAGGGCGAGTAAAAAGGTCGCCATGAGGGAAGCCGTCACGAGGCCGCTTTCTTCGTCACTCTTTTCCTTTACCGGTTTGTCGGTGTCGGCGATCGCAATTTCTGCCGAATAGTTGAGGGTCCGGATGCCGATGATCATCATCTCGAGTAGGCCGACGGCGCCGCGGAGAACAGGGAGGTTAAGCCATGGATGGCGTTCGGCGAGCGAGTGGTATTCCTCTTTCTTCACGACGATCTCCCCGTCCGGCTTCCTCACCGCGGTGGCAATCATCCCTTTGGCTCTCATCATCACCCCTTCGATTACCGCCTGACCGCCGACTTGCATAGGTTCGTTCGGGTCAAAGGCGGGGTTCGTCGGGGTCCAGCTTTTCAGATCGGTCTTCTCGTTGCTCATCGTGCCGTCACTTTCCTTCCAATATACGAATCGCCGGGGTCGTTATCATGTCAGTACCCTACCGCCTCGCCGTATCCCCGCGGATCGGTTGCTCCCAGGAGGAGATTCTTCTTCCTGTCGAACATGATCCCTTCGACGAGGCCGATCGATCCCTCCCGCATGTGAAGAGTGTATCCCATCCCTCTGAGTTTATCGATGGTGTCCTGGGAAAGGGCGCGCTCTTCGTACTGCAATTTGTCCGGAAGCCACTGGTGATGGAAGCGGGGAGCGTCGACCGCCTCCTGGATCGTCATACGGAAATCGATGACGTTCATGATCACCTGCGCAACCGTGGTCACAATCGTCGAGCCTCCCGGCGAGCCGAGGACCATGAAGGGCTTTCCATCCTTGAGGACGATCGTCGGCGTCATGGAGCTGAGCATCCTCTTGTTCGGTGCGATGGCGTTGGCGTTCCCGCCGACGAGTCCGTACTCGTTCGGTGCTCCGGGCTTCGAGCTGAAGTCGTCCATCTCGTCGTTGAGGAGAAACCCGGCCCCCGCCACGACGACCTTCGACCCGAAAGGATCGTTGAGGGTCGTCGTCACGCTGACGCAATTTCCCCATCGGTCGACGACCGAAAAATGCGTCGTGTGGTTCCCCTCGGGATGCGGTTGGACGCCGTGACCGACCTGATCGCTCGGCGTGGCGCTCATGGAGTCGATCGACCTTCGCAGAACCTCGGCGTACGGCTTCGAGACGAGCCATTGGACCGGGACTTTGACAAAATCCGGATCGCCGAGATACTCCGCCCGGTCGGCGTAAACCCGCCGCATCGCTTCGGCGATCCAATGGACCGTCTTCGACGAGTTCCAGCTGTACTCTCCAAACCGGCATCCTTCGAGGATGTTGAGGAGCTGGACAAGCCCCACTCCTCCGGCGCTTGGCGGACCGACGGAGATGATTTCGTATCCCCGGTAGTTTCCTTTCACCGGTTCCCGGATGACGGAAGAGTAGTCTTCAAGATCCTTCATCGTGATGAGGCCGCCCCCTCTTTTCATTTCTGCAACGATGAGCTTCGCGGTCTCTCCCTTGTAGAAACCGTCCCGTCCCTTTTCCCTGATCCGCTTCAGTGTCTTTGCAAGGTCCGGTTGGCGGAGGAGATCCCCTTCCTTGAACGGCTTGCCGTTTTTCGTAAAGATCTTCTTTGAACTCCTGTACGCCGAGAATTCGGGGACCATCCTCTCGAGGTCTTCCGCAAGCCGGTAGTGGAGGTGATATCCCTTTTCCGCCAGCTCGATGGCCGGCTTCAGAACCTGGGCCCGGCTGAGCCGCCCGTAGCGGCGTTCGGCATACATCATCCCGGCCACGGATCCCGGAACGCCGCACGCGAGGTGCCCGCGGGTGCTCTTCTGTTCGATGACGTTCCCGTTTTTATAGAGGAACATGTCGCGGGTCGCTGCGGCGGGAGCGGTCTCACGATAGTCGAGGCTCTTCACCGTCCCGTCGGCAAAGCGCATAAGCATGAACCCGCCTCCGCCGAGATTGCCGGCTCCCGGGTAGGTGACGGAAAGGGCGAATCCCACCGCGACAGCCGCGTCGACGGCATTTCCCCCCTCTCGAAGGATTTTCAGTCCGACGTTTGCGGCAGTCGGATCGGCGGCCACAACCATCCCCTTCTTCGCCCGGACCGGATCTTTCGAGGCGGCCGGTAGGAGGCCTGTGAGAAGGAGAAAAAGGAGCAGTGCGGTGAGCGCTGTGCGCTTCATTCTGTGTTCTCCGCCGGTCGCTGAATGTCTGCGAGGACGTAGAGGATCCTGTTCCTTGCCACCCGCTGGACCGTGAAAAGGATGTTTTGATACTGGACGGTATCACGCTCCTTTGGCACTCTGCCCAGGAGCTGAAAAATAAAACCGGCGAGCGTGTCGTATCCGGAGTCTTCGTTGTAGAGTTTCTTCCCGAGCAACTCCGACGCTTCGGCAATGCCGATGGCGGCATTGAACCGGTACGAGTGCTCGCTCAACTTCAAGGCGTTCGCCTCGTGGACGGCGTATTCGTCCGAGATCTCCCCGACAATCGCGCGGACGACATTCTGGAATGTCACAATACCCGCCGTCCCGCCGTACTCGTCGACGACGACTGCGATGCGGGTCTTCTTCTCCTGGAATTCCTTCAGCAGATCCTCGACCTTCTTGCTTTCGGGAACAAAGAGGGGCTCCCGGGCAAGCTTGAGCACTTCGAGCGGTTTGCGGGGCTGTTTCTCGTAGAGAAACGGCAGGACGTCCTTCGCGTAGAGAATTCCTCTGATGTTGTCGACCGACTCGGCGAAGACCGGGATTCTCGAATGCTTCTTCGAGACAAAGAGGTTGACGAGCTCGTCGAACGTCTTCGGCGAGCTGTCGATCGCCACCATGTCCGGCCTCGGCGTCATGACTTCGCGGACGATCGAATCCTTCGCATCGACCATCGTGCGGAGGATGCTCCGCTCCTCCTGGTCGATCGCGCCATGCTCGCTCACGACGTCGGCGAGGGTCTTGATCTCCTCCCGCTTCAGCGCGGTATGACGCTGATGGAGGCCGAGGCGCGGTTCGATGACCGTGATGAGTTTCACGAGCGCAGCGGTAATCGGGGTGAGACAGAGAGAGACGACGTAGAGGGGGAAGGCAAGGCGGCGCGAGAGCGACACGGGAATCCGGGCCGCGATGACTTTCGGTGTCACCTCGCTCAGGACAATGACGATGAAGGTCACGATGACGACTTCCACCCCGATCGAGAGCTGGACGTTCCAGCCGGCATGCTCGGCAATATCGATGGTCAAAAAGGCGAGGAGAACCGCGGCTGCAGTGTTGACAACGGTGTTCCCGATGAGAATCGTCACCAGGAGATACCGGGGACGCTGGAGGAGCGCGAGGACGTATCTCGACCCCGGCGGCCGCTTCGCCGCAAGCTCCTCAAGCGCCGAGGGTTGCAGGGAAAAGAGCGCCACCTCGGAGGCCGAAAAGAAGGATGAAAGCGTAAGGAGGCAGAAGATGACGATGCCATCGATGATGATTTCAGAAAGCATGGGCCCTTTGGCGACGGATCGGAAAACGGAGGACGTCCATGAACAAAAGAGCCCCGCCGCAGCGGGGCCTGTTGAAATGTACGAAGGAATCGCGACCTTTTCAAACGGTCAGAAGGGAAGATCGTTGTCCTTCGTCGAAACGGTTTCGGTGCTGGGGGCTTCGGGCTCACTTCCGCCGTTCGACGAGCGCGGTCCGCCGTCGAGCATGATCATCTGATCCGCGACGATCTCGGTGATGTATTTCTTTACTCCGTCCTTTTCGTAGTTGCGGGTCTGCAGACGCCCCTCGATGTAGATCCGCTTCCCCTTTTTCAGCCATTCTCCGCAGATCTCCGCGAGTTTCCTCCAGGCGACGATGTTATGCCACTCGGTCTTTTCCTGCACGTTCCCCTCCTGATCCTTCCACGAGTCGGTCGTAGCCATGGAGAACGTCGCTACCGCGACGCCTGCGCTGGTATATTTCAGTTCGGGATCCTTCCCCAAGTTCCCGATGAGCTGTACCTTGTTTAAGCTCTTCGACATAAAGCCCCCTTAAAAAATATCGTGAATAAACAGTGAATTAGACGGCATGTAAAACATACGAGAAACCGGGGGAAAAATCAAGTGCAGAAAGAATACAGAATACCGGAGACAGGAGTCAGAAAAGATAAGAGGTAAGATATAAGAAAGAAGATTTAAGGACGAAGAACTGCTCGACCGTAGACGGTGCCCCTCAGATATTGGACTTCGGACTCTCGACCTTGGACCCTGGACTTTCGACTTCGGACCCTGAGCCTCGTTCCGACTCTTTTCTCTTACATCTTATATCTTACTTCTTGCCTCCCCCGGTTACGAGCACCCGGTGCCGGGTGAGGATGTAGAGGGTCTTCCCGAAGAAGGCGGCGTCGCGGAACTCGGGCTGCTCCTGAGCACCGATGACGCTCCCGGGCGTGAGAAGAAACTGCTTTGTCCCGTCGAACGAGAACGCTGCGATCCTCCCGGGTCCCGTGACAATGACCCCGTTTGATGTGAGGCTCAGGGTGGAATAGAGATCCGCCGTGTCGAGCGGAAACGCGTTCACGAAGTTCGCGTACGTGTCGTACTCGACGACCCGTTCCTTGTCGAGAACGATGACCTTGCTGTCCGGCGTCACGGCAATATCGCGCGGGTTCGCCAGCGCCCCTTCACCCGCATTGAACCCTCCGAATTCACGTTCCATGTGCTGAGCCGGGTCGAACTTCAGGATCCGCCGGCCGTCGAATTCCACGACGAACAGCTCTCCCTGGGTGGAAAGGGCCACGGCGCGGGGATAGAAGGACCCGGTCAGGGCCGGAACGATGTTGTCCGCCGTGAACGATTGGACGAAATTCATCTTCCGGTCAAAACGCTGAACCCGCCTGTTGTTGTAGTCGGCAACGTAGACGTTGAGAGCGAAACTCGCTGAGACATCGCTCGGGGAATCGAACTCCAGGTCTCCCCATCCTCTTCCGCCGATCATCTTTGTCTGCTCTCCCGCGGAAGAGAATTGGAGGAGCTGATTCTTCCCGGCATCAAGGACAAAGAGATCGCCGGAGGCGCTCAGCGACAGGCTCACGGCGTCGTTGAACTCGCCGAATTCCCGGTCGACGACGACGGTCGTTTGCCCGGCGAGTTCGACCCACCCCGTGAGGGAGAACGCCGTGAAAAGAAGAATCCGAATGGAGGTTACGGTCACCACCTTGCACCCGCGTCAGGACGGTCAACGAATCAAGAGCATCTTTTTCGCCGACCGGAAGTTGTCCGCCAGAAGTTCGTAGAAGTAGGTCCCGCTCGCGAGGCGGCTTGCATCGAACGCGAGGGAGTGCTCCCCCGCCCGCATCGGACCGTTCCAGAGGGTCTGAACCGTCCTCCCGGAAACATCGTAGACCCTGAGGATCACCTCTCCGTCGTGCGGAACCGCGAACCGGATCGTTGTCGACGGGTTGAAGGGGTTCGGGTAATTGTCATGGAGAACGTAGGCGGAGGGAACGCCAAGCGACGTCGCGAAATCCGGAACTGCCGTGATTCCGTCGAACCAATTCAGAACGTCCTGCATGGAGGCGGCACGCGTGGCACTCCCGACGGTGCTGTCGTTGATCGCTTCAAAGCCAAAGGACCAGTAGATGACCATCGATCCCTTCGCCTGGTCTTTCCACCAAAGGCCTGCGTAGTTCGTGCCGGTCGAGCTGTTCCAACGGAACGAAGGGTGAGCGGCGGTGGTATCGACGTTGAGTTGGTCGGGGGAGTACTGATTCCCGGCGCCGGCCGAGCCCGAGACACTCAATTTGGACAATTCCGCGCCGAGGGGATCCGAAGGAACGCCGTACAGCGTCCGGCCGAAAACGACGTTGCTGGACCAGGTCGCATGAAGCAACGTCGAGGTGAGCGGGCTCGCTTTTTGTGTGAGGTCCTCCGCGATATTCTGACCGGTGAGGAAGAGTTTCCCTCCGTGCTGGACAAATGAGACAAGGCTGTCGACAAGACTATCGGGGATGGTCTGCGTTTTCCTTCTCCCCGTACACCAGATGATAATGTTCCGTTCGGAGAGAGCCATGTTCGGGAGCGATTGGTCCAGATACCGCGTCTGCTCGAAGTCCTTCCCTATCGACTGGAGCGCACCGGTGTAGTAGTTGACGATATAGTCGGAAGCCAGCGTGTCCATGTCGACGATCGCGATCGAGGGATATCCGAGGACGACGTTGAAGGTCGAGGAAAAAACGTCCTCGGGAGTTTTCACCGTTGCCGTCATCGTGATCGTTTTCGGCTTCGCGGACGCGTTGACGATCAGAGCGGTGGTAAAGTTGTAGACGGTCGACGAAAGGCCGCCGACCGACAACGCCCTCGATGCCGTGTCGACGACAACGTCGGAGGATGAGCTTGCCAGCGAGATTGTACCGCCGCTGAGGGCCGTCGGGTAGACGTTCGACAGAGAGATGAGGACGTTCCCCGTTTCACCGGGATCGACTCTGCCGTTCCCGTTGTCCCCCGCCGTCTCAGCCAGCTTGATCCCCGAGATGCCGATGTAGGACCGGGTGCCGACGTCGAGGTCCGCGGTCATCGTGGTGTCCGATGCGCTGATGCGCCGCACGCCGACATACGTCTGCTGGAGGGAATAGTCGCGGCTGTTCGGGTTCGTGTAGCCGTCGAAGGTGTGGTTATTGGAGCTGCCGGGGAACGGATCTCCCGCGTCGCCCCTGTTCCGGTTGTTATTGAGGTCGCGGTTCCCATCGGCCTGCATGAGGTCGTCGAAGGGATGATTTTCGTTGTCGTTCTGGGTCGTCACCGTGCTGTCAATGTGATAAATGAGAAGACCCCCGCCCGGCAGGTAGAAGTCGAATGACTCCCTCTGACGGTTCTCGACGAGAAAATACTCCGTCCCTGCTTTTCCCTTGACGTAGAGCTTATACGCCTGGGCGTGGTGTTCAACATCTTTGATCGGCTGACCGGGCATGTAGGATGAGACAATCGTCGGAGAAATCCACCCAAGAAACTCTTTACACCAGGCGCTCATGTGGGCCGGCGTTGCTTCGTGATTTCCATCGCCGCCATATTCCCCCGCCGCCATGAGGCACCAGTTGCCAAGACCCTCGGAGGTGTAGTCGCGGTCATAGAGGTCCGGGAGCCCGAAGATGTGGCCAAACTCATGGGCGAAGACGCCGATCGCCACGAGCGGGCCGAGGGTATTGTTGCTTCCGGTCATCTCCGGCTCAAGGGCGTAGTCCCCGTCATAGATGACCGGGAGTCCGTTGTAGGTGTCGTTCGTCTTGTAGTGTCCGTTCGAAAGAATCCTGCTCTTGTCGAGAATTTTTTCGTTGGGGTCGTTCAACCGCGTCAGGAGACGGTCGCGAATATTCCAGCGATGCGACCAGATGTTGTCGGCCCCGGAGGCCGCGTCGGCACCGGTGTGGATAACGGCAAGTTGCGGCACATGGGCCCCTTCGGCATCGACGTACTTGACGAACTTCGAGAAATCCACGGTTGAGTCGGCGGCGACGAGAATGTCGATCGTAAAATCTCGCCCGCCGTAACTGAGACCGTCGCTTCCGCTCGAGCCGTCATCGATGTAGTAGGCTCCCGGCCTCGGAAGAGTGAACCATCCCATCGCCTTTCCGGTCATCGTCATCTGACCGTAGGAGATCTCGTTATAGAACTGCGTGACCGTCCCGGTGGAGTTGGGGCCGTCAAAGAGGAGAGCCTGAAAGGCGCTCACCGCGTACCTGAAATTCGAATCCGAATATTTTCCGAGAAGAACGGGAAAGTTCACGGTGTCTCCGGCGAGAGCGGCGACACGGTCCGGACCCAAAAGACGGCGCGCCTGAGCCCTCTCCCTCATCCTCGCAGCCCAGTAACCCTGCGAATACTCTTTCTGGATGGCGTCGAACCGGGGGCGCAATGCCTCGGGAACGTGCCCGCTCTTCGGCGGGGCGATGGCGTAGGAGAGATCGACGAGTCCCAGGATGAGAAGGAGCAAGATCGCCGTTCGAACCGTGCAAAGTGGATGCATAGTGATGCCCATGAAGTGCGAAAGCCTCCTCATCCGAAGGCCCGGGCGATGATGATTTCACCTGTGTCTCCGGAACGGTGGCATATAACGCAAACGCCTCGGCATAGACGAGGCGTTTGCAGAATGTCCCCCTGACCTCCCGGTGCTTAGAACCCGATGAGGAGCGACAGGGTGTTGATACCCGAGAAGTATTGCGTATGTCCGTAGGCGTAATCGAGCTCCGCGCGGACTCCGCCGAGATCGACCGAGGCGCCGGCACCGGCGGTCAGGCCGAAGATCGTCGAGCTCGTCGAGCTGCTCGCGAGGGGCGAATAGGTGTATCCGACCCGCGCAAAGAAGAGCTGATTGAACGCATACTCACCGCCGAACCGGTACGCGTCCGAGCCGAAGTTGTTGTTCTCAAAATCGGCAGTGACGATGAAATGGTTGTCGGTGTTGAGGTGGATGTCGTACCCAAGGGCGAGCTCGATCGTCGAAGGAAGCTCGAACGACTGCGCGACAAACTGCATCGGCACAGCCTGGGCACCCGCGGCCGAATTCTGGGGGACCATATCCTCCTCGAGATCCGGGCCAGAGTACTGCATCTGGCCTCCGAGGTTCTTTACCGCCACGCCGAGCTTCAATCCAGTGAGCGGCGTCTCGGCCCCGAAGATGTACTTCACGCCTGCGTCGAAGGCGAAGCCGTCGGCAGAGGTCCGGATGATCTTCTCCGAGACATATTTAGCGGAGAATCCGACCGAGATCCTGTCGGTGAGCTGGCGTGCGTACGTCAACCCGAAGACATCGAAGGCGGGAGAAAACGTTGCGCCCGTCCCTTCGGGGAGCTCTTCCGTCGTTTGCTGGATGTCCCCGAAGTTCAGGGCTTTGATGCTGAGGGCAAACGATCCGACGCCCTCCGACGAGAATCCGATTGCGCCGTAGTCGACGCCGATGTCCGCGAAGTAGTTCATATGCGAGAACATGGCCTCGCCGCTTCCCGCAATCTGAGCGAGACCGGCGGGGTTCCATTGGATCGCGTCGATCCCTTCGGCGGTGGCGACGGTCGAACCCGAGAGTGCGGTCGACCGCCCGCCGACCGGCAGCAGCAGTTCCTCTGCGCCGGCAGTTCCTGTTTTACTGTCGTCCCCGGCAACGCAAACAGCTGAGGCGACAATCAGGATAAAGAGAACTTTCAACATATCCTTTTTCATTTCAATTCTCCTTTTCGTAATTAGGCCTCATCTGTTACAGTTTGTTGGGACGTTCGTCTGGCTGGATAATCGCGATTTTCAAGATGCGATTACCCGCATTCGGTATTTCGATATAGGCCACATAGATTCCGCTTGCCACCGGAAGTCCCGCATTGTTCCGGAGATCCCATCGCTCGTACCCGGTTGTGTTGCTGTGCTGAATCGTCCTCAGCAGCGCGCCGGAGAGGTCGAAGATCCGGATCGTGACGACTTGCGGGAGGTTCGAGAAAGTCACAAAGCGGTTGTAGATGCTCGTCTCCGCCTCGTTCCGGGCAAAGTACGGGTTGGGGTAGACGTTGATCCTGCTGATATCCTGGTGGATCAGC
Organism: Bacteroidota bacterium; assembly: GCA_035505655.1. Classification (GTDB taxonomy): domain Bacteria; phylum Bacteroidota; class Ignavibacteria; order UBA10030; family UBA8401; genus JAGVPT01. The sequence goes on from DATJQP010000050.1 coordinate 10,315, forward strand.
GCCGTGCTTCCGTAGGTGTTCGCCGGCGGGACGAGGGTGAAAGCCGATGAAGCCGTTAACGGATAATTCGGAGTGACCGTGAATGCATCATCGGCATGGAACGTCGCGGTCGTGTCGGTCGTCCTCACCGACATCACGTACATCAGGTCCACGGCGCTTAGATCACCCGAGCCCATGTCAATCGGCTTGGTCGTGTCCGAGGACTTTTTCATGTATTTGGTCTGCGGGGTTGCGGCGTAATCCGACTTGAAGAACAGCAGAAGTTCGCCGCCACCATTGGCAGCGGTCGTCGGATCCCACTTTCCGTCGATCCTCCCTTTTCCGACGAACGATCCGTCCGCGGCATAGAGAGTATCGTTGTTCTCCACAAAACCAACGTTGAGTTGTCGCGGCGCGAAGGAACCGTCGAGCGAGTCGACTTCCCAGACCGTGAAAGGAACGTCGACGTAGTCCTGGTAGACAACGCCCGAGCCCTTGTTGATGACGAACGGGGCAAACGACGGATCCTTGATGGGCTGAGCGGGGAACGTCCGGACGTTGGTCAGATAGCGGTATGCTTTCTGGCTGTTCGAGCCACCAAACTTAACCTGAATCTTCTGCAGGTCGTTCGGCCCGACGGAGCTGTTCTTACCGGTCCATGCCTGGCCATCCGGGTACCCGATCCCTCCCTTGAACGCCTGGAGCTTGATGGTGTTTGAATCGTTGATTCCCTGGAACCACAGATGCGACGCGGGAACGTACCCCAGGGCCGTCGGAGTCTGCGTATCGAGCCTCAGACCCGGCGCATGAGTATAGACCTTGAATTGGATCCCGTCGATGATCGGAGATGCATCGTCCCCGGCCATGTCGGTGATGTTCGATTCAGTGAGGGCGTCGAGACCGCCTCCGGTGCGGGCAACATTCCACGAGGTGACGTTATTGCCCGTGCCGTTGAAGGTGAAGTTATAGGTCGCCCCGACCACCTGCCGCGGGTTGACGACCACCGGCTGAACCGCATCGTCGCCGTAGACTCCACGGTTCGTGAGGAGGATCTGACCGCTCGAGGAGCCGAGTTGATCGCCCACCGGCGTCTGCCGCGGGACAACGACGATCGGGTCCTTCGAGTTTTCCAGGGTCTGCGGAATCCCCGAACTGATGCCGGTCGAGTCGAAGTTGAAGGCATACGACGTGATGGCGAAGTAGTACTCCTTGCCGTTCACGAGAGGATTGCCAGTAAGGTAATCCTTGTTGATGGTGATGGTCCTCTTGATGCCGCTGTCCGATCCCAACTCCACCGGCAATTGAAGCGTCAGGCCGGTCGTTGGATCGTTCGTGGCATCGACGATGATCTTGATACCGTCAACAACATCATAGGTGGCGATTCTTGTCGCATCGGACGCGGAACTGTTCGCCGCGAGCTGGTAGACGTTGTATCCCTCAAATTTGTAGTTCTTTGCCGTGCCGACGAAATTGTAGGTTTCGGTCGTGTCGTACTTCAGCGGGTCACCCCACGAAAGGACGATCTGATCCGAAAGGTCGCCGACATTGACGACGGGCTGCGGCGGCGGGCTCGCGACCGCAAAGTTCCTGTTAAAGGCTTCCTGCGCCACGTCAACGAACCGGCGGAGGAGGACGACGCTTCCCAGCCTGTCGGCTCCCTGCGCGATCGCAAAACCACCGACGATCTCTTCGGTGTCACCCTGCGCGAGGGTGAAAGGACCCGTAGAGATCATTCCCCGAACGTCTTGCGGTGCGTACCCGGACCTGGTCATCGTCCATCCCGTTTCGGTCACCGGGTCGCCAGGGAACACAAACCTGCCGGGGAGATTCGTGATGGGGTCGATGATCGGCTGGTGTGTCGTTCCGCTGATCCCGTTCTGATACTCATACGCGGCACGCGAGAATCCGGGGTCTCCAAGGGGAGGATCCTGGAGCGGACCGGTATGCGTGTTGAAGTAGACCGAGTGCGAATACGCTTTCAGATTCTTGTATCCGTGCCGGTACACCCCTTCGATGATGGCACTGTCGGTCGGATTGCCTGGAACCTGAGGACCTTCGAAGAAAACGAAGCCGTCCGACGGGGGCTTGCTGCCGTAGCCGACCGCGGTCCCGTCGTCGTTGTCGCCGTTGTAGACGTAGGTCAGATTCCTCACGGTGTCACAAGCGATCATATCATCATTTCCGTCGCCAAGGTCGGTGTCAGCCCACATCGAGATGAAAACGCTGTCGTAATCGGCGTCGCTCTTGTTGATGATCTTCCAGCGCATGAACATGATGTTGCCGAGAGCGCCAGGCTGGTTGAAACCGAAGTAGGTGGCCTGGATTTCAATTCCCATCGGGGCGGTAACACCCGTCTTCGTATGGTTCCCGATGTTTGCGTCGTTGTAGACGCACCAGATCTGCTGGTCGCCGTAGAGCTTCGGCTTGTCGATGCCGGGATCCCAAACGCCGTTTCCGTTGACATCGATGTACGGCGCGCCGAGATCGCCGGGCCAGTTGTCGTAGTCCGGGTTTCTCGCCGAGGCGGGAAGATTGGCGTCGCTGCGGTTGACCTTGTAGAGATGATACTTTGCGTCAGCCGGAGTCGCCGCTGCGCTCGGATCGTTCGTCGTGGTGTTGAATGTCGATGTGATAGGACCCGGCTGGTATTCGGTCTGGTAGTCTTCGACTGCGGTCCGAAATTGACCGGTGGGCCGATGGACGCCGACGACCCAGATGCCCGCAGTGTAGACCGCGGTGTGATTCGTTCCCTTCGGCCAGAACAAACCGGCTGAGGTCGTCCTGAGGTAATCGCAGTACGGTCCCGCACTGTTGATCGTACATTGGATAGTGTTGCCGTCGAAGAATTTCCACTCCTGGATGGCCACCTTATGCAAAGGTTCCGGTGTCTTGCCGGTGCTCCCTGCGTTCTCCCTCGCGAATCCGAACTGCGCCGCCACTGCAAGGAGGAGCACAACTCTGAGATACAGTTTCATGCTATTAACTCCCGGGTAAGTGAATTTCATATCCATAGTCCGCATTGCAGGAACTAGAACTCTAGCTTCGCACCCACACGGATGACCCTTGGCGTTCCGTAGAAGTCGGTCCTGTCTTCAAGGTATTGATAGATCTTCTGTGCTTCGGGTCCGTATTGCTGAACCCAGTTCTGCCCTGTCGCCGTCGCAAGCCAGCCGTCGTCGTTCGCCAACCCGGTCGCCTCGTAGATATTGGTGACGTTCTGAGTGTTAAGGAGGTTGACGACCCAGACGTAGATGTCGAGGGTGTTGTTGCCGAAGACCGGCACGGCCTTGTCAAGCCGCAGGTCAAGCTGGAAGTTCCAGGGAGCCGTCGACGAGTTGAGATCTTCAAACGGCGTTGGCGCGTTGATCGGGAAGAAATTGCTGCTCACCGTCTGCGTCGTATACCGCCGGCCGCTCGTGAAGGAGAAGAGCAGATTGGCTCCCGCCCGCTCGAGAATCTTCGAGTCGAAGAGCGTGGGACCGTCATTGGCGTCATACCGGTAGTCGAGACTCACGTTGCCGAATGCGGTACGGTCGAAATCTGTCGGAGCAGGAATCACCGGGAAATACGGTCGCCCGGTGGGACCGCTGTTGTCCTGCCATGCGATGTCGAAGTGGCTTCCTGATGCCGAACCGGTGGCAAGGGAGCTCTGGAGTGTCAGGTTGGAGGTCATCGCAATGCGGTTCGTTCTCCGGACGTCGAATCGGAAGGAAAGTCCTCGCACCGTCCCGAAGTCGCCGTTTTCGTTGCTGATGTACGCCGAATACTGCGCGCCCGGCTCCGGCACAACCTGCCGGATCACGATGAGGTCCTTCGTGTTCTTATAGAAGAGAGAAAGATCGAAGGCCGAGATCTGGCCAAGCTGCTGGCGGAATCCGATCTGGTAGTCGGTCGTCCGTTCCGGCTTCAGGTTCGGGTTCGGGAACTGACGGGCGTATCCACCCTGCAGGAACCGTCCCTGGACGGCGCGGGAATCATAGAGATCGCTGAGGGCTGCCTGGGCGACAAACTTGCCGTACTCCGCATGGAAGACGGTCTGGTCGCTCACCGGGAACGAAAATCCGAGACGCGGGCTCACCTGAAGCGTCGCATCCTGCGCGATGAGAGACGAATCCGCGACAAGCGGGATTCCGTCAATCGACTCAAGCCCGATCAATCCGGGATCCCTGAATCCTTTGCCTCCCGGCGAAATATAGTCGAACCGAGCGCCGAGGTTAAGGATGAAGTCGGTGAGCTCGAACTTGTTCTGGACATACGCGCCCGCGGTCACCGGATGGCGCGCACCATCGTTTGGCAGGTTCACGGTCGTGCCTGTGTTGTCCGTAAAGGACCCGCCGTTGAACTTATTGCCGTAAATGTCGTAGCCGTAGTTGTTGACGTTCGCGGCATTATAGACAAACCAGTCGCTTTGGGTCGGATTCTGGAACCGTTCGAGGTTGAGGCCGAAGCCGTTCACAGAATAGGACCGGATCGTGTAGTACTCGCCTTCGCCGCCAACCTTCAGCTCCCACTCTTTGCCGAACTCGTGAACGAAATCGAGTCGACCCTGGAAGCTCTCGCGGAGCGATTTCCCGTAATACCCGGCTGCGAGACCGTTCGGCGCGGCCTGCAGGGTTCCCGGGGCGCTGAAGGGGAAGCCGTAGATCTGCATCGTGGGGGGTTCCTCGCTGCGTCCGATCAAAGCCCAGTTGGCCGGGTTGTCCGGATTTCCGTACTCCGTGTAGTTCCTCCACAAGAGGGCGTCGCCGCTCTCCTGATAGTAGGTGAAGTACCCAACATTGACGGTGTAATAGGTCGCGGGGTTGAAGACCTGCGTCATCTTGACGTACGCCGAACCGTCGGTCGTCTGGGTTTCGCCCGGCCGGTACGTGTTCGTGAGGAGCTGGATGACGTCGAGGCTCTTTCCGACGGAAGAGTATTGCGTCTCCTGGTTGAAGGAGCCACCGACCTTCACGTTGAGGTTCGGATAATCAAAATAGATGTTCCCCTGGCCGCCCCACGAGTCGTTCGAAAGCCCGCCCAGGTTCCTGCCGCTCGTGATCCCCGTATTATTAAAGAGCTGGGCAAGCTTCGACCGCGCCGGCGTGCTTCCACCGGGGAGGGAGGTATAGATGCTTGAATCCTTGTTGATGACGGTATAATCGGTGTTGACGAACGCCGTCGAATCGAAGTTTCCGGGGAACTGCACTCCGTTGAGGAACGTGGCGTCACTCCGGTTGAAGATCCGTTCGCCGGCGGCGAAGAACTTCACATGCTGGTCGTTCTTCATGACCGGACCGCTCACCGTCAAGTTGTACTCGTTGAGGCCGTACGAATAGGTTCCGAGATACTTCTTCGTGCCACTCAGGAATCCGTCCGTGATCGCCTGGGCACTGAAGTTGTAGTTCGGGGTTCCGATCTTTGTCGTCGTATTAACGACGCCGGACATGGCACCGCCGTACTCGGCCGTCATACCGCCGACCTGCGTCGAGACTTCCTCGATGGCATCGTTGATCACCGTGACGGCATTCTGGCGGTTGATGGGGTTCGTCGAGAGGACTCCGTCGACGTAGTACGCAACCTCACCGGTCCGACCGCCGCGCATGTAGAGGTTTCCGCCCTGGGAGACAACGCCGCCGCTGAGGGCCACGATGTTCTGGACGCCGCGGACCGGCATGTTCGCGATCTGGTCCGCTTCCATATTGGCGACTTCGTTCGTCGCGCTCTTGTTCACGAGCGGCGCTTCAGCCACGATCACCCGCTCCTGCATCTGAACCCCTTCTTCTCCGTTCAGGCTGAAATTCCGTTCCGTGGTCAGGTCGACAGTGACCTCGACGTTCGAGACGACCACCGACTGGTACCCGAGATACGAGCACCGGACCTTGTATTTCCCCGGCGGAACGTTGAGGACGAGATACACTCCGTTGACGTCAGTCGAGGCGCCCATACTCGTTCCCTCAAGGAGCACCGAGGCTCCGACGAGCGCTTCTCCGCTCTTCACGTCGACAACCTTTCCGCGAATCTTACCCGTTGTCCCCGCCTGAACTGACACTGAGGCGAAGAGCAAGATAAGGGCCAAGCAAAGAACAGGCTGTAATTTTCTGAACATGGCTACCTCCTGAATGATCCAAAACCGAAAGAAGGAAACGTCCGACGCTGAATCGAACATCGAAGCGCTTCCAACATCATTATGCAATAAACTCTTGCAGCGACCGTCGTGTCCTTCCTACAGCATACTCGGGTTTTTGGGGATACTCTCTGCACCGAAGGGTTCACGCCTGCTTGACTCTACGGATGAAGCCTGGAGTTCGCGTGTGCCGGTGTCCTGATGAAGGGAATCCGCTCCCGCGGCACGCACCGCACTGAACCGAGGAGAACCGATGTGGCAGTCTTGGAAAACGGTCAACGGCGGCGCGATCGCGCGCGCCGCCCATGACCATTGGACACTTGGAAATGCCTCTCCCATGTTACCGGAGGCAGAGGACCGCCCGAAACCGGGCGATCCTCTGCACGGACAAGCGAGAGTTCAACCGGAAGATTACTTCAACAACATCATCTTCTTCACGGTCTCGAAGCTGCCGGCTTCCAACTTGTAGAAGTAGACGCCGGTGGAGAGCCTCGAAGCGTCGAACGTCAGCGTGTGAACGCCGGCGTTGTATGTGCCGGAGGCGACCGTGGCAACTTCCTGGCCAAGCACGTTGTAGACCTTCAGGCTGATCGTGCTCGTCGCCGGGAGCGTGAACGAGATATTTGTCGTCGGGTTGAATGGGTTGGGATAGTTCTGGTCAAGCGAATAGCTCATCGGCGCACCGACCTGGCCGCCCCGAACCTCGACTAAATCCTGGGACAGCAAGCTGGAGACCGCGACCTTGAGGTGCTTCACGATGACCGTGGTGTCGGCATGGTTGCCCTGAACAGAATTGCCCTGGAGAGGCGACGTCAGATACACGAGGTGCAGGTTGGAGTCGACAAGGTCGGCCAACGAGGGATACGTGTTATCGGAGCCGGTCACCTGGGTCAGGTCCGTGGCGACTTTCCAGGTCGAGCCGCCGTTCGTCGAATAGGTGGCATAGACATGGTTGTAAGCCAGCGAGTCCGACGGAATGTCCGAGGAGGCGCCAAAGTAGGTCACATAGAGGTGGTTGCTGGCGTCCACACCGATATCCGGTCCGCAGATAAGTGCGCCGTCGACACCGGGCATGTAGGCCGAAGCCTTGTTGATGATCGTCGAGTCATTCTTCGGGAGTGCAACAGTCGAAATCTTTCCCGACGACTTGTCCCAATGAAGAATTGCGTTGCTCAGGGCGTAGTTCAGGACAGTCCGGTCCAATGAGTCGCCGATCGCCGTGAAGTTCGACCAGACAACATGGAGGTTTCCCGTGTTGTCATAGATCAACGATCCGCAGCCATCAGGCTGGAGCTGGGTCTGATTGTGCTTCAGGGTACCAGAGTCGGCCTTCACCGCATACACAAGGGTCTCGGTCCAGGTCGCGCCGGCATCGGTCGATTCGGTTACGTAGACATTATTGCCTGCAGCCCAATGGCCAACACCAACTTTGTCGACGCTTCCGCCCTTGTAAACCGCGACATCATAGGCATCCGCATCGCCGGCACTCGCCGTCGCGAAGATCTTCTGATGGGCAGATGCTGTGTCCCACGTCGAACCGCCATCGGTCGATCTCATGAAATATGGGGTGTGGGTATCGGGAGTCCCTGGAGACCCGATTTCATAGACATTCGAACCCTTGCCGGTAGCCAACCTGGGCCAGTCAACACCGAGAGCGCCAGCCACGACGCCGGAGGAAGTCCAGGAACCAGCGCCCTTCGACGCGTCGAGATTCACCTCGGGGCCGACGTGAGAAATAATGATCTCAACGCCGCCTCCGTCTGAGAACTGGTCGATGTTGCCCCACCCACGACGAGCCGTCTCGACCTTCTTGAACGCCGACCACTTCGATCCGTCGTAGTATGCGTAGTACGTACCTCTGTCCGGATAGCCGCTCGTCTGCCAGCCGGCAACAACGCTTGCCATCCTACCAACTGCGAGAGTACCGTCACCAAAATTAACGATGTTGTGCAGCGGTCCGCCATTCGAGCCGAAGTCGTATCGCGCCATGCCGAGTGAATCGCCAGGCCCGTAAGTCGTAACCCCTTCACCGTGCGAATGAACCGTGCTCTGAGCCACGGCTGCCGGTCCGTACCCGAAATTCATCGGACCCTTCGCACGCGTTTTGTTGGTCCCCGCCAATGCCGCTGTACTCACAACAAGAAGGGCAACAAAAAAGTAGAAAAGTTTCGATTTCATTGTACAATTCCTCGGATTGTGGATAGGATTGGTTACGTGAAACAAAAAGACCTCTACCGACTCAATGGTGTTCTCCTCCTTTCGTTGAGCCGCAACTTAGTGATCAGTATGTCGTATAATTAAATTTAGGAAAGTCAGTGGGGGAAATATAAAAAGTTGAGCATGTATTGTCAAGTAGACGCCTATCTAAATTATTGAAAAATCTAGGGGAACGGGGAGACGACTCTCACTCCGTCTGATCGCTCCTTCGAAGCCTCCTTTTCCTGTTTCGCCTGAATCTCTCCCTCTTCCATTCGATAAACCGGACCGCCTCCTTCACAGTGAGATCGGGGCGGTCGCCTCCCCGGAATTCCGTCCCCATTTTCATAGCGTTACGACCTTTGCATCAAGAATCCCATCAACCGCCTTGATCTCGGCAAGCATGTGCTCCGAAATCGGGCTGTCGACACTAACCACGGAAAGGGCCTTCTCACCGATACCAGTCCTGCCGAGTGCCAGACCGGCAATGTTGATCAGCCCGCTGGCGAGGATGGAGCCGACTCTCGCAAGCATCCCCGGCTTGTCGATGTTTGTGTAGAAGAGGAGGTGTCCTTCGGGGTTCACCTCGAAATAGAAGGCGTCGATCCGAACAAAGCGCGGATGGGTAGTCCCGAACACCGTTCCGGCAAAAGAACGCTTTTCCTGATCGGTCGAGTATTCGACGGAGAGGAGGTTTGTGTAGTTGGCACCGTCCCGCTCCTTCGTCTCGCTGATCCTTATCCCCATGGACTGTGCCAGCAAAGGAGCGTTAATGTAGTTGACAGGCTGGCTCATTATTCGTGAGAAGAAACCTTTCAGGACGCCGGTCGTCAGGAGTTCAATGTGTTTCTGGAGGATCTCTCCGCGGGCTTCGATCGCAAGCTCGCGAAGCTTTCCCTTCATCAGCTGCGCCTGTACGCTCCCGAGCTTTTCCGCCAGGAGAAGGTACGGCTTGATCTCCTCGGGAATTCCGGACTGGAGCGCGACGGCGTTGACGGCCCCCGAGATCCCCCGGTCGTGAAGGGCATCGGCGATCTGTTCCGCAATCTGGATCGCGACTTTTTCCTGTGCTTCCTCCGTCGACGCGCCGAGATGCGGCGTCGCAATGAGGTGCGGGTGCTGAAGGAGAGGATTCGACGAGGGCGGCTCGGTGACAAAGACGTCGATCGCCGCTCCGGCGACCTGCCCGCTGTTGAGCGCGTCGAGGAGAGCCTTCTCGTCGATGATGCCGCCCCGTGCACAGTTGATCACGCGGACTCCCTTCTTGCATTGCGCAAAGGTCTTTTCGTTGAGGATTCCCCTCGTCTCATCCGTGAGAGGAGTGTGGACTGAGATGAAATCCGACCGGCGGAAAATCTCCTCGAGGGGGACGAGCTCGATATCGATCTTCGCGGCAACATCGTTTGCGAGGACCGGGTCGAAGCCGATGACCATCATGCCGAACGCCTTGCACCGAACCGCGACCTCCTTCCCGATCTTCCCCACACCGATAATCCCGAGGGTCTTCCCGAAGAGCTCCGTCCCCATGAACTTCTTCCGCTCCCATTTTCCGTTGAGGAGACTCATGTTCGCCTGGGGGATGTTCCGCGACATGGAGAGGAGCATCGACACGGTGTGCTCGGCGGTGGAGATGGTGTTCCCGCCGGGTGTATTCATGACAATGATACCGCGCCGCGAGGCCGCCTCGACGTTGATGTTGTCCACTCCCGCGCCTGCCCTCCCGATGACCTTCATGGACTTGGCTTCTTCGATGATGTCCGGCGTCACTTTCGTGCCGCTGCGCACGATGAGCGCCGCATATTCCGGAATGATTTTCTTGATTTCTTCGGGCGCAATACCCGGCTTTGCATCGACCTGAAATCCTTCCCGCGTCAGGATATCGACACAGCTCTGCTCGATGGGATCGCTGATGAGTATTTTCATGGGAGTGCTTTCGATGGTGAGATGCGATGTGAATTATTCCCGGCCGTCGTCCCGTTCGGGCGAACGGGACGGGCGACAGGGTTACAGCAGACAACGATGTGAGGTACTTCTTTGAAACCGAGCTTATTGTGCAAACGACTTCAGCACGGCCTGGACTCCCGCGCCGAGCTCGAACTTGTAACCGCATTCCTTCAACGTGAGCTCGAGCGCGGTCATCATCGTCACCATGTCGAGCTCATCGTAATAGCCGAGATGCGAAATACGGAAGATCTTCCCGGCGTAGTCGTCCTGCCCACCGGCGATCGTGATCCCGTACTTCGACTTCAGCGTCTTGTTGAAGACCTTCCAGTCCATTCCCTCCGGCAGCCAGACCGGCGTTACCGCAAACGAGGGGGAATCCGAAAAGAGCCGGAGTCCGAGCGCGGCGACGCCGGCGCGGATCGCCGTCGCGAGCCGCTCATGGCGCTTCCAGATATTCTCGATCCCCTCGGCCCGGAGCATCGCCAGCGCCGCGTCGACACCGACGACGAGCGAGACCGCCGGAGTCCACGGGGTGTCGTTCTTCTCGTACGACTTCAGCGCTTTGCGCAGGTCGAAGTAGAACTTCGGCAGCTTCGACGTCTCCATCGCCGCGATCGCGCGCTTGCTGACGGCGACGAACGCGAGCCCCGGCGGAATCATGAGCCCCTTCTGGGAGCCGGTGACGCAGACGTCAAGCCCCCACTCGTCGAACCGCAGCTCGTGAGCGCCGACCGCCGTAATCCCGTCCACGCAGACAAGAGCCTGCGAGTTCTCCCGGATGAGTTTCGACAACCCTTTGACGTCCGTCGCGGTGCCCGTCGAGGTCTCGCTGTGCGTCAGGTAGACCGCTTTCGTCTCCGGGTGCGCCTTCAGCGCGTCGAGGATCTGCTGCGGCGTGGGACCTTTCCCCCACTCGTTCTTGATCTCGATGACGTTGAGCCCGTACGCCTTCGGCATCTTCACCCACCGCTCGCCGAACTTCCCGCCGTTAACGGAAACGATCGTATCGCCAGGAGAGAAGAGGCTTACGAATGTCGATTCAACGCCGCCGGTGCCGGAGCTTGTGAGCGTAAGAACCGGTTGTTCGGTCTGGAAAAGATACTTGAGATTCTGGTTGACCCGCGTGAGGACTTCGTTGAATTCGGGGTTGCGGTGGTGGATGATCGGCTCCGCCATCGTCAGCATGACATGCTCGGGGACCGGGGTCGGTCCGGGGGTGAATAATCTCTTTTTCATGGTGATCGCTTTCGGGCTGGATTGTCGTGGGGTTGCGGACTTTGGGTTGATCTGTGACTCAAAAATAATTCAAATGAGGAAGAGAATCAAGAAAGAAGAGATACGATAAAAGAGAGAAGATAAAAGAGTGAAACGCCGAGGGTGTTGGAGCACACCCATGCGAAGCCAGAGGGGAACGGCGGCCAGGTGTTGGTGGGGGTAAGACAATGGGACCAACCTCGTCCGCTGCGGCAGAAGATCAAAAATCACAGAGCAAATAGCAAAAATACAGATGAAAGACCAAAGATCGATGGTGTCGGACCATCTTTGAGTTTTACTCTGTATTTTTGCTCTTTCCTTTTTGCTTTTTGATGTTCCTATGCGACCGCCGACGAGGCGTAGTGCTGATGGTGCTGGAGCTCGCGAAGCTCTTTGGCGGCGACATACGAGTGAATGGATTCGAGGAGCTCGCACCGCCCGTCTCCGGTCACCGCAGAGAACGGAAGGACGCCGGAAAGGTGTTTGTATTTCCCGAGCGTCTCGCGGACGGTCTTCATCTGAAGCTGGAGCTTGTTGAACGGAATCTTGTCCGCCTTCGTCAGGACGAGCGCGAACGGTACTTTATAGAAGTCGAGCCAGCCCATCATCGTGTTGTCGAGCTCGGTCGGACCGAGGCGCGCATCGACGATCTGCACCCCGAGGGCGATCTGCTTTCGCTCATGGAAGAAGGTCTCGATGAGGGAGGTCCATCCCGCCTTCACCTGCTCCGCGACTTTGGCGTAGCCGTACCCGGGGAGGTCGATGAAGTACATCTCCTTGTTGACGAGGTAGTAGTTCAGCTCGCGGGTCTTCCCGGGGGTTGAGCTGATCCTCGCGAGGCCTTTCCGGTTGCAGAGCTTGTTGAGGAGGGACGACTTTCCGACGTTCGATCGGCCGATGAAAACGATTTCGGGGAGGTTGTCTTTGGGGAGCTGCTTCAGGTTGGCGACGCCGACGACAAAATCAACAGTCACAATTTTCATACGTTCCGTCCTTGTCATGAGTGACTTAGTCCTGCCCGGCGGTCCCTGATCTCCGCCGGGCACCCTGCGTTCGCCGCTCAGGGCTGAGCGGGGGAACCGGCAGCCGGTTCGGCCGCTGCCGTGGCGGGAGCCGCCGGGGCCGCGGCACCGGAGGTCTCCGTCTTCTTGCGGGGCGAGCGGCGTGCCCGCCTGGGTTTCGGGGCGGGCTTGCTTTCATCCTTGCCCGTGTTGTAGTCGACAAGCTCGAGGACCGCCACATCGGCGGCATCGCCGAACCGGCGGCCGAGTTTTACGACGCGGGTATACCCGCCGGGACGCTGTTCGACCTTCGCGGCGATCTCACCAAAGAGGATCTTCACGACGGCCTTGTCGTGGATGAACTTCCCCACTTCACGGCGTGCGTGGACATCCTTGGGGGCCCCGCCCGCTTCCCTCGCGACGGCGCGCTTCGCCCGGGTGATAATCTTCTCCACGACCATGCGCGTCTCTTTCGCTTTCGCGAGCGTCGTGCGGATTTTCTTGTGACGGAGCAGCGAGGTGGAAAGCGACGAGAGCAACGCTCTCCGGTGGCTCGCCGTTCGTTTGAGTTTACGTCCCGATCTGCCGTGAATCATTCCTGTGCCCTTTGTCTATTCACTGTCCTTGAGATACTTGTCGACGTCCATGCCGAACGTCAGCCCTTCCTCTTCGATGATCGCCGAAAGCTCGGCGAGCGACTTCCGGCCAAAGTTCCTGAACTTCAGGAGCTCGGACTCCTCGCGACGGACGAGATCCGCGATCGTCTTGATGTCCGCCGCCCGGAGGCAATTGTGCGAACGGACCGAGAGCTCGAGGTCGTCGACGCTCGTCTTCAGCACCTTCCTGATCCGCGCCACTTCGGCGTCCTCTTCCACTTCCTCTTTCTCCGCCTCGGGCTCCGTGTCGAAGCTCGTGAAGAGCTGGATGTGCTCGCGGAGAACCTTGCCGGCATACGTGAGCGCCTCCTCGGGGGCGACGGAGCCGTCCGTCTCGATCTCGAGGATAAGCTTCTCATAGTCTGTCTGCTGACCGACGCGCGTCGGCTCGACGAAGTACCGGACGTTCTTCACCGGGGTGAAGATCGAGTCGATCGCGATGACGCCGAGCGTCTGGTCGGGAAGCTTGTTCTCCTCGGAGGTGACATACCCTTTCCCGCGGCCGATCCTCAGCTCCATCTCGAAATCGGCGTCTTTATTGAGCGTCGCAATGTGGTGCTCGGGGTTGAGGATCTCAACCTCGGCGCTTGCCTTCTGGATGTCGCCGGCAACGAGTTTCCCGGGGCCCTTGAGGTGGACCGTCACTTTCCCGACTTTCTTGTTCGTCGCCTTCAGCCGTACTTCCTTCAGGTTGAGGATCATGTCCGAGACGTCCTCGACAAGTCCCGGAAGCGTCGAGAACTCATGGACGATCCCTTCGATGCGGATCGCCGTTACCGCGTAGCCCGGGAGCGACGAAAGGAGGACCCGGCGAAAGGCGTTTCCGATGGTGACTCCAAATCCCTTCTCCAGCGGCTGCACGACGAACCTTCCGAACGTTGTCGAATGACTACCTTCATCCAACACGATCCCTTCAGGCATTTGAAAGTTTACAAGACTCATGAGGTTTACTCGCTTTCACGCTTTAAATGTGGGAAAGAACAGATTACTTGGAGTAGAGCTCGACGACGAGCTGCTCGTTCGCGGGGAGCGGAATGTCCGCGCGTTCCGGAATCTGAAGAAACGTCCCGTTGAGGTTCGCCTTGTCGAGGCTGAGCCACGGGAGCATGGAACTGTCTTTCATGCGTTTCATCGAGTTGTGGATCACTTCCAGCTTCTTGCTCCGCTCGTTCACGCTGATGACGTCCCCGGCCCTTAAGAGAACGGAGGGGATGTCGGTCGGCTTGTTGTTGACGGAGAAATGGCCGTGAAGGATGAGCTGGCGCGCTGTCTTCCGCGACGGCGCGAAGCCCATGCGATAAACAACGTTGTCGAAACGGCGCTCCAGGGTCTTGACGAGAATTTCACCCGTCTTTCCCGTCTGGCGGAGAGACTTCTCGAAGTAGTTCCGGAATTGTGTCTCCATGAGGCCGTAAAGGCGGCGGATTTTCTGCTTCTCTCTCAGCTGAAGGCCGTACTCCGAGACCTTCTGTCTGCGCGACTGTCCGTGCGGGCCCGGGGGAAAATTCCGGCGCTCCACGGGGCATTTCTCCGTGAAGCACTTCGTCCCTTTGAGGAAGAGCTTCTGGCGTTCGCGACGGCAGAGCCTGCAGCTGGCGTCAATGTATCGTGCCATTGATCAAACGTTCCTTTATAGTTGATGAAAGTACTTCCGACTCGTTAGACCCGGCGTCGTTTCGGCGGACGGCAGCCGTTGTGCGGGATCGGCGTGATGTCCCTGATGATCGAGACCTCGAGCCCCGCCGTCTGGAGCGACCGGATCGCCGCCTCGCGTCCGGAGCCGGGTCCCTTGACGAAGACCTCGACCTTCCGGAGCCCCATGTCGTAGGCCTCCTTCGCCGCCGCTTCCGCGGAGACCTGGGCGGCGTACGGCGTGTTCTTCCGCGATCCCTTGAATCCGTTCTTGCCGGCCGACGACCACGCGATGGTGTTGCCGTAGATATCCGTCAGCGTCACGATGACGTTGTTGAACGTCGCCTTGATGAAGGCCTTGCCGTTGACGTCGACGTGGATCTTTTTCTTTTTCTTGACTGCCGCGGGGGTCGCGGCGGCGGCCGATGCCGGCGCCGGTTTGCCCGCTGCGGGTGCCTGTTCCTTTGCCACGAGTGCTCCTTTCGACCGGGGAACATCCCCGGAGATGATCCGTTACTTCTTTGCCAGGACTTTCTTCTTCCCGGCGACCGTCTTCCTCTTTCCCTTCCTCGTACGGGAATTCGTTCTCGTCCGCTGTCCCCGCACCGGCAAACCCTTCCGATGCCTCAGGCCGCGGTACGACCCGATATCCATGAGACGCTTGATGTTCATCTGCATCTCGCTCCGCATCGCTCCTTCGGTCTTGTAGTCCGCCTGGATGATCGTGCGGATCTTCGACACCTCGTCGTCGTTGAGGTCGCCGATTTTCTTGTTGAGGTCGATCCCCGCTTTCGCGAGGATCTGCCGGGAAGTGGTGCGGCCGATGCCGTAGATATACGTCAGCCCGATCTCGGACCGTTTGTTCTTCGGCAAATCGACGCCTGCAATACGTGCCACGTGATGGTCTCCTTGTTAAACAGTCTGTTCGTCTTATCCCTGGCGCTGCTTGTGCTTCGGGTTCTTGCAGATGACCCGAACGACGCCTTTCCGGCGGATCACTTTGCAGTTCTCACACAGCCGCTTCACCGATGCCCGGACTTTCATGGATCGATCCTTTCTTCGCTCATTTGTAGCGGTAGGTGATGCGCCCCTTCGAGAGGTCGTACGGCGAGAGCTCCACCGTCACCTTGTCACCAACCAGAATCTTGATGTAGTTCATGCGCATCTTCCCGGAGATATGCGCAAGGATTTCATGCCCGTTGTCGAGCTTCACCTTGAACGTAGCGTTCGGCAGCGTCTCCGTGATCGTGCCGTCAACTTTGATTGCTCCTTGCTTTGCCATCGTCTGCGCTTATCGAGTTAAGACTTCCGCGTTCCCTTTCCGAACGATGACCGTATGCTCGAAATGAGCCGACGGCCCGCCGTCTGCCGTGAGGATTGTCCATCCGTCGCCCGCGGTCCTCACGTCGTAGCCGCCGAAGTTCACCATCGGTTCGATCGCGAGCGCCATTCCCTCCTTCAGCTTCAGCCCCGTCTTCGGTCTCCCGTAGTTCGGGACCGGCGGATCTTCGTGAAGCTCCTTCCCGATCCCGTGTCCGACAAGGTCCCTCACGACCGAAAACCCGGCCGCTTCGACGTGCCGCTGGACCGCGGCGGAAATATCGTGGAGCTGATTCCCTTCGACCGCCTGCTCGACCCCTTTGTCGAGCGACTCCTGCGTCACCCGCATGAGCCGAGCCTTCCCGTCCGACACTTTGCCGACCGGAAACGTGGCGGCGCCGTCGCCGTAATATCCGTCCTTCACCACGCCGACGTCGAGCGAGACGATCTCGCCTTCCTTCAGCACGCGCGTCCCCGGGATCCCGTGGACGACTTCATCATCGATCGAGACGCAGATCGACGCGGGGAAAAGATTCCTCCGGTCGTTCCCGTACCCCTTGAACGCCGGGATCCCTCCACTGCTCCTGATAAAATCCTCGGCCAGATCGTCAAGCAGCCTTGTCGTGACGCCGGGGTACACCTGCTTCTCGAGGAGCCGAAGGACGTCGGCTACCAGCCTGGAACTCTCCCTGATGAGGGCGATTTCCCGTTCCGTCTTGATTGTCACCATGGTTGCCGCACCGACGGCCGGACGCTACCGGCCAATCCGCCCCTTGATCTTGCCGCTCTTCATGAACCCGTCGTAGTGGCGCATGAGCAGATGCGACTCGATCTGCTGGAGCGTGTCGAGCGCCACGCCGACGATGATGAGCAAACTTGTTCCGCCGAAAAACGACGCGAAGCTCGACGTCACCCCGAACCGGACCATGAAGGCCGGCAGAATCGCCACGATCGCGAGGAAGATCGACCCGGGAAGCGTGATCTTCGTAAGAATGTTGTCGATGAAGTCCGACGTGTGCTTCCCCGGCCTGATGCCCGGGATGAACCCACCCTGCTTCTGCATGTTATCCGCCACGTCCTTCGGGTTAAAGGCGATCGCGGTGTAAAAATAGGTGAAGAAAACGATCATGAGCCCGTAGAAGAACGAGTACGTGAACGACGTGTGCTCAAGGTACCCGGCGATCGACGCGACGAACTCGCTGTCCGGGAAGAACGTCAGGATCGTGCTCGGGATGAACATAATCGACTGCGCGAAGATGATCGGCATAACGCCCGCCGTATTGACGCGCATCGGGATGTACTGCGTCACTCCTCCGTACACTTTTCTGCCGACGACGCGCTTCGCGTACTGGACCGGAATCCGGCGCGTTCCCTGCGTCACCATGACGACGCCCGCGGTGATGAGGAGCATGAACGCCCAGATGATGAGCTCGATGATGATCGGACGGGCGCCGGAGTTGACGAGCTGGAACTCGTCGAGCACCGCGTGCGGGAACCGGGCGATGATGCCGATGAAGATGATGAGCGAGATGCCGTTCCCGATGCCGCGCTCCGTAATCTGCTCGCCGAGCCACATCATGAACATCGTTCCCGTCGTCAGGACGATGATCGTCGTGAGCGCGAAACCGAAGCCCTGGACCTGCTGCGGTACGATCGGAACGCCGGCGGCGTTGAGGCTCACGAGCCGAACGCTAACGCCCCACGCCTGAAGCATGGAGATGAGAACCGTTCCGTACCGGGTGTACTGGGTAATTTTCTTCCGCCCGTTCTCTCCCTCCTTCTGTAGCTTCTGGAAGAAGGGGACGACGGCGCCGAGGAGCTGGATGATAATCGAGGCGCTGATGTACGGCATGATGCCGAGGGCGAAGATCGCGGCGTGACTGAACGCGCCGCCGACAAAGAGGTCGTAGAGCCCGAAGAGGGTGTTCGACGCCTGGTTGCGCATCGACTCCGCGAGCACCGAGGCGTCGACCCCGGGAAGCGTGACGTGCGATCCGATGCGCACCACGATGAGAAGCGCCGCGGTGAAAAGGACGCGCGACCTCAGCTCCTGGATCTTGAAAATATTCCGAATGTTTTCGTCTATTTTGCTCATGGAGATACGCGAGGAATTATTGTGCGGGAGCCGGCTTCGCGGCGCCGATGGCGGTCGCCTTGCCTCCTGCCGCCGTGATCTTCTCCACCGCAGACTTGCTGAACCTGTGCGCCGTGACCTCGAGCTTTGCCTTCAGCTCGCCGTCGCCGAGGATCTTCACCGGGTCGCTCTTCTTGCTGACAACGCCGAGCGAGTAAAGAATCTCCGGCGTCACCGCATCCTTGATCCTCCCATCGCTCACAAGCTTCTGGAGCGTCTCGACGTTGACCACGCGGTACTCGACTCGGAACGGTTTCGTGAAACCGAATTTCGGAAGCCGTCGCGTGAGGGGCATCTGCCCGCCTTCGAACCCACGCTTCACGCCCGACCCTGACCGCGAGCCCTGGCCTTTGTGACCCCGCGTGGCGGTGCCGCCGTGGCCGGAGCCCTGTCCGCGGCCGATCCGCTTCGTCTTGCGGCGCGAACCCTTTGCGTACTGCAAATTATTGAGAATCGATGTCATGACACTGTCCCTTCGTAAGCCGCTGAACGGTCTCCCCGTTCGCCGGCGCCGTTTACGATTTAACTTCTTCCACGACGACAAGGTGGCGCACCGCGTTCACCATCCCCCGGATCTGCGGGGTGTCCGTGTGAACGACGGAGTAGTTCGGACGGCCGAGGCCGAGCGCCTTGATCGTCCGTTTGTGCTTCTCGAGCGTATGGACGACGCTCTTCGTCTGGGTGATTCTGATTTTCTTGTGTGCTCCCATGGCGTACCGTCTCGCTTCTGCTGATTAGTTCTGGAATAGTTCCTGCAACGACATCCCCCGCTCCGACGCGACACCCTTGGCGTCCCGGAGACTCAGGAGCCCCGCGAGCGTCGCCTTGACGACGTTGTGCGGGTTCGACGAACCCATCTGCTTCGTCAGGACGTCCTTCACTCCGGCCGATTCGAGGAGAGCGCGGACGCCGCCGCCGGCGATGAGCCCCGTCCCGGGCGAAGCGGGCTTCAGGAGAACCCTCCCCGCGCCGAACTTTCCGATCACCTCGTGGGGAATCGTTCCGTTGACGATCGGCACCGTCACGACGTTCTTCTTCGCGTCGTCGATGCCTTTCGAAATCGCGTCGGCCACTTCGTTCGCCTTCCCGAGCCCGATCCCGACATGCCCGTTGCCGTCTCCGACGACGACGATGGCGTTGAAGCTGAACCGCCGTCCTCCCTTCACAACCTTTGCGACGCGGTTGATGTGGACGAGCTTGTCCTTCAGCTCGAGTTCGTTTGCCTTGATTCTTGCCACTGGGTGACCTCTTGCCTTCGTAAGTGATGATTGCCCGGGCCTCTCGACGCCCGAGCGTGTTCTACTCCTGCTGTCGGGAGAGGATTCGAACCTCTACAGACGCCTCCAAAGGGCGTTGTCCTGCCATTAGACGACCCGACAATGGCGTAAGGCGATTCCTTCCGAGAGCAGGTTGCGTGTTCAGAACTTCAGGCCGCCTTCGCGAGCACCGTCCGCCAAAGCCTTCACCCGGCCATGATACAGCAGGCCGTTCCTGTCGAACACAACGTTCGTGATGTTCTTTTCGAGCGCCTTCTTCGCGATGATCTTGCCGACGAGGCCGCTCTTCGCTTTCTTCGATTTTATCGCGGCGACCTGTTCCTTCAGCTCTTTCGAGATGGAGGAGACCGCCACGAGGGTCTTCCCGGCGGTGTCGTCGATGATCTGGCCGTAGATGTTGCCGAGGCTCCGGTACACCGTCAGCCGCGGGCGCTCGGCAGTCCCCGAGATCTTCTTCCGGATCGTCGCTTTGATTTTCGCGCGTCGCCGTGTCGTGTCTTTCGTGATCATAGGTCGTTTCTTCTCTCGTCCCTGTTCGTCGGACTCGGTTTCTTACTTCGTCCCGGCTGTCGCTGCCGTCTTGCCGGCCTTCCGCCGGATGTACTCGCCTTCGTACTTGATCCCTTTTCCCTTGTACGGTTCCGGGGGACGGAGGGATCGGATCTTCGCCGCCACCAGTCCCACGAGCTGCTTGTCGATGCCACTCACCGTGATGTTCGTCTGCGACGGCGCTTCAAGCTTGATCGTATCGGGGGCGCGGAACACGATCGGGTGCGAATAGCCGAGCGCGAGCTGGAGTACCTTCCCCTTGAGCTCCGCCCGGTATCCCACGCCGACGAGCTCGAGCTTGCGCGAGAAACCGGCCGTGACGCCGGTGATCATGTTGGCGATGAGCGCGCGGAAAAGCCCGTGAAGCGCCCTGTGCTCCTTGACGTCCGAGTGACGGGAGACGAGGACGTCCTCCCCTTTCACCTCGACGGTGACGTCGGGATGGATCTGCACCGTCAGCTCGCCTTTCGGGCCGTTGACTTTGACGACGCCGTTTTTCACTTCAACCTTCACCCCCTTGGGGATGTGAGCGGGTTTTCTGCCGATTCGTGACACTGGTGAACTCCTTCGAACTCTGTGCTGAACTGATGATGCTGGCCTGTTACCAGACGTAAAAGAGGACTTCGCCTCCGACGTTTTCCTTCCGGGCCTGTTTGTCGGTCATGAGCCCCTTCGACGTCGAGACGACCGCCACGCCGAGACCGTTGTTGACGCGCGGGAGGTCGGCCGCATTCTGATACCTCCTGATGCCGGGGCGGCTGATGCGCCGCAGACCGGTGATGACGCTCTTTGTGTCGTTGTACTTCAGCATGATGCGGATCATTCCCTGCTTCGCGTCGTCCGCGGTAGTGTAGCTGACGATGAATTTCTGCTCCAGGAGGATGCGCGTGATTTCCTTCTTGAGACCGGACGCCGGGACGTCGACCTTCTTGTGCCGAGCGCGAACCGCGTTGCGGACCCGCGTGAGATAATCGGCTATGGGATCGGACATTGACATTGAGTATCGTTCTCCTAGTTAGTGCGATTCGCTACCGTGAACACCCTTCCTACCAGCTTGCTTTCGTCACACCCGGGATCTTGCCGTCGAGCGCCATCCCGCGGAAGCAGAGTCTGCAGACCCCGAACTTCCTGATGTAGGCCCGCGAACGGCCGCAGATGCTGCAGCGGTTGTGCTTCCGTGTCGGATGCTTCGGCGTCTTCTTCGCTTTGACAACCATCGCTAAACGTGCCACGCACTGCTCCTTATTGTTATTTTGCTTTCTGAACCGTATCGCGCTTCACGAAGGGCATCCCGAAACCCTTGAGCAATTCCATCGCTTCGAGGTCGGTCTTCGCAGTCGTCACGAATGTGATATCCATTCCGGAGATCTTCGCGACCTTGTCCGCATCGATCTCCCTGAAAATGATCTGCTCTTTGATGCCGAGCGTGTAGTTCCCGCGCCCGTCGAACGACTTGTCCGGAACCCCGCGGAAGTCGCGGATCTGCGGCATCGCCACGTTGACGAGCCGGTCGAGGAACTCGTACATCTGGCGTCCTCGGAGCGTCACCCGCACGCCGATGGGAACCCCCTGGCGCAGTTTGAAGTTCGAAATCGCCTTCTTCGCCTTCGTCACGGCGGCCTTCTGCCCCGTGATGAGCTCCATCTCCTTCACGGCGGTCTCGATGAGCTTCGCGTCCTGGGTGGCGCCGCCGACCCCCATGTTGAGCGAGATCTTTTCGAGGCGCGGCACCTGCATGACGCTCTTATAATTGAAGCGCTTCATGAGGGCGCCGGCAAGATCCTTCTTGTACATGTCGAGAAGGCGCGGGTAGACTCCCGCTTCCCTGTGGTGCGCACCCTTCGGTTCTTTCCCCTCCTGTTTCGGTGGCGCTTTCTTTTCCTTTTCTTTTCCCATTGCTCGTCTGTCGTTGATGGCGTGCTATGTTCATCGCATAGCACCGGTGGTTGCCCCGGATACCCCGGCGGCGTGGATCAAAACATTTCGCCGCAGTTCCGGCAGATTCTCGTCGATTTCTTCCTGCCCGAGGTGGCGTCGGTGACGTGTTTGTGGCCGACCCTCGTCGGGGTGTTGCATTTCGGGCACTTCACCATGACGTTCGACGCGTGGATCGAGGCCTCTTTCTGGACGACGCCTCCCTGCGGATTGCGCTGCGACGGCCGCGTGTGGCGCTTGATAATGTTGACGCCCTCGACGATGATCCTGTTGGTCGACGGGAACACTTTGAGCACTTTCCCTTCCTTGCTCGCGTTGTTTCCCGACTTTACCACGACGACGTCGTTCTTTCGGACATTCATAGGAAATCCTCTTGCCTTCGGTTACAGCACTTCGGGTGCCAGTGAGACGATCTTCATGAACTGCTTTTCGCGGAGCTCCCGGGCAACGGGGCCGAAGATGCGCGTTCCCCGCGGCTCGTTGAGCGGCGTGATGAGGACGACCGCGTTCTCATCGAAGCGGATGTACGACCCGTCCTTCCGCCCGACTTCCTTCTTCGTGCGGACCACGACGGCACGGGAAACCTCTCCCTTCTTTACGCCGGCTCCCGGGATCGCAGACTTTACGGAGACGACGACGAGGTCGCCGACGCTTGCGTAGCGGCGGTCGTGTCCTCCAAGGACGCGGATACAGCGGACCTTCTTTGCGCCCGAATTATCCGCGACAACGAGATTCGTTTCTTCCTGGATCATGACAAACTCCTAACGGTCGATTACTTCGCTTTGGTGACAATTTCGACGAGCCGCCAGCGCTTGTTCTTGCTCATCGGGCGGGTCTCCATGATCCGCACGGTATCGCCGAGCCCCGCTTCTCCTTTTTCGTCGTGGGCCATGAGCTTCGTCGTCCGCCGGAAATACTTCTTATAGAGGGCGTGGGGAACGCGCCGCTCGATCGCGACGACGATGCTTTTCATCATTTTCGTGCTGACGACTTTGCCGACGCGCGTCTTGCGCCGCGTTGTCCTGTTGTTCATTGGTTGACGGTCTCCGTGTTCCCGGTTATGACTTCGCCGCCGCTTTCCGCTTCCGCTGGGTCAACGCCGTCATCATACGGGCGATGTCGCGGCGGATGAGCCTGAGCTGCGAGGTGTTCTCGATCTGCTTCGTCGCCTGCTGGAACTTCATATGCGCGAGCGATTCTCTATCGTCGGCGATGCGTTTCACCAGCTCGGCGTCCGAGAGGTCTTTGATTTCAAACGTTTTCATGGCATCCGTTCGTCGTTATGCGTGAGCGTCGTAATCGATGCGCGTGACAAATTTCGTCTTGATGGGGAGCTTGTGCGCAGCGAGCGTGAGCGCTTCCTTCGCCATCTCCCTCCGGACCCCGCCGATCTCGAACATCACCCGTCCCGGCTTGATGACGACGACCCAGAACTCCGGATTTCCCTTGCCGCTTCCCATACGCGTCTCCGCGGGCTTCTTCGTCACCGGCTTGTCGGGGAAGATCCTGATCCAGACTTTCCCTTCGCGCTTCATCATGCGGGTGAGTGCGACGCGGGAGGCTTCGATCTGACGCTGGGTGATCCATCCCGGCTCGACCGCCTTCAACCCGAAATCGCCGAATGCGATCGTCGCTCCGCGGGTCGCTTTGCCCCGCATGCGCCCGCGCTGGGCCTTCCGGTACTTGACTCTCTTCGGCATCAACATGGTTCGTGTTCTCCGTTAAATCTTCGTGCACCTGTGGCGCGGCTATTTCGCCGCGTTCCCGAGGACCTCTCCCTTGCAGATCCACACCTTCACGCCGATGAGGCCGTAAATCGTCTGGGCCGTCGCGATGGCGTAGTCGATATCCGCACGAAGCGTGTGGAGGGGGATGCGTCCCTCTTTGTATTGTTCGCGCCGCGCCATTTCGGCCCCGCCGAGCCTCCCGCTGCACATGACGCGGACTCCCTCGGCCCCCATCCTCATCGCGGCGGTGATACCCTGCTTCATCGCCCGGCGGAACGACACCCGCCCTTCGAGCTGCGAGGCGATGTTCTCCGCGACAAGCTGGGCGTCGAGCTCCGGCCGCTTGATCTCGCTGATGAGAATCTTGACATCCTTGTTCGTGATCTTCTTGAGTTCTTCCTCGAGTTGTGAGATCTCTTTTCCGCTCTTCCCGATGACGATGCCCGGTCGCGACGTGTGGATCGTGATCCGCGCGTTCTTCGGCGTGCGCTCGATCTGGATCCGGGAGATGCCGGCCTTCTTGAGACGGTTCCGGACGTAGTTCCTGATCATGACATCTTCGTTGAGTTTCCCCGCGAACCCCTTCTCGTCATACCAGTTCGAATCCCACGTCTTGATGACGCCCAAGCGAAAGCCCAGCGGATGCGTTTTTTGTCCCACAGTGTTCTCCTAAAACCGAAAAAGTGAAGTGGTTGCCGTTCTCATCGCGCGATGCTACTTTTTCGACTCGCGTTGTGCCACGACGATCGTGACATGGTTGGATCGTTTCAACATCCTGAACGCCCTTCCCATCGGAGCGGGAAGAATTCTCTTCATCGTCGCGCCGCCGTCGACCCAGCACTCCTTCACAAAAATATCCTCGGTGTCGATGCGCCCGGCGTCGTCCTTGTTCTGGAGGTTCGAGATCGCCGACCTCAGGACCTTCTCCGCGGACTTCGAGGCGTGCTTCGGCGAGAAGTGAAGGATGTTGAGCGCTTCGCCGACGGACTTGCCGCGGATGAGGTCGATGACCAGCCGCATCTTCCGCGGCGAGGTGCCGATGTACTTGTTGACTGCTCGTGCTTCCATGAAGAAACTCCGGAATCTGTTCGTTCGAAACTTCTGCTTACTCTGCCGCCGGTGTCGTCGTCGCCTCGGTCCGAAGGCCGGGATGGGCGCGGAAGATCCGCGTCGGCGCAAACTCGCCGAGCTTGTGTCCCACCATCGACTCCTGGATGTAGACCGGGATGAACTTGTTCCCGTTGTGCACCGCGAAGGTGTGGCCGACAAAGTCCGGGGCAATCGTCGACGACCGGGACCACGTCTTGATGACCTGCTTGCGGTTGCTCTTGTTCAGCGATTCGACTTTCGCCTGAAGTTTGGGATCGATGAACGGTCCCTTTTTGACGGATCGGCTCATAGTGTCTGCTCGTTACTTGCGACGTTTGACGATGTATTTGCTCGAGATCTTTTTCCGCTTGCGCGTCTTGAGACCTTTCGATTTCTGGCCCCACGGACTTACGGGATGTCCGCCGCCCGAGGTTTTTCCTTCGCCGCCGCCCATCGGGTGGTCGACGGGGTTCATCGCGACGCCGCGGACGTGGGATCGGATTCCCAACCAGCGCGACCGTCCCGCCTTCCCGACGCTGATGTTCTCGTGATCGATATTCCCCAGCATCCCGACGGTGGCGTAGCAGCCGGCGCGCACGTTGCGGACTTCGCCCGAGGGGAACTTCAGAAGGACGAAATCCCCTTCCTTCGCCTGGACCGTCGCAAAGTTACCGGCGCTCCGCGCAACCTGGCCCCCTTTGCCTTCACGAATCTCGATGTTGTGGATCTGCGTGTTCACGGGGATCACGCGGAGCGGCATCGCGTTGCCGGTCTTGATTTCTACTTCGTTCCCCGCCACGAGCGTGTCTTTGAGCTTGAGCCCTTCGGGGGCGAGAATATACCGTTTCTCGCCGTCCGCATAGACGAGGAGAGCAATCCGGGTCGACCGGTTCGGGTCGTACTCGATCGCCGCAACTTTCGCCGGGATGTCCCGCTTGTCCCTCTTGAAGTCGATGATGCGGTACTTCCGTTTATGGCCGCCCCCGCGGTGCCGGGACGTCACGCGGCCGTAACTGTTGCGGCCGCCGGATTTCTTGATCGGTGCGAGCAGCGACTTCTCCGGCGTCGTCTTCGTGATCTCTTCGAACGTCGAGATCGTATAGAAGCGGGTCGCTGCAGTGGTCGGTTTAAGCTTTCGTAGTGCCATAGGTCTGTTCCGTCGCTCGCGGTTTGTTACGCGTTTTCGAAGAAGTCGATCTTCTGATCCTTTTTGAGCGTCACGATCGCCTTCTTAAAGTCGGCCCGTCGGCCTGGGATTCTCCCCCGCCGGGTCATCTGGGCCTTCCGCTTCCCTTTCGAGAGGATCGTCCGCACGCTCTCGACGCTCACGCTGAATTTTTTCTCCACCGCGCGCTTGATGTCGATCTTGTTCGCTTCGACGTTAACTTCGAACGCGTACTGGCGCTTATCGGCAAGCGCAGTCATTTTCTCGGTAATGAGGGGGCGTTTGAGAATTGCAGTCATCGTTCGCTCGCCTTAATTGGAAAAAGTCTTCTGGAGGACGTCGACGGCGCTCTTCTGGAAAACGAGGACCGCGCTGTCGACGATTTCGTACGTCGAGGCCTTCGACGCTTCGAGGACATGGAGCTTCGGGATGTTGCGCCCGGACCTCAGGACGTTCTCGTCTTTCTTCGGCACGAGGAAAAGGACCTTCTTCGAGGCCACCTGGAGCGACTTCAGCACCGCCGCCATCTCTTTCGTCTTCGGGGCATCGAACGTGAAGTCCTCCACGACGACGATGCTCGAATCCTTCGCCTTGTACGACAACGCCGACTTCCGGGCGAGCCTCTTCACCTTCACCGGGATCTTCACCTCGTAGTCGTGAGGATGGGGTCCGAAGATCGTGCCGCCTCCCGCCATAAGGGGAGACCGGCTCGTCCCCTGCCGGGCGCGCCCCGTTTTTTTCTGTGCGAACGGCTTCTTGCCGCCGCCGCGAACGTCGCCCCGCTCCTTTGTCTGATGCGTTCCCTGCCGCTGGTTCGCCATGTAGGATCGAACCGCCATATAGATGGCGTGATCGTTCGGCTTCATCTCGAAAATCTCGGGGGCGAGGGTCACCGTCTCTCCCGATTTCGAGCCGTCCTTCTTCAAGACATCCACTTTCATTGGTATCGTACCTCTGTCAGGTGACGGATTACTTTGTGATTTCGACGTAGGTGTTGATCGCGCCCGGAACCGACCCCTTGACGAGGATGAGGTTCGATTCTGGGATCACCTGGACCACGGTGAGGTTCTTCACCGTCACGTTGCGGAAGCCCATGCGTCCCGCCATCAACATTCCCTTGAACACGCGGGAGGGGTACGACGAGGATCCGATGGACCCCGGCGCGCGGACGCGGTCCGACTGCCCGTGCGTCGTCATGCCGACGCCGGAGAAATGATGGCGCCGCACAACGCCCTGGAACCCCTTGCCTTTCGACTTCGCGGTGACGGAGACCTTGTCTCCCTTCACAAAGAGGTCCACCTTGAGCTCTTTTCCGACCGCGAGGTCGCCGCCTTTGAAATCGCGGAACTCCCTGAGGAGCCGCAGCGACTTCACGTTCGCCTTCGCGAAGTGTCCCTTCTCGGGCTTGTTCGTCAGCCGGTCGGGCTTCTCGTCGAAGCCGAGCTGGACAGCCTCATACCCGTCCTTTTCCTTCGTGCGGATCTGCGTCACATAACAAGGGCCGGCCTCGATGACCGTACACGGAATCGAGACTCCGTTCTCGTCGAAGACGCTCGTCATGCCGACTTTTTTTCCTAATATGCCACTCACAGTGTAAACTCCTTCGGTATCTGCTCTTGTGAGAAACCGGATGATTGCACTTCCCGGGAAAATCTCCCCGATGCGGAACCTAGACCTTGATCTCGACGTCGACGCCGGCAGGAAGGTCGAGCTTCATGAGCGCGTCGACGGTCTTCGTGCCGGATGTGAGAATGTCGATGAGGCGTTTATGCGCGCGGGTTTCAAACTGCTCGCGCGACTTCTTGTCGACGTGCGGAGAACGGAGGACGGTATAGAGCGTGCGCTTCGTCGGGAGAGGAATCGGGCCCGAGACAACCGCACCCGTCGACTTCACCGTTTTGATGATCTTCTCCGCGGATTTGTCGATGAGGTTGTGATCGTAGGACTTGAGCTTGATGCGAATTTTCTGACCAGCCACGTTGAGCTCCGTGCGAGCCGCCCGATCCCGCCGGGCTTTCCGGCTCCGGCGGGTGGCGCGCTCAATAGTTAAGTCGTTCGTTATTCGATGATCTTCGTGACGACGCCGGAACCGACGGTACGCCCGCCTTCACGGATGGCGAACCGGAGCTTCTCTTCCATGGCGATGGTCGAGATGAGCTCGATCTGCATGTTGTCGACGTTGTCCCCCGGCATCACCATCTCGACTCCCTGGGGAAGGGTGACAACGCCCGTGACGTCCGTCGTCCGGAAGTAGAACTGCGGCCGGTATCCGTTGAGGAACGGAGTATGACGTCCGCCTTCCTCTTTCTTGAGGACGTAGACCTGGGCGTTGAACTTCTTGTGAGGGGTGATCGATCCGGGTTTCGCGATGACCATTCCGCGTTCGAGTTCGTCTTTCTCGATACCGCGGAGAAGAAGTCCCGCGTTGTCGCCGGCGACGACTTCGTCGAGCTCCTTGCGGAACATCTCGGCGCCGGTAATGACGGTCTTCTTGTGGGCGCCGAGGCCGATAACTTCGACTTCATCGCTTACCTTTGCGCGCCCGCGCTCGACACGGCCGGTGCCGACGGTCCCGCGGCCCGTGATCGAGAAAACGTCCTCGACCGGCATCAGGAACGGCTTGTCGGACTCGCGCTGCGGGAGCGGGATGTAGCTGTCGATCGCGTTCATGAGGTCCATGATGCACTTGAACGCCGGGTCGTCGACCTTCGTATCCGGCTTCACGGCCGCTTCCATCGCCTTCAGCGCGGATCCGCGGATGATCGGAATCTCGTCGCCCGGGAATTCGTAGGACTTCAGGAGGTCGCGCATTTCCATCTCGACGAGGTCGAGGAGCTCGGGGTCGTCGACGGCATCGACCTTGTTGAGGAACACGACGATGCGGGGAACGCCGACCTGGCGGGCGAGAAGAATGTGTTCGCGCGTCTGCGGCATCGGTCCATCCGTTCCTGCGACGACGAGGATGGCGCCGTCCATCTGCGCCGCACCGGTGATCATGTTCTTGACGTAATCGGCATGGCCCGGGCAGTCGACGTGAGCGTAGTGCCGCTTCTCGGTCGAATACTCGACGTGAGCCGTGGCGATGGTGATCCCACGCGCCTTCTCTTCGGGAGCGTTGTCAATACTGTCGAAGGTCCGGATCTGTGAGAGACCCTTCTTCGCCAGCACCATCGTAATGGCTGCGGTCAGCGTTGTCTTCCCATGGTCGACGTGACCAATGGTGCCGACGTTGACGTGTGGCTTGCTACGGTCGAATTTTTCTTTTGCCATGAGGATGTCTCCTTACGTATTTGGGAACGATGAGAATGTTTTTCACAGTCACGAACTACGCAGGTACGGCGTCTTTGCCCTTCACCTTTTCGATGATCTGATCCGAAATCGATTTCGGCGTCTCGTCGTAATGGGAGAACTGCATCGTGTAGAGAGCCCGTCCCTGGGTCATCGAGCGCATTTGCGTTGCGTATCCGAACATCTCGGAGAGCGGCACCATCGCCTTGACGACCTGCGCATCCTTCCGGGGCGTGATCCCTTCGATCTTGCCGCGCCGTGCGTTGAGGTCGCCCATGACGTCTCCGAGGTACTCCTCCGGCGTCACGACCTCCACCGCCATGATCGGCTCGAGAATGACCGGGTGAGCTTTCTTTGCCGCGGCCTGGAACGCCATCGATCCGGCGATCTTGAACGCCATCTCCGACGAATCAACCTCGTGGTAGGATCCGTCGAAGAGCTTCACTTTGATGTCCTCGACCGGGTATCCTGCGAGGATGCCGTTCTTCATCGCTTCCTGGATCCCTTCCGAGACCGGCTTGATGAACTCGCGCGGCACAACGCCGCCGACGATCGCGTCCTCGAACTCGTACCCCTTCCCTTTTTCGTTCGGCTCGAGCTCGATCCAGACGTGGCCGAACTGGCCTTTGCCGCCCGACTGGCGGATAAACTTTCCTTCGGCTTCGACTTTCTTCCGGATCGTCTCCTTGTACGCAACCTGCGGACGGCCGACGTTCGCCTCGACCTTGAACTCCCGCTTCATCCGGTCGACGATGATCTCGAGGTGAAGCTCTCCCATCCCGCCGATGATCGTCTGACCGGTCTCTTCGTTCGTCGAGACGCGGAACGTCGGATCCTCCTCGGAAAGCTTCTGCATCGCCTCGCCCATCTTCTCCTGGTCCGCCTTCGTCTTCGGCTCGATCGCCTGGTGGATGACCGGCTCCGGGAACGTCATCTTCTCGAGGATGATCGGATCGTCCTCGTCGCAGAGCGTGTCTCCCGTGCGCGTGTTCTTGAACCCGATTGCCGCGAGGATGTCACCCGAAAATCCTTCATCGACATCTTCCCGGTGGTTCGCGTGCATCCGGAGGACGCGCCCGATCCGCTCCTTCCTGTCGCTGATGGAATTATAGATGTACGAGCCCGCCTTGACCGACCCGGTGTAGATGCGGAAGTACGTGAGACGTCCGACGAAGGGATCGGTCATGATCTTGAACGCCAGCGCCGTAAAATTCTCGTCGTCCTTCACCTTCCGGACGATCATGTCTTTCATGTTCGGGTGATGCCCGGTGATCTCGCCGCCGTTGATGTCGATGGGCGACGGAAGAAAATCGACCACCGCGTCGAGGAGCATCTGGACCCCCTTGTTCTTGAAGGAGGATCCGCAGAGAACCGGGACGATGCTCACCTTGAGGCATGCCCTCCGGAGGACGGTGATAATTTCGGCCGGCGTGATCTCTTTCCCCTCGAGATATTTCTCAAGCAGGGTGTCGTCTTCGTCGGAGACCGCCTCGAGCATCTTTGTGCGGTACTCGGCCGCGAGCTTCTGAAGGTCGTGCGGAATCGGAATATCCTCCCACGTCGTCCCGTTCGATTCCTCGTGGAAGATCCGGGCCTGCATCGTGATGAGGTCAATGATGCCGCTGAAGAGGTCCCCCTCGCCGACCGGAAGATGGATCGGGACGGCGTTCGCGCCGAGCCGGCCTTTCATCATCTGGACGGCCCCGAGAAAATCCGCACCGACGCGGTCCATCTTGTTGACGAACGCAATACGCGGGACGCCGTACTTGTCGGCCTGCCGCCATACCGTCTCGGACTGGGGTTCAACCCCGCCGACCGAGCAGAAAAGGGCCACGGCGCCGTCGAGAACTCTCAGCGACCGCTCCACCTCGATCGTGAAGTCGACGTGTCCGGGGGTATCAATAATATTGATGCGATGATCGCGCCAGAAGCAGGTGGTCGCCGCAGAGGTGATCGTAATGCCACGCTCTTTCTCCTGCTCCATCCAATCCATCGTCGCCGCTCCGTCGTGGACTTCACCCATCCGATGGAGAACGCCCGTATAGAAGAGGATACGTTCGGTCGTCGTCGTTTTCCCCGCATCAATATGCGCCATGATGCCTATGTTGCGGGTTCGCTCGAGCGAATATTTCCTGGGCATAAAACTCCAAATCCCCTGAAACGGTGACAGTGCTCCAAAGCCAGGGTGAACCTTAGGAACCGGTGACTTGTACTATTTTACCACTTGAAATGCGCGAAAGCCTTGTTTGCTTCGGCCATGCGGTGCGTGTCTTCCTTCTTCTTCACGGCGTTCCCCTCGCCGTTCGCAGCCGCCATGAACTCCGAGGCCAGCTTCAGCGACATCGCTTTATCCGAACGTTCTTTCGAGTAGTTGATGAGCCAGCGGATTGCAAGAGCGGTTCGCCGTTCGGGACGAACTTCTGTAGGGACCTGATAGGTCGCTCCCCCGACTCTCCGTGCACGCACTTCGATGACAGGGGCGACGTTGTTGACAGCCTTCTTGAACACATCAATCGGATTTGCCTTCGTCCGATCACCAATTACTTGAAGCGCATCGTAGAAGATCGATTGGGCAACGTTCTTTTTGCCCTGCTTCATAATATTGTTGATGAACCGGGCGACCAAAGGATCGTTAAACTTTGGGTCGTTAATGATGATTCGCTTATTTGCTCTTTTCTTTCTCATGAGGTAATTACTTTGGCCGTTTTGCTCCGTACTTCGAGCGTCCCTGTTTCCGTTCGTTGACACCGGCAGTGTCGAGCGTGCCGCGAATGATATGGTAGCGGACACCCGGCAGATCCTTCACTCTTCCGCCGCGAATCATGACGATGGAGTGTTCCTGGAGGTTGTGTCCTTCTCCCGGGATGTATGCCGTCACCTCAATCCCGTTCGTGAGACGAACGCGGGCCACCTTCCTGAGGGCTGAATTCGGCTTTTTGGGCGTGGTCGTGTAGACGCGGGTGCAGACTCCGCGTTTCTGCGGATTTCCCGCGAGCGCGGGGGCCTTACTCTTGTAGAGAATGCTTCTTCGGCCTGATCGAACGAGCTGATTTATCGTTGGCAAACGTCTGCTCCGGGTCTAGGTACGCGTTCCTAAAAAAAATAGCTTACCAATATAAGAAATGCCAAAGTTCAAGTCAAGATTTTTCTCTGACTCCGGGCCTGGTCGGGGAGAATTTTCCTGCGGGATCGCGACCGGGGGCGTCAGGAGGGAAAAACCGAGGCCTTGCGTTGAGAGAACTGCGGGGCGGGCGAACCCGCCCCGCACTAACTTCTCTATGCCACCGTCTTGGTTCGTTTCCTGGTCTTTTTCACGACAACCACCTCTTCCTCGGCCTCCACCGGTTCCGGCTCTTCGGCCGCCTTTTCGACCACCTCCGCGGCCTCCCTCGAGGCAACAAGGACATCGCGGAACTTCTTCAGCCCCGTCCCGGCCGGAATGAGGTGCCCCATGATGACGTTTTCCTTCAAGCCGAGGAGGTAATCGACCTTCCCTTCGATCGCCGCGTCGGTGAGGACCTTCGTCGTTTCCTGAAATGCCGCGGCCGCGATGAAGCTGTCGGTCGAGAGCGAAGCGGCGGTGATCCCGAGAAGGATCGGCTCCGACATTGCCGGTTCGGCGTCCCGGAACTCCGTCACCTTCTTTCCCTTCTTCTTGAGCTCGGTGTTCGACTCCTTCACCTTCTTCTTCTCACCGACCGTCATGTTCTTGAACTTCGAGTCTCCTTTGTTTTCGATGTAGACCATTCCCTGGAGACTCGCGTTCTCGTCCGCGAAGCGTACCTTGTCGACGAAATCTCCCTCGAGGAAGCGGGTATCGCCGGAGTCGGTGATACGGACCTTCTGCATCATCTGGCGGACGATCACTTCGATGTGCTTGTCGTTGATCTTCACACCCTGCATCCGGTAGACTTCCTGGATTTCGTTGACGAGGTATTCCTGCACCGCACCTGTCCCCTTGATCCGGAGGATGTCGTGCGGATCGATCGCTCCGTCGGAGATCCGCTCGCCGGCACGGATGACGTCGTTCTCCTGGACCAGAACGTGCTTCCCGTGCGGGATGAGGTACGTTTTCGTGTCCTGCTTGTCGTGGCTCTGGACGATGACTTCGCGGGAGCCGCGCTTCTGGCCGCCGAACTTCACGATGCCGTCGATCTCCGAAACGATCGCGGGATCGGCCGGCGAGCGCGCCTCGAAGAGCTCGGTGACTCTCGGCAGACCGCCGGTGATGTCGCGGGTCTTGCCGCTGTCGCGCGGGATCTTCACGAGCACCGTTCCGGCGCCGATCTCCTCGCCGTCGTCGACCATCATGTGGGCTCTCGTCGGAATGATGTAATTGCCGACTTTCGCTCCGGCCTTGTTCGTGACGAGGATCGCG
Organism: Bacteroidota bacterium; assembly: GCA_035505655.1. GTDB lineage: Bacteria > Bacteroidota > Ignavibacteria > UBA10030 > UBA8401 > JAGVPT01. The sequence continues at coordinate 43,945 of DATJQP010000050.1, forward strand.
GGGCTCAGCGTCCGGTCGCGGGAGTCGATGACGACTTTCTGGATGTGGCCGGTCTGCTCGTCCGGCTCCTCACGGTACGTGGCGTCCTCCTTGAGGTCCTGATACCTCACGACGCCGGCATGCTCGGAAATGATGACGGCATTGTACGGATCCCACTCGTAGATGAGCTCTCCGCGCGAGACCTTCGAACCGTCCTTCATCTGAAGCACGGCGCCGTACGGGATGTCGTACTTCGTGAGAACCCTGTTGTCGTCGTCGACGACATTGACGACACCGCTCCGCCCGAGGGCGAGGATCTTTGATCCCTCCTCGGTCTTCACGGTGATCGACTTGAGACCTTCGTACTTGATGCGACCGTCGAACTTCGAGATGATCTGTGACTGCGCCGCGATAAGGCTCGCGGTGCCGCCGGTGTGGAATGTCCGGAGGGTCAGCTGCGTTCCCGGCTCGCCAATCGACTGAGCGGCAACCGTCCCGACCGTCTCGCCGACCTCGACGAGCTTTGACGTCGTCAGGTTCCTGCCGTAGCATTTCGCGCAGACGCCGCGTTTCGCCTCGCACGTGAGCACGGAGCGGATCTCGACCTGCTCGATCGACGTCTCGGAGATCGCCTGGGCGATATCCTCGTCGATGATATTCCCCTGCTTCACGATGACCTTTTGCGTGAGGGGATCGACGACGTCGTGGACCGTCACCCGGCCGAGGATACGCTCGGAAAGGGGTTCCTTGACGTCCTCGCCTTCCTTCAGCGCGCCGGTGAGCACGCCGCGGATGGCCCCGCAATCCTCGATGGAGACGATGCCGTCCTGCGCCACGTCGACAAGCCTGCGGGTCAGATATCCTGCGTCGGCGGTCTTCAACGCCGTGTCGGCAAGACCTTTCCGCGCGCCGTGCGTCGAGATGAAATACTCGAGGATCGAGAGCCCTTCGCGGAAGTTCGCGATGATCGGGTTCTCGATAAGCTCGCCGGTCGCACCGGAGAGCGACTTCTGCGGCTTCGCCATAAGGCCGCGCATGCCGGCCAGCTGACGCACCTGCTCCTTCGAACCGCGGGCGCCGGAGTCGATCATCATATAGAGGGAGTTGAACCCTTCGCGCGAGTGCTGGAGCGACTCGAAAAGCTTCTCCGCGACCCGGCTCGTCGTCCTCGTCCAGATGTCGATAACCTTGTTGTACCGCTCGCCGTTCGTGATGAAACCGTTCTGGTACTGCCGCTCGACCGAATCGACGTCCTTGAGCGACTTGTTGATCATCTCCTCTTTTTCCTTCGGGATCGCCACGTCGGCGACGCTGACGGAGAGGCCGCCCTTCGTCGCGTACATGAACCCGAGGTTCTTCAGCTCGTCGAGGAATTGCGCCGTCCGGAGGTTTCCGCATTTCCGGAACGCCGTCGCGATGATCTGGACGAGCCGCTTTTTATTGAGGAGCTCGTTGACGTACCCGATATCCTCGGGAACGATCCTGTTGAAGATGACGCGGCCGGTCGTCGTTTCGATAAGCTTCTTGTCGATCCGGACCTTGATCCGCGCGTGGAGCGAGACTTTTCCTTCGTTGTGCGCGATGATGACCTCCTCGGGAGACGAGAAGACCATTCCTTCGCCGACGTCGTTCGCGCGCGACTTCGTCAGATAGTAGCAGCCGAGCACCTGGTCCTGCGTCGGCGTCACGATCGGCGCACCGCTCGCGGGCGAGAGGATGTTGTGGCTCGAGAGCATGAGGATCCGCGCTTCAAGCTGGGCGTCGTACGAGAGCGGAACGTGGACCGCCATCTGGTCGCCGTCGAAGTCCGCGTTGAACGCGGTGCAGACCATCGGATGGATGCGGAGCGCCTTCCCCTCGACGAGGACCGGCTGAAACGCCTGGATGCCGAGCCGGTGAAGCGTCGGGGCCCGGTTGAGGAGGACCGGATGTCCGTCGATGATGTTCTCGAGGATCTCCCAGATTTCCTGTCCCTTCCGGTCGACCATCTTCTTCGCGCTCTTCACCGTCTTCGCCATGCCGCGCTCGATGAGCTTGCGGATGATGAAGGGCTTGAAGAGCTCAACGGCCATATCCTTCGGAAGACCGCACTGGTGGAGCTGGAGTTCCGGTCCGACGACGATGACCGAACGGCCGGAATAATCGACGCGTTTGCCGAGGAGGTTCTGACGGAACCGGCCCTGCTTTCCCTTAAGCATATCGGAAAGCGATTTCAGCGCGCGGTTGTTGTCGCTACGGACCGCATTGACGCGGCGGGAGTTGTCGAAGAGCGAATCGACGGCTTCCTGGAGCATTCTCTTTTCGTTGCGGAGAATGACCTCGGGCGCCTTGATGTCGATGAGCCTCTTGAGACGGTTGTTCCGGATGATGACGCGACGGTAGAGGTCGTTGAGGTCCGACGTTGCGAACCGCCCCCCCTCGAGGGGAACGAGCGGACGAAGTTCCGGCGGGATCACCGGGATGACGTTGAGCACCATCCACTCCGGTTTGTTCGCCACGCCCCCTTCGAGCTCGCGGAACGACTCGATGACCCGGAGGCGCTTGAGGGCCTCGGCCTTCTTCTGCGCCGACGTCTCCTCCTTCACCAGCATGCGGAGCTCCGCGGAGAGGATCTCGATGTCGACCCGCTTCAGGAGGTCGCGGACCGCTTCGCCGCCGATCTTCGCGATGAACTTCTTCGGGTCGTCGTCCTCGAGGTCCTGATTCTTCTCGGGAAGCGACGAGAGGATTTCGAAGTACTGATCCTCGGTGATGAGGTCCTGCTTCTGGAGCCCCGTCGTACCGGGATTGACGACGACGTACGACTCATAATAGATGATCCGCTCGAGGTCCTTGTTGCTCATCCCGAGGACGTAGCCGATCTTGCTCGGGAGGGAGCGGAAGTGCCAGATGTGGACGATCGGCACGGCGAGGCTGATGTGCCCCATCCGCTCGCGCCGGACGCTCTTCTGGGTCACCTCGACGCCGCAGCGGTCGCAGATGATCCCCTTGTAACGGATCCTCTTGTACTTGCCGCAATGGCATTCCCAGTCGCGGACGGGTCCAAAGATCTTCTCGCAGAAGAGTCCGTCCTTCTCGGGGCGGAACGACCGGTAATTGATGGTCTCCGGCTTCGTCACTTCGCCGTACGAGCGCTGCAAGATCGCGTCCGATGAAGCGAGGCTGACCGTGATCTTTGTGAAGTTTCTCTTGACGTTTGTGTCGTGCGGTGTGTAAGGCATACGCGAATCTCCAATTTTGATTGTTCAACGAACGGCGGCCGCGCTGCACTAGCGCTCCGCGGATCCAACCCTTCGCGAGATTACTCGATCTTCATCTCGAGACCCAAACCCTGCAGTTCGCGAATCAACACATTGAACGATTCCGGAATATTCGATTCCGGCAGATTGTCTCCCTTGACGATCGCCTCGTAGACCTTCGCGCGGCCCACGACGTCGTCCGATTTCACGGTGAGGATCTCCTGGAGGACATGCGCCGCCCCGTATCCCTGGAGCGCCCACACTTCCATCTCTCCGAACCTCTGCCCGCCAAACTGAGCCTTCCCGCCGAGGGGCTGCTGCGTGATGAGCGAGTACGGTCCGATCGAGCGCGCGTGGATCTTGTCGTCGACAAGGTGAGAGAGCTTCATCATGTAGATGAAGCCGACGGTGACCTCCTGGTCGAAGCGCTCTCCCGTCCGGCCGTCGTACATGACGCTCCGCGATTCCTGGTGAAGGCTCGCTTTTCCGAGCTGTTCCTGGACATCCTCCCAGCTTGCGCCGTCGAAGATCGGCGTCGCGAACTTCATGCCGAGCGCTTTCCCCGCCCACCCGAGAGCCGTCTCGAAAAGCTGGCCGAGGTTCATACGGGAAGGCACGCCGAGGGGATTGAGAACGATGTCGACAGGCGTTCCGTCCGGCATGAAAGGCATGTCCTCGCGGGGGACGATCGCCGCGACGACCCCCTTGTTGCCGTGACGTCCCGCCATCTTGTCGCCGACCGAAAGCTTCCTCTTTTTCGCAACGTACACCTTCGCAAGCTGAACGATGCCGGGAGGGAGCTCGTCGCCGAGCATGATCTTGTTCTTCTCGTGCTTGTACGCCTCTTCGATATGATTGAGCGTGTCGAAATAGTTCTCGAAGATCCGCACGATGAGGTTGTTCTTCCTCTTGTCGTCGACCCAATCCTGACCGAAGTCGAGCTTCTCGAGGTTGTCGTACGTCGAGAACGATCCTTCCTTGAACTGCGTGCCGCTCCGGAAGACGACGTTTCCGTCCTTGTCGCGGATCCCGACCGACTTCTCGTCGCTCAGGAGCAGGTCGAGCTTGTGCCCGAGCTTCTCGTAGTGATCCTTGACGTCTTTCCGCCGCTGTTTGTCGAGGAGGTCGAGGCGCTTCTTGTCGTCCTTCTTCGTCTCGGCATCCTTCTTCTTCCGGCTGAAGAGCTTCGTCTCGATGACGATCCCTTTCATTCCCGGAGGCGCCTTCAGCGAGGCGTCCTTGACGTCTCCCGCCTTTTCGCCGAAGATCGCCTTGAGGAGCTTCTCTTCCGGCGTGGGGTCGGTCTCCCCCTTCGGGGTGATCTTCCCGATGAGGATGTCTCCTTCCTTCACCTCGGCGCCGACACGGATGATGCCGTTCTCGTCGAGGTCTTTCGTCGCCTCCTCGCTGACGTTCGGAATTTCCCGCGTCAGCTCTTCCTCGCCACGCTTCGTGTCGCGCACCTGGAGCTCGAACTCCTCGATGTGGATGGAGGTGTAGACGTCCTCCGAGACGATCCGCTCGTTGATGATGATGGCGTCTTCAAAGTTGTAGCCGCGCCACGGCATGAACGCCACGAGGACGTTCCGGCCGAGAGCAAGCTCGCCGTGGTCGGTCGCGCATCCGTCGGCGAGGACGTCGCCTTTCTTGAAGCGCTGGCCGGGGACGACGATCGCCTTCTGGTTGATGCAGGTGTCCTGGTTTGTGCGGAAGAACTTCGTGAGGCGGTACTCGACGCGGCGTTTGTCGTCAAAGCTCACAAGGGCTTCGGTGTTCGTCTCGTCGATGTCGTAGACGACGATGATCCTCTCGCCGGAGACGTTTTCGACGACACCGGCCCGCTCCGCGATGATGCACGTCCGCGAATCGCGGGCGACCATCTCCTCGAGCCCCGTCCCGACGATCGGCGCCTGCGGCCGGAGAAGGGGAACGGACTGACGCTGCATGTTCGAGCCCATGAGGGCGCGGTTGGCGTCGTCATGCTCGAGGAACGGGATGAGCGCGGCGGCGGCGCTGACGATCTGCGTCGGCGCGACGTCCATGTACTGGATGTCGTCCGGCGGATGGACGACGAAGTCGCCCCGGTGCCGTGACGTTACGCGGTCGGTTTCGAACCGGTTCTTGTCGTCGAGGCGAACGTTCGCCTGGGCGATGATGAACTCGTCTTCCTGCTCGGCGTTGAGATATTCGATCTCGGCCTCCGAAACCTTCCCCTTCCGGACGGGACGGTACGGAGTCTCAATGAACCCGAACTCGTTCACGCGCGCGTGCATGCAGAGCGATGAGATGAGTCCGATATTCGGCCCTTCGGGAGTCTCGATCGGGCAGAGGCGGCCATAATGAGTGTAGTGCACGTCGCGCACTTCGAACCCTGCGCGCTCGCGCGTGAGACCGCCGGGGCCGAGGGCCGACATACGGCGCTTGTTCGTCAGCTCCGCGAGCGGGTTCGTCTGATCCATGTACTGCGAGAGCTGGTTTGTCCCGAAGAACGCGTTGATGACGCTCGTGATCGTCCGCGCGTTGACGAGGTCGGCGGGGGTGAACGCCTCCTGGTCGCGGATGTTCATCCGCTCACGCACGGTACGGCACATCCTCGAGAGGCCGATGTTGAACTGCGCGGCGATCTGCTCGCCGACGGTCCGCACACGGCGGTTCCCCAGGTGATCGATGTCGTCGACCGAAGTCTTTCCCTGCTGCAGGTTGAGGAGATACTTGATGATCGCGATGATGTCTTCCTTCGTCAGCGTCGTCGTCGTCGCTGCAATGTCGAGCTTGAGCTTCGAGTTGAGCCGGTGCCTGCCGACGTCACCGAGGTCGTAGCGCTTCGGGTTGAAGAAGAGCTTGTCGATGAGGTTCTTCGCGGTGTCGAGGTCGGGCGCGTCCCCGGACCGGAGCTGACGGTAGATCGCCTCGAGGGCATCCTCTTCGCTGTGGACGCTGTCTTTCTGGATCGTGTTGGCGATGACCGAGCGCTCGGCGGTCTCTTCGGACTTCAGGAAGCGGATCTTCTTCACCTCCGCCTTCCGGATCTTCTTGATCATCTCTTCGCTGAGCGTCGCGTCCTTGTTGATGATGATCTCGCCGGTCTTCCGGTCGACGACGTCGCCGCAGATGATCCGTCCGAGGTACTCCTTGATGTCGATGTCTGCAAGCCTGAGCTCCTCAACAAGGCCGAAGAGCTCGAGGATCTCGTCGTCCGAAGAGTACCCGAGGGCGCGGAGGAGCGTCGTGACGGGAAATTTCTTCTTCCGGTCGATGTAGGCGTACATGACGTTGTTGATGTCGGTCGTGAACTCAACCCACGACCCGCGGAACGGAATAATCCGCGCGGAAAAAATGGGCGTGCCGTTCGGATGGACCGATTCGCCGAAGAAGACGCCGGGGGAGCGGTGGAGCTGGCTCACGATGACCCTCTCGGCGCCGTTGATGATGAACGTGCCCCGGTCGGTCATGTAGGGGAGGTTGCCGAGATAGACGACTTCTTCGATGGTGTCCGAAAAATCTTTGCCGTTCTCCGCCTTCGTCGAAAGCCTCAGCTTCGCCTTCATCGGCACGGCGAACGTCAGTCCCCGCTCCTGGCATTCACGCATGGAATATTTCGGTTTCTCGACGTAGTACTCGACGAATTCCAGAAGGTAATTCTCACGTGTATCCGAGATCGGGAAGTTCATCAAAAAGACCTGCTGGAGTCCCTTGTTCTTGCGCTTGTGGGGCGGGACTCTCTCCTGGAGAAAATGCTCGAACGATTCGAGCTGGACATTGAGGAGGTCGGGGTACTCGACAACAGTGGGAATTTTTGCGAACGAGAAACGGCCGTCGTCCTGGCCGTTCGATCCATTGGATTGGTTTTTCAATGCAACCTCTCCTTCGGGCCGCGGGACCCTTTAGTGGTTAATCAATGTGCTGTGAAGTCTGCGAATCACGAGGAAGGAAGAGCCCTTGTCTGTGCATCGAGGGGAAACAACACTCTGTCTGGGGTACTCGACGGACATTTTCGGCTCAAATCCTCGCACGCTTTCACCCTACGTTCCACACCACTTCAAATAGACTGGACAAGCCGACAGCGCGTTCCGCCTCCCGGCGGGCGCCATCGGCTTGTTCAATCATCCTACGAAAGCGATTTTTCTCTACAACCTAACATGAACATCGTTGGAAAAGTTCGAAAAACGGCTCTTTTCCGCGACCGGGGCGATTACTTCAGTTCGACCTTGCCGCCGGCCTCTTCGAGCTCCTTCTTCAGCTTTTCCGCATCGTCTTTGTTGAGACCTTCTTTAACGGTCTTCGGCGCTCCGTCGACGAGGTCCTTCGCCTCTTTCAGACCGAGCCCGGTTGCCGCACGGACGACCTTGATGACGTTGATCTTCTGTGCGCCCGCCTCTTTCAGGACGACGCTAAATTCCGTCTGAGCCTCGGCGGCGGGAGCCGCAGCGGCAGCCGCCGGCCCGGCCATGACAACCGGTGCGGCAGCGGTGACGCCGAATTTCTCTTCGAGGGCCTTCTTAAGTTCCGCCGCTTCGAGCAGCGTGAGCTTTTCAATTTTCTCGACTATTTCTGCTACTGCTGACATTGTCGCGTTCTCCTTATGATAATAGAAAATTCACGTTCGTTGACGGTTGCTCAAGCGGCCTTCTTCTTCTCGATCGCATCGACGACGCCGACGAGGTCGCGCATGACGGCGTTGAGAACGCCGACGATGCCCGAGGCCGGAGCCTGGATGCTGCCGAGAATTCCCGCGATGATTTCCGGGCGGGAAGGAAGCTTCGACAGCTCATCGAGTTTCGAGCCGTCGAACACCTGCCGGTCGATGATGCAGGCCTTGCAGGAAAGCCGTTCGTGTTTATCGTAGAACTTCTTGATGATCTTTGCCGGTGTGACGGGATCGTCGTAGCTGAACGCAATGCCAGTCGGTCCGGCGAGGCTCTTGTACACCGCGTCGTACCCTGTCACGCTTTCGAGCGCCTTACGGGCGAGAGTGTTCTTGACGACTTTGTAGTCGACCCCCAACTTCCGGAAGTCGCGGCGCAGCTCGGTTGCCTGCTCCACGGTGATTCCCGTGAAATCGGTGAAGAACATTCCCTTTGCCCGGGAGACTTTTTCCCGCACGTCGGCAATGATCTGTTCTTTTTCGGACTTTTTCATTGTTTCTCTGACGTGTTGGATCCGTTGCGGGTGATGAGAAGCCCCCCGGTTGCCCGGAGGCATCGCCCGCGAATCGATGAGTTACGTGAGTGCGTAATGTTGTTTCAAAATCGTGGTGCGCTGATCAGGCCTGCACGACATTCCGGTCGATGTGCACGCCGGGGCCCATCGTCGAAGAGATCGCGATGCTCTTGACATACTGACCTTTCGCGGTCGCGGGCTTCAGCCTTCCAATCGTCGCGAGGAACGCCTTGACGTTCTCCGTGAGTTTCTCTTTTTCAAAATTCGCTTTGCCGACGGTCGTGTGGACGACGCCGGCCTTGTCGACGCGGAACTCGATCTTCCCCGCTTTCACTTCCTTCACCGCCGTCGCGACGTCCGGGGTCACCGTGCCGCTCTTCGGGTTCGGCATCAGGCCGCGGGGTCCAAGGATCTTCCCGAGCTTTCCGACCTCGACCATGACGTCCGGCGTGGCGATGATGACATCGATATCGGCCCATCCTCCCTGGATCTTCTCGACGAATTCCTGGAGCCCGGCATGGTCGGCGCCGGCCGCCTTCGCCTCGGCATCCTTCGGCGGCTTCGCCATGACGAGGACGCGGACTTCCTTCCCGATCCCGTGCGGGAGCGAAACCGTCCCGCGAACGGCCTGATCGGCCTTCTTCGGATCGACCCCGAGCCGGACGGCGATATCGACCGACTCATTGAACTTTGCGGACGCAGTCTCCTTCACGAGGGCGACGGCATCTTCTATAGTATAGAGCTTCTTCTTGTCAACTTTGGCTTGACCTGCGCGGAAACGCTTGCCGGCTTTCATGGTGGTGATCCTTCTCGTTAGTGGTGCGATCGTGGCGGCTGCTCCCGCCACTCCCACGTGATGATATTATCCTTCTACGGTGATTCCGAGACTCTTGGCGGTTCCCTCGACCATGCTCATCGCAGCGTCGAGGCTTGCGGCATTGAGGTCCGGCATCTTCATCTCCGCGATCTCCTTCACCTGCGCCTTCGTCACTTTGCCGACCTTCACCCGGTTCGGCTCGCCGGATCCCTTCTCGACTTTCGCCGCCTTGATGAGAAGAACGGCGGCCGGGGGCGTCTTGGTGATGAAGGTGAACGATTTGTCGGAGTAGACGGTGATGATGACGGGAATGATGAGGCCCATCTTATCCTGGGTTTTTGCGTTGAATTGCTTGCAAAACTCCATGATATTGACCCCTTTTTGACCGAGGGCCGGTCCGACGGGAGGGGCCGGGTTTGCCTGCCCGGCGGGAATTTGCAGTTTCACGAACCCAACAACTTTCTTTGCCATACGGGATGCTCTTTCGAAAATAGATTCAGACGTTATTTTTCAATTTCGACCTGGCTGAAGTCGAGCTCGACCGGAGTCTTCCGGCCGAAAATGCTTACCATGACCTTCAGCTTCATTTTCTCTTCGTTCACTTCCTGGACGAACCCGGAGAAATTGTTGAACGGGCCGCTGATGACCTTCACCGGCTCGCCGATGTGGAACGGAACTTCGATCTGTTCGACATCCCCCTTCTGCTCGATCTTTCCGATGAGGCGGCGGACCTCGTCGGGCTGGAGCGGCACCGGCTTCTCTTTCGAGCCGACGAAGCTCATCACCGACGGGGTGTTGAGGATGATGTATTTCGTCTTCTCGTCGAGCAACGCTTCGACGAGAATATACCCGGGGAAGAAGTTCTTCGTCTTGCTCTTCTTCTTCCCATCCTTCACCTCGAACACCTTCTCGGAGGGGACAAGGACCTTGGCGATCTTCTCCTGCAACCCGGCGCGGTTCACCTCGCTCTCGAGGTACGCCTTCACCTTGTTTTCATGCCCCGAGTACGTCCGCACGACGTACCATTTTCTGTCTGTCGCTGCTTCGACCATGAGGTTAGAATATTCCTTTGAGCGCCTGGCTCACGATGGTATCGACAAGATAGACGAACGCGGCGATGATGAGGCAGACGACGAGAACGAGGATCGTCGAATCCTGAAGCTCGTTCCTGGTCGGCCAGGTCACCTTGCTCATCTCCTTGTACACATCAGTGAAAAAACCGATTATTTTCTCTTTCATCAGGGAAGTCCGCGAAGTGAAATTATTGGTACGTCACCGCAACCTTTGCACGTGTGGAGGGACTCGAACCCCCAACCAACGGTTTTGGAGACCGCTACTCTACCAATTGAGCTACACACGTAGGGACGACTCTCGCCGTTGCTATTTTGTCTCTTTGTGCTGAGTATGCTTCGCGCAGAAACGACAGTACTTTTTGTACTCGACTCTGCCCGTCTGCTTTTTCTTGTTCTTCGTCGTGGAATAATTCCGGTTCTTGCAGACCGTGCACTCCAGCGTGATGATGTCTCTCACAGTAAGCTCCGTTACGTTGACTTTTCAAATCGAGCGATCTGCCGTACGGCAGATGATCTCTTCCTACTTTGCTCTGAGCTTGCGATCTGCCGTACGGCAGATGATCTCTTCCTACTTTGCTCTGAGCTTGCGACCGGGCTTGAACCGGTGACCTCTTCCTTACCAAGGAAGTGCTCTACCAGCTGAGCTACGCAAGCTTTGTTACGACACCATTACCTTCCCGCCATCGGCGGGATGCTCTACCAGCTGAGCTACGCAAGCGAGTACGTTCTACTCTCTTGAGCGGGAGACGGGACTCGAACTCCCAAAATTTCTGAACTTCGTGAGCGCAGCGAAACGAAGTTCTTGAAATTTTGAGGATCCCGCCGAACGGCGGGACCTCATGCCTCTTGAGCGGGAGACGGGACTCGAACCCGCGACCAACAGCTTGGAAGGCTGTGACTCTACCAACTGAGTTACTCCCGCGGATCTTTCACCCGCCGCGACTCTCACCACGTCCTTCGAAGGATGGTGGGTAGGGAAGGATTCGAACCTCCGAAGGCGTGAGCCGTCAGATTTACAGTCTGATGCGTTTAACCACTTCGCTACCTACCCATACAGACACACCGAGCTGGCGATGGGATTCGAACCCGCGACCTGCTGATTACAAATCAGCTGCTCTACCAACTGAGCTACGCCAGCAGAATTGCGCTAGAATCTTTGTTGGACTAAGCGGGAAAAGATGAGACTGTGGTGAAGACCGTCCAGTGAATGCCCAGTACGAAAGAAACGTCAGTGCCCTTGCCGCGCCCGTAGAGTTATTAAGATAAGACTTTTTGCAAAAAAGTCAACAATCAATCCTATTTTTGACCCCTTTTTCCTCCCACCCTCCCTGGCAACGGATCACCGCCTCGGCCCGGGAGGACCCGCCCCTCTTCCCCACGGGGAGTCCCCGGGAGGCCAATATCCAAAAAAAGTGCTTGCGTCTAACCTTCAAATAATATATCTTTTCAGCGCAAACAACAGTACAACGTTTTTTGCGCGCTTGTAATGCCCTCCGGGTTACCCCCGGAGCCTTGTTTTGCCCGCCAGGTCTTTCAAAAGAACCTCCCCGGTCTTCGACTAGATCGGCAAACAAAACAAATCGCAGTTGTGGCAGAGGCAGTGGAGATGAGAACTTGCGAAAGCTGCGATTTTTGCGTTATAAAGAGGCAACAAACGGGGTTGTACGCTTGTTCGAACTAGTTTCGGACAGGTTTTTTTGAAAAATCTTTACAGAAAGGAATTGTTCCATGGAGAAAGGAACAGTGAAGTGGTTTAATAGTGCAAAAGGCTTCGGTTTCATCCAGCGTGAATCGGGTGAAGATGTGTTCGTGCACTATAAGGCAATCCTTGGCGAGGGTTACAAGACATTGAACGAAGGCGACAAGGTTCAGTTCGATGTTGAAAAAGGACCCAAGGGCTTGCAAGCCGCTAACGTCTCCAAAGTCTAAGACTTGCTACCATTAGAAGTGCGAAAACCCCGTTCGAAAGGACGGGGTTTTTCGTTTCTCCCCCCCTTTCGGCATTCCGATTTACTCTTGCCGCTATCCTGACCAAAGAGCTCCTTTTTGACCGCCCCCGGATCTCGAACACGGCTGCCGATCTTCCCTTCCCCCCTCCTGCTTCTTGAAATTCGCTCTGAATAATTCTACCTTGGAAAAAGCTTCGTCAAACCCTCAGAGGCAGGCATGGAATTTACCAGCGTACGAATTGAAAAGCCCGAAGCGACAAACTTCATCCTTGGCCAGTCACATTTCATCAAGACGGTCGAGGATATCCACGAGGCCATAGTCCAGACGAATTCGCAGATGAAGTTCGGGGTCGGATTCTGCGAATCATCGGGACCAGCCCTCGTCCGATGGTCCGGAAACGACCAGGCACTCATCGAGCTCGCAAAGAAGAACGCCGTCAACCTCTCCTGCGGCCATTGCTTCATTCTCTTTATGGAGCACGGATTCCCCGTCAACATCCTCAACGTCATCAAGAACATCCCGGAGGTGTGTCATATTTTCTGCGCAACGGCGAACCCCGTGGAGGTCATTGTGGCGGAATCCGGGTTGGGAAGAGGAATCATGGGGGTTATCGACGGCGTGAAATCCAAGGGGATCGAGTCGGAGCAGGACATCAAGATCCGGAAGGATTTCCTCAGGAAGATCGGCTACAAGCTTTAAGACTTCCTCACCTTCTTCCCCAAAACGAGGAGTGCCCATGGCCGGAACTCTCCCCCAGCGGATTGTCACTGCGCCCCGCGGTACCGGGTTGAGCTGCAAAGGGTGGCAACAGGAAGCCGCCCTCCGCATGTTGATGAACAACCTTGATCCGGAGGTCGCCGAGAAACCGCAGGACCTTATCGTCTACGGCGGCACCGGAAAAGCCGCCCGGGATTGGCGATGCTTCGACGCCATCGTCGATTCCCTTCGCGCGCTCGGGAACGACGAAACACTCCTCATCCAGTCCGGCAAGCCGGTCGGGGTTTTCCGCACCCACGCCGACGCCCCTCGCGTCCTCATCTCCAACGCAATGCTCGTTCCCCGGTGGGCCACCTGGGACGAATTCCGGCGACTCGAAGGACTTGGCCTGACGATGTACGGGCAGATGACTGCCGGAAGCTGGATCTACATCGGAACCCAGGGAATCCTTCAGGGAACGTTCGAGACTTTCGCCGCCTGCGCGGCGCGGGACTTCGGCGGTTCGCTCGCGGGAAAGTTTGTTCTCACCGCCGGACTCGGCGGCATGGGGGGCGCTCAACCTCTCGCCGCGACGATGAACGGCGCGGCATGTCTCGTCGTTGAGGTCGATCGATCCCGGATTGAAAAGCGGCTGCGCACCCGGTACCTCGATACGATGAGTGAAGATCTTGATGAGGCACTCAACCTCGTCAGGGATGCGGTGTCGAAGAAGAAACCACTCTCCGTCGGTCTTCTTGGAAACGCGGCCGAGATCATCCCCGCCATCGCCGCCGGAAAATTCCTGCCCGACATCGTCACCGACCAGACCTCGGCGCACGATACGCTCAACGGGTACGTCCCCGCCGGAATGCCTTATTCGAAAGCCCTCGATCTCCGGAAAAAGAATCCAAAGAAATACGTCTCACTCGCCCGCGACTCGATCGCACTCCACGTCCGCGGCCTGCTGAAGTTGAGGCGGCGAGGGGCCGTTGTTTTCGACTACGGCAACAACATCCGTGGAGAGGCCCTCGCAAACGGAGTCAGGAACGCTTTCGATATCCCCGGCTTCGTCCCCGAGTTCATCCGTCCTCTCTTCTGCGACGGGAAGGGGCCCTTCCGGTGGGCTGCGCTCTCCGGCGATCCGGGGGACATCTATCGGACGGACCGTGCCGTGATCGAATCGTTCCCCGAGAACGCGTCGCTCCGCAGGTGGATCGAAAAAGCCCGGAAGCAGGTGGCATTCCAGGGACTTCCGGCGCGGATATGCTGGTTAGGGTACGGAGAGCGTGCAAAGATGGGAAAAATTTTTAACGACCTCGTCGCAAAAGGAGAATTGAAGGCGCCGATCGTCATCGGGAGAGACCACCTCGATTGCGGCTCCGTCGCCTCGCCGAACCGTGAGACAGAGAAGATGAAGGATGGAAGCGATGCGATCGCCGATTGGCCGATCCTCAATGCCCTTCTCAACGCAGTCGGGGGGGCGAGCTGGGTGAGCGTTCATCACGGCGGCGGTGTCGGGATCGGAAATTCGATCCACGCCGGCATGGTCGTCGTTGCCGACGGGACGGAGGGGGCCGCGAGAAGATTGGAGCGAGTGCTGACGTATGATCCCGGGATGGGAATCATCCGCCATGCCGACGCCGGTTATGAACGGGCCCTGCAAAACGCGAAGAAGTGGGGTGTGCGGGTCCCGATGAGCAATTCTTCTCCGATGCAATGAAGATCGGCCTCTGCCAGGAATGCTCTTTCCACAGCCTCACGTCCAGCAAGAGCGGGAGCGAGTTCCATCTCTGCAGGCTGAGCCGGATCGATCCGACGTTTCCGAAGTACCCCCGGTTGCCGGTTCTCCGTTGCACGGGGTTTAAGAAGACGGAGAGCAAAGGGCGGAGTGCCGTAAGCGCGCACGACAAGGATTGAAAAGCGAGGTCGGCGTCGGGACACATCCCTGCTTCGTGAAACATTCTGGCCAAGCGACTCCTCTCCTCGTCCAGTTGATTGTTCAATTTGCAGCAGGAACTTCTGAACCTTTTTATCAAGAATATCGGACAGCTCGTCACCGTCTCGGCTCAGGGAAAAGGATACAAGGCCGGGAGGGAGATGCGTGAGCTCGGGGTGATCGAGAATGCCTCGGTCGAAATCGAGGGGGGCATCATCAAACGGATCGGCCTGGAGGGGGAGATTGCTCCGGCCCCCGACGTCGACGTCCTCGACACGGACGGGCGCGTTGCGATGCCGGGTTTCGTCGATTCCCACACCCACGCGGTCTTTGCAGGAAGCCGGGAAAACGAATTTGCGATGAGGGCGGAGGGAAAGTCGTACGCGGAGATCGCCGCCACCGGGGGCGGGATCCTTTCCACGATGAACGCCACCCGTGCCGCTTCGAAGAAGGAGCTCCTTCGCTCGGCGGAACGCCGCCTGAACGAAATGATGAAGCAGGGGACAACGACGGTCGAGGTCAAGAGCGGCTACGGGCTGAGCGTCGACGGCGAGATGAAGATCCTCGACGTCCTCCACGATCTTCGGCGCGATCACTTCATGACGGTCGTGCCGACGTTTCTCGGCGCCCATGCCTTCCCTCCGGAATTTGCCGGGGACAGAAACGGGTACGTCGAGCTCATCCTCAACCGGATGCTGCCGTATATCGGGGAAAGACAGTTGGCGATGTTCTGCGACGTGTTCTGCGACGAAGGATATTTCGACCTCCACCAGGCGGAACAGATCCTTCTCGAAGCGAAGAGGTACGGGCTGATGCCGAAGCTTCACGCCGATCAGTTCGCGTCGATCGGCGGCACGGAGCTGGGGATCCAGCTCAACGCCGTGTCAGTCGATCATCTGGAACATCTGAGCGAGAAGGGCCTCGGAGCGCTGAAAAAGTCCGCGACGATTGCGACCGTTCTACCGGGATCGTCGTTCTTCCTCTCCGAGCCCTACGCGCCCGCACGAGAGATCATCGATGCGGGGATTCCGCTCGCCATCGCGACCGATTTTAACCCCGGCTCCTCGATGTCGTTCTCGATGGCGCTTATGCTCACGATCGCCTGCACGCAGATGCACGTGACTCCCGAGGAGGCGATCGCCGCCGCGACGCTTAACGGGGCGGCCGCGCTCGGTCTTTCGCACGAGGTGGGGAGCATCGAGGTCGGCAAGGAGGCCGACATTGTCGTATACGACGTCCCAAATTATCGCACGATTCCTTACCACTACGGCTCGAATCATGTCTGGAAGATCGTCAAGAACGGAACGGTCCTCGAATTCTAGGAAAAGGAAGAGGGCGCAGTCCCTCGTCGCCGGAATCGACCTTGCCGGAAGTCCAAAGCGAAACACCGGCGTCTGTCTCTTGAAAGGGAAACGCATTCTGGAATGGGGAACGCTTTTTTCGGACGAAGAGATCGTGCGCTTCATCGCAAGAACAAAACCGCATCTCATCGCCATCGATGCACCGCTGAACCTTCCCCCCGGGCGGAAAACGCTCGACGACCGGAACGGGGAGCACTTCAGACCGTGCGACCGCGAGCTGATGAGACGGGGAATCCGTTTCTTCCCGATCACGCTCGGACCGATGCGGACTCTCACCGAACGGGGAATTTTCCTGAAGAATTATTTTTCCCGGAGGGGATACAAGGTCATCGAGATGTATCCGGGGGCGGCTCAGGACGTCTGGGAGACAGGAAGGAAGCAGGATGGTCTGCCCCGGCTACTAAAGGGGCTGGAAGGCCTCGGCATCAAAGGGCTGGACAGGAAGATGAACGGTGACGAGCTCGACGCCGCGACCGGAGCGCTTGTCGGATATTGGTACCTTAAGGGAAAAGCTGAAGTGCTTGGAAATTTCGAAGAAGGTGCGATTGTCGTTCCACTCCCTCCCAAGTCAAGAATCACAAACTCCGGATCCTCCTCATGAACAAGATCGTCGAGTGCGTTCCAAATTTCAGCGAAGGGCGCAGCGCGGGGACCATCAAAGTCATCGCGGAGAGCATTGACAACGTCGAGGGGGTGAAGCTTCTCAACGTCGAACCGGACAAGGACTACAACAGAGTCGTCGTGACTTTTGTCGGAGAGCCGGATGGAGTCGCAGAGGCGGCATTCCGGTCGACGGAGGTAGCGGCGCGGATGATCGATATGGAGCGTCACAAGGGGGAGCACCCGCGGCTTGGAGCCGCGGATGTCGTACCGTTCATCCCTGTTTCCGGGGTGACGATGGCCGATTGCATCCGGGTCGCTAACGCCTACGGTAAGCGGGTCGCCTCCGAACTTCACATCCCGGTCTACCTCTACGAAGCGGCGGCGACATCCCCCGAGCGAAGGAACCTTTCGGACATCCGGCGCGGAGAGTACGAGGGGCTCGCGGAAAAGCTGGCAGATCCGAAATGGAAGCCCGACTACGGCGAGGCAAAATTCAACAAAAGGTCTGGGGCGACAGTGACCGGTGCGCGGAAGTTCCTTATCGCCTACAACGTCAACCTCAACACCGCCGACCTCGCCGTTGCGCAGGAGATCGCGATGCGGATTCGGGAGAGCGGCCGGCCGAAAAAGGACGCCGCCGGGAATGTTGTCAAGGATGCGCGGGGAGAGACGGTAAAAATCCCTGGCACCTTGAAAGCCGTCAAAGCGATGGGGGTCCTGGTGGAAAGGCTCGAAATCGTCCAGGTTTCGATCAACCTCGTCGATTACGAAACAACCCCGCCGCACGTTGCGTTTGAGGAGGTGAAGAAACAAGCGCGCACCCTCGGCGTCGACGCGACCGGGAGCGAAATCGTCGGGCTTACTCCTCTCAGTGCCCTGCTCATGGCGGGACGGTACTACAATAGCGGCGAATCTTCCGAAGAACGTCTTCTCGCTGCCGCGGTCGAGCGCCTTGGACTCAGCCAGCTCGATTCGTTTGATCCTTCCAAGAAAGTGATCGAATATCAACTTTAGTCTCCGGGAACCGTATGCTGATGGAAAAGAGCGTCAATGAATTTGTCAACGAAGTAGCCTCCGCCACCCCGACGCCGGGGGGCGGGAGCGTCGCGGCACTCGCGGGAACTCTTGGCGCGGCTCTCACCGTGATGGTCTGCAACCTGACCATCGGAAGGAAGAAATATGCATCGGTGCAGAGCGAGATGGAGGATGTTCTGAAACGGGCCGAGGGGCTCAGGAAGGATCTCGCTTCGCTGGTCGAAGAAGACACCCAGGCGTTTAACGAGTTCATGGCGGCGGTAGGGCTTCCGAAAGGAACCGAGGAAGAGCAGAAACGTCGGAGCGAGGCGATGCGTCAGGGAACGATCAAGGCGACGACGATTCCGCTCAGGGTGATGGAGCTGTGCGAAGCGGGGCTTTCGTGCGCCGCGGTTGCCGCGGAACGAGGAAACGTCAATTCGATCTCAGACGCCGGCGTTGCGGCACTTCTCCTTCACGCGGCCTGCGCCGGCGCGCTCCTCAATGTCCGAACGAACCTGCGGTCGCTCGGCGACCATCCCTTTGCACGGGAGAGCTCGACACGCGCCGATGGGATCGCGCACCGTGCCGGGGAGCTTTACGACAACGTGATCGCATACGTCTACCAAACGATTTCTCCCAAGAATTCTGAGAATGGATGACCATGGATAATGCCTGGAAACTGCTCAGCGACGCCCCCGATTCCGTCTTCTTCTCACGGAACGACGAGTCCGACCCGAGGATGGGGGATATCGTAAAGCGGCAGCGGGAGAACTTCACCCCCGACGTGAACATAGGGATCGTCGGCATGGCGGAGGACGAAGGAGTACGCCGGAACCGCGGCCGGGTCGGCGCGAAAGAAGGGCCGAACGAGATCCGGAAGGCCTTCTATAAATGTACCCCCTTCGCCCTGTCGAAGAGCAAGCAGGTTTCGGACCTCTCGATCTTCGATTTCGGCAATATCAAGACCGGCGCGAGCCTCGAGGAGACCCACCAGCGGACGCAGACCGTCCTCGAGATGCTCACCGCGAACAACATCCTGCCGATCGTTCTTGGCGGCGGGCACGACGCGACCTTCCCTTCCTTCCTCGCGTTCGCGAAGAAGGCGGCGACCGCCGGCGCCATCAACATCGACACGCACCTCTGTTTCCGCAAGTCCGATCCCCATCGGAACAACGGAACGGCGTACCGGCAGATCCTTGACTGGACCCACAGTCCCCTCGCGGCGATGAACTACGTACAGATCGGGGCGCAATCGTTCGCCAACGCCAGGGAGCATTACGAAGAGCTCACCGACCGGGGCGCGACGGTTTTCACGCTCGATGAAGTGAGGAGGGAGAAGATCGAAAAAATCCTCGACCTCGCATACGAGATCGCTTCGAACTCCACCGAGCGACTTTACGTCAGCTTCGACCTCGATTCCGTGCAAGGATGCGATGCGCCCGGTGTCAGCGCCTCCTATCCCACGGGGCTGAGGGCCAACGAGATTCTCAAGGCGGCTCACTTCGCGGGGACACGTCATAAAACGAGAGCGATCGACATCGTCGAAGTGAACCCGAAATACGACTTCGACGGGAGGACGAGCAAGCTCGCGGCGTACATCATGATGTATTTCCTCGCCGGCGTCGCAAACCGATAAAATCGTTTCTTCTTCTTGCTCTTTCGCAAATTCTCCTCCTTCCACATTCGAATGAGTCAACGGCCTTGTTTGTTTTTCTTTTTTCTTATCTCTGACCTCTTCTGTCTTGCTCTTGAAACCTTGCAACTCCCTCCTCAAAGTGGTATCTTAAGGAAGAAAAATGCCCACGACGAGTTCGGGGCTTTTTCGTTAAAGGCGGTCTGGCAGCGCCGCCGTTCACCAGGGGTCACAGGTTCTCGAGTTTCCGGTCCAAAGTCCAAGGTCATCACGATCGTTGAGATGATACTCAGTCGTTCTCCTCTCTTAGCTCTTGATTCTTACCACCTGCTTTCCGCGGGGACGGTGCGATGAATCACCTTCGCAATTTCTGCATCATCGCCCATATTGACCACGGCAAGTCGACGCTCGCCGACCGCCTGCTCGAGCTGACGGGGACCATCACCCAGCGCGACCTCGTCGTCAACCAGGTGCTCGACGACATGGACCTCGAGCAGGAGCGTGGGATCACGATCAAGCTTCACGCCATCCAGATGCGGTACACCGCGAAGGACGGAAACGACTACGTCCTTAATCTTATCGACACCCCCGGCCATGTCGATTTTACGTACGAGGTTTCCCGGTCGCTCGCTGCCTGCGAAGGGGCCATTCTTGTCGTCGACGCATCGCAGGGGGTCGAGGCGCAGACGATCAGCAATCTCTACCTCGCGATCGATGCGGGGCTGGAGATCATCCCGGTCATCAACAAGGTCGACCTCCCCTCGGCGAAGACGATGATCGACACGGTGAAGCACGAGATCGTAAGCCTCATCGGCTGCAAGGAGGAGGATATCCTTCTCGCGAGCGCCAAGACGAAACTCGGCATCGAGGAGATTCTCGAGGCGGTTGTCGCACGGATCCCGCCTCCGAAGGGGGATGCCACAAAGCCGCTGCAGGCACTGATCTTCGACTCTCTCTTCGATTCGTACCGCGGATCCGTCGCCTACCTCAGGGTCGTCCAGGGAACGCTGAAGGAGAAAGACAAGATCAGGTTCTTCTCCAACGGGAAGAACGCCGAAGCAGAGGAAGTCGGAATTCTCGAGATGAAGCGGAAGCGGACGGGGAGCCTTACGGCGGGGGACGTCGGGTACCTCATCGCCGGCCTGAAGGATGTCCACGACACCAAGGTCGGAGACACGGTAACGACGGCGGCGAACGGCGCTGCCGAGCCTCTCCCGGGCTACAAGGAAGTGAAGCCGATGGTCTTCAGCGGCCTCTACCCGACCAACAGCGACGATTTCGCCGAGCTGCGGGACTCGCTGGAGAAGCTCCACATGAACGACGCGTCGCTCGTCTTCGAGCCCGAATCATCGACGGCGCTCGGGTTCGGATTCCGCGCCGGGTTCCTCGGCCTCCTGCACATGGAGATCATCCAGGAGCGCCTCGAGCGGGAGTACAATCAGAACCTCATCACGACGGTCCCCAACGTCGAATACAGGGTGACAAAGACGAACCGCGAAGTCGTGAGAGTCGACAATCCCGCCGAGATGCCCCCGACCGGGAGCATCGAGAAGATCGAGGAACCGTACATCAAGGCGCAGATCATCACCCCGACGGAATATATCGGGAACATCATGAAGCTCTGCATGGACCGTCGGGGTATCTACAAGAATACGAACTACCTCGACCCGACACGCGCAGACATCACGTACGAATTTCCCCTCTCCGAGATCATTTTCGATTTCTACGACAAGCTGAAGTCGCTCACCCGCGGCTATGCCTCGCTCGACTACGAGTACATCGACTACCGCGAATCCGACCTCGTGAAACTCGACATCCTTCTCAACACCGAGCCGGTCGACGCCCTTTCGACGATCGTCCATCGGGAGAAGGCCTACGATGTGGGAAGAAAGCTTTGCAGTAAGTTGAAAGAGCTTATTCCCCGTCAAATGTTCGAGGTGGTTATCCAGGCGGCGATCGGGAGCAAGGTCATCGCGCGCACTTCGGTCTCCGCTATGCGGAAGAATGTCCTGGCGAAATGCTATGGCGGCGACATCACACGGAAGAGGAAACTCCTCGAGAAACAAAAGGAAGGCAAGAAGCGTATGAAACAGGTGGGGAGAGTGGAATTGCCACAGGAGGCCTTTCTGGCAGTGCTTTCCATGACCGAGTAGCATACAGAATACAGGAGACAGTAAAGATAACAGATCGCCAGAGGGCAGAGGTCGGAACTCTGCCTCTTGAGCGAATTCTCTCAACAGTCTATGGTTCAACACGAACATGGCACAACAAGATAAGAAATCGCAGCCGGCTGTTCCGTTCTCGAGGAAGGTGAAGGACTTCCTACGCGAGGCGGCAATCGTCATCATAGGATTCCTTCTCCTCAACAACTTCGTCATTGCGTCGTTCATGGTGCCGACCGGGTCGATGGAGAACGAGGTGATGACCGGCGATTTTCTCATGGTGAACAAGTTCATCTACGGCGGTTGCTCCCCGCGCAACATCCCCTTCACCGACGTTCGCCTCCCATGGTTTCGTTTGCCGGCGTTCAAGTCGGTCCAGCGGGGCGACGTCATCGTTTTTGAATTCCCGGGATACCGTGAAGAGGTCCACCCCGAAGCCTTCACGTACTACCTTAAGCGGTGCATGGGGGTATCCGGCGACACGCTCCAGATCATCAATCGGGTCGTCTATGTCAACGGCCAGCGCGCTCCGCTCCCGAGGAACATGAAATTCAACTACCCCCGGATTCTGCCTCCCGGATACGCCGACGAGAGAATCTTCCCGCCCGGATCCCCGTTCAACGAGGACAATTACGGACCGGTCGTCATCCCGTTCAAAGGGATGCGGATCAAACTTTCGCCCGACAACCTGAAGACGTGGGACACGTTCATCCAGCGGGAAGGCCATCTCGCGACCGTCGGACCGAACAGAGGGATGCTTATCGACGGTACGCCGAACGACACCTACGTCGTTGCTCGCGACTACCTCTTCGGCATGGGAGACAACCGGGACAACAGTCTCGACAGCCGGTTCTGGGGTTTCGTCCCGAGAGACAACATCGTCGGGACGCCGATGATCGTCTATTGGTCGTGGGACACCGATATTTCGATCTTCAACATTTTTGAGAAGCTGATGTCGGTGCGTCTCAACCGCATCGGGACCCTCATTCGCTAGCCGTCACCCCTGTGTCTCTGGAAGGCAATGACGCGAAGAGGGCGGTGCCGCTACGGCGGGGCCCGGGCGACTACCTGGTCACCATCGGCGCAACCCTCGTCATCGCCCTCTTCCTGAAAGTGTTCGTCGTCGAGGCGTTTCGTATCCCGAGCGCCTCGATGGAGAACACCCTCCGCATCGGCGACTTCCTCTTCGTCAACAAATTTCTTTACGGGGGGTCAAGTCCGAAGTATCTTCCCTTCACCCGCATCGCAATTCCTCATTTCCGTCTCCCAGGACTTGTCTCTCCGAGGCGGGGAGACGTCATCGTCTTCGAGTATCCGGGGGACCGCGACGAGGTTCAGGCACCCCCCGGGGTTAATTATGTCAAGCGGTGCGTTGCCTTGCCAGGTGACACGCTCCTTGTCCTGGATAAGGTCGTTTTCGTCAATGGACGCGAGTACCTCCTTCCACCCACCGCATGTGTCGCTCCGCGGAGCGAATTCCTTCCCCACGAACCCTATGGGTTCATCTTCCCGAAAGGGAGCCCATTCAACCCCGACTACTACGGTCCGATCGTCGTGCCTTTCAGGGGGATGGAACTACGGCTCTCGCCACGAACGATCGACGGCTGGATGACGTTTATAGAACGTGAAGGACACACGGTGAGCAAGGAAGGTGACTCGGAAATCCTCATCGACGGCCTCGCCACTGGCGAGTACACCGTCGAGCGGGATTACCTCTTCATGATGGGGGATAACCGGGACAACAGCCTTGACAGCAGGTACTGGGGTTTTGTGCCGGAAGAAAACATCGTGGGAAAAGCGATGTTCGTCTATTGGTCGTGGGATACATCGATTCCCCTCACCAGCGTTTCAGAGAAATTTTCCGCCATCCGGTGGTCGAGAATCGGGACCCTCGTTCGCTGACCCTATGGAGCGTGCGCGGATGAAACGCGCGGCTCCTGTCACCGCCATCCACCGTCGGAAAAAATCCTGGTCGACATGGCAAGTCTCTATCTCCATATTCCGTACTGTGAGAAGAAGTGCGTCTACTGCGACTTCTACTCGATCGAAAACATGCAGACGATGGAACTCTTTCTCCAGTCGCTTGAGACGGAGATCTCCCTCTATGCCGACCGGTACGCCTCCGCCGAGAGCTTCGAAACGATTTTTCTCGGGGGCGGAACTCCGTCGCTCCTTCCCCCCTCTGTGCTCGGCCATCTCCTCGACACGCTCAGGGGCCGGTTTCGCGTTGAGAACGGCGCGGAGATCACGGTGGAAACAAATCCCGGCACCGTCGACCGCGCAAAGCTCCGGTCATACCGGGAGTTGGGGGTCAACCGGCTGAGCATCGGGATACAATCGTTTCATGAAGAAGAGCTCAGGTTCCTGAGCCGCATTCATACCGCTGACGAAGCGCGCCGGTGTGTGGGCGATGCCTACGACGCCGGTTTCGACAACGTCAGCATCGACCTCATCTTCGCCCTTCCTCAACAGACTACGGCACGATGGAAGGAAAATATGGAGGAGGGCCTTCGGCTCGGGCCGAAGCATATTTCGGCGTACGGCCTCATCGTTGAAGAGCATACTCCTCTCTTCACGATGGTGAAAGAAGGTGCGGTGAAAACGGCCTCCGAAGAGACCGATTCCCGGATGTACGAGGAGACGATGGCGTTCATGGAAGGACACGGGTACGGGCACTACGAGATCTCCAACTATGCCCTCCCGGGATACGAATGCCGTCACAACAAGAACTACTGGAATCACTCAAACTATCTCGGGTTCGGACCGTCGGCTCATTCGTTCTGGAAGGAGAGCTCATCCGGAGGATACCGCTGGTGGAATGCGCGGAGCATAAGTCAGTACTGCGAGAATCTCTCCGCGGGTAAGCTTCCTGTCGCCGGGACGGAAGG
>DATJQP010000051.1:0-3115 GCA_035505655.1 Bacteroidota bacterium
GAGGTTGATCTCACGAATCTTCGAAGGACCGGTCACCGTCCACGTTACCGTCACGCCGCCGGCCGCAATCGAGGCACTGAACGCCTGGATCGATGCAGTCTCCTCAACGTCCGCCACCCGGATGGTTTTATCCGCGATGTAGGCGGTGTACATGCATCGGATTCCGTACTGAAGGCTCACATTGATGTCCAGGGATTTAAGCGAGTCGGTTGCTCCGTAGATGTCGATGGTGCGCTCGATGTCATCGATTTTTTCCTTCGCCCACAATTTTGCGGCGAAGGAATTCTCACCCGTCACTCCCGGAAATGTGAGGAGAAAATTATAGAACTGAGGCCCTTGCGCTGAGGTGCCGCCGATAGAGAGAGTAGCGGTTCCCGGGTCTCGATATCGCCCCGTGAGGAAGAACCGGGAGCCGCCATAGACCGAGGCAAGATCTCCCGGATGGAGATCATAGGCATTCGACCCCATCTCCATGTGCACGTCACGGAGAACGGGATCGTTCACACGGTCAAACGCTTCGGCCACTGCGGGAAGGACCGCCTCTGTTGAAGCGATGAATGTCGGCGTGCCATAGTTCTCGTAGGCGATCGTTTCGATAACAGACCGCCGCACGTTGTCGCCGATGGCAATCGGGAAGACGGCGACCTTGACAGTGTTGGCTGCATGGATCGTCGACGGAGTAAGGGGTGCGCGTCCGTCGCTGAAAAGGACGATCACGTTGTTCAGACTGTCGGAAGTGAACATCCCGAGCGTGTAAACGAGCGACGGCTGAAGGTTCGAATATCCGTACGCCGTCAAACCGTCGAGAAACGCCTTTGCCGAGAGGAGTGCTTCAGGGGTGGCAGGAACAGGTCCCGTACTCCACGGAATCGCGGAATAATTAAATCCGACGACATTGAAAACATCGGTCGGGTGCAGACGGTCGAGGCAGTCCTTCGTTGCCTGGACGGTCTGAACCAGCGTTTCTCCGGTCACACTCGAGGAGCAGTCGATGAGAAAGACGACCTTCTTGGGAAGAATGTTCGCTGAATCCGGAGCGGAGGGGGGCTTCAAGAAGAGAACGAAATTCCCCCCCAGGCTATCGCTATTCGTGGCATAGAAATCCACCGATAGGCTGTCGGGATTCGAGTAGGCGTTGAACGTGAGATCGTCCGTCAAATAGACCTTCGAACGGTCGAGCGAGAGTGAAACGTGCTTACTGTCGGTACGTGTGATTACGCTTGCGGGGAATCCTTCAAGCTCCACGTTGGTGATGTCACCCGAGCCGTCGACGTGGAAACTCAGAAATACGCTCTCGACGGGGTACGCGGTAAACAACGTTGTCGCCAGGGGATATTGGTAGACGAGTTTCCCCCGTTCGCTCTTACACAATGACACGAACTCCATCTGGATGCGCTGCACTTCGCCGGCCGGGATGTCATTGATCAGAACCCGGAGCGGATTACTCCCGAGATATGTGGTGAGCAGCGCGTCCACCCCGCCTTCTCCTGTACCGGGATTGACCGCCTGCTCTTTCACTTTGAGACTTGCCCGATAGAGCGTGTCGTTGGACCAAAAGAGGAAGTCCGTCGCCCGTGCATCAGGCGGCAGCGGGAACGAATAAACGGCGTTCGTGGGCTGCGTCCACTCGTTGACGAACTCCTGGTACACGGTGGTGACGGCGACCTGTCCGTGGATCGCCACCGAAATGTTTGTAAGACGATGTCGCAAGAAGTCCTTGGGATAGGAGGAGTTGGTTGGCCGCATGACACCATCGGCCCTCGCCAGGATCGAGACCGAAAAAAGGAGGCACACCCCCGGAATTAGCGCTCGTACGGTTCGTTTCATTGTTCGTCGTTGGCTATTTGAGGTGAAGGATTTTTGTGACATCGCGAGCGATGATTCTGCCCTCCGGCGATCGGACTTCCAGCCGGACGAAATATGTTCCGCTTCCGAGTCCGCGCGCGTCAAAGGTGAACGTGTGGCGCCCTGCAGGATAGCGTCCGTTGGCCAGCGTCGCCACTTCCTGTCCGAGCAAGTCATAGACCTGGAGCCGAACCTCGCCGGCTTCCGGCCACTGCGCACTCAACACCGTCGTCGGGTTGAAGGGGTTGGGATAGCATCGCAGCCCGGACGATGCTAACACGGAACCGCTGGAGCCAAAGCTCACGGTGTCGCTCCCACCCAGACCTCCGTAGTGGACCCAAAGGGTCATTGCGTGTGTCGTCCCCGGGAGAGGATGAAATGACACCACAGATTTGCCGCTCGCCTGATGTCTGCTGATATCCAGCATGATGTCGCGAAAGTTGCCATAAATATCATAGTATAATCCTCCCGTCGCGTTCACGATAGGGTTATACCAGTCGGTCTGGTCATACGGGTTTCCGATGCAATACACCGTTACGTCGGTGAGGAGCAAACGGGAAATGACGTCCTGGCGACTTCGACTTGTAACGGCATCTTTCTCGTGATACGTCGCGTCGGTGATCCAGATGAACAATCGCCGGGCTCCCTCTGCGAACGGCAGTTCGCTTGCACGGTAGAGGGCATCGAGAGAATTTTCCGGCTCGTCGTCACCACCATGAGCGTATTGTGCCGCAACGCTCTGCTTGAAAGCGGCGACGTTGGGTGTCAGGTCGTACACATTCTCGATGTTGTCGAGGAACGTCACCATCCCAAGTCGAAACGCCAGGGCATGCGCCTGCATGCTGTCGGCGAATTCCTCGATGTTACTTTTGACGGCATCGATCTCATTGCTCATGCTGCCTGTGACATCGAGAACGAACACGACGTCGATCTTCCGGGCACCCGTGGTATCAAGTCCCACGCTGATGTCGTTGATCCGCGCTCCGTTGTCATACACCCAGACGTTTTGTGGCGTCAAGCCGGTGATCAGCGCTCCTGTCGATGTTTTGCGAGTTTGAAAAATCACCTGGACCTGCTGGGGGGAAGAGAATATCATGGAGTCGATGGAAACGGAGAGACCGGTATCGGAGACCGGGGTCGCAGGGATGTAGATCGGTCGTATCAATGAATCCAGGACGACGCCCCCCTCCCTGTAGGCAAGGGAGAGCTTCACAATGGCCGGCTGGTACACCTCGTTGATCGTCAGGGTCCGCGAGGCGAACGCTGTCGT
>DATJQP010000052.1:0-7337 GCA_035505655.1 Bacteroidota bacterium
CTCCCCGTGGAATCATATTGATTCATGAGGACGATGCGCTTGCCGGAGAGTGTATCGGTCCTGTTCAAGAGAAATCCGGAGGGAAGGGAAAAAGTGAGAGGGTTGAACCCGGTCGTGGGAACAGTTGTCGGTGCCAACGAAATCGTGAACACATCGGTGCCGGCGAGCTGGAGAGTCGGAAACTGGGCAGATCGCCCTTGTCCATCGACAGAGATTACGCTGAAATCATATTGTGCTCCGGGGAGCATCTCATGTGGTGTGATGAGAAAATAGTGGTTCAGTTGGCTGCCGGGGGAAGCGATCTCATTGAATCCCGCCTGCGAATTGTGCAGTCGATATTTCAGAACCGCTGTTGTCGGGCGATCCATCCGAATCGTTGCCAGACCGCAGTACATCCCTTGATAGATAACAGAATCGGTGTATGAAAAACTCAAGACCCTTGGCGTTGACCTCAGAATGAGAACACGGTTCCTGCTTTCGACATCGCCGCCCTGGATATTTTTGACTTCCAGCCTTAAGGTATAAACACCGTCCGACAAATTAGTTATATCCCAAACCCCAAGTGTATCATTGATGAACCGCTTGCCGCTGGACTGACTGATTGCCTGCCATGATGAAGGATCATCCCCGATTCCGTAGAACAGTTGGACACTCGCAAGCTGATCGGTGTTCGCGGTGCCGATGATCCGGACAGGGCTCGCACTTAACTGGGCGTCGACATCCGGCGATTGAATCCTGACGACATTTCTGGATCCCGCCGAGAGAAGCACGCGTGCATTGACGAGGCCTGCGCCATAAGTGTTGTCCCAGCCAGGATCCCCTAAATCAGTCGCTCCGCCCGTCAGTTCAGCTTTCACTTCGTCGTTTGTCAAAGGAGGCGCAGAGACCTTTGAACTTCGGGAAGCCTGAGCCTGGCTAATGATGAGGGAGGCTACCGCCGAGACGTGAGGCGCTGCGGCCGAGGTCCCGGAGAAAGACGATTGGTATCCTCCCCCCAATTTCAGCGTCGAGATCCCCTCCCCCGGAGCTACCAAGGCGAGCGAAGGGCCATAGGATGAAAATATAGACTTCACATCATCTTGAGTAACGGAACCTACTGAAATTACGTCGCTAAAGTCCGATGGATAATGTGGATAACTGGTCCCGTCGTTTCCACTTGAAGCGATCAGAACCACGTTCTTTTCGTAGGCATAGTGAATTGCGTCTTTGAGGAGGGGCGATGAGATCACATCCCCGAAGCTCATGTTAAGAACCTGAACCCCGTTGTCGGCAGCATAGACTATCGCGGCGGCGATGTCGGCGTCTGTCCCGACTCCGCTTGAATTGAATGCTCTCAGGGGCAGAATTCTTGCGACTGGCGACGCACCGGCTATTCCGATTCCATTGTTTGATTGTGCTCCGATGATCCCGGCCACGGCTGTCCCATGCCCATTTTCATCCATCGGATCGTTGTCCCGTGTAGACCAATCCCCCAGGTCAGGATCCTGCTGGTCTACAAAGTCATAGCCTCTCCAATCATCCACGAAGCCGTTTCCGTCGTCATCTATTCCGTTGAATCGTTTGTCCTGGCCATTGGCATCCAGACCCGTCTCTCCGTCATTCTGGGAGATCTGCCGGCTTATGTCCGGGTGAAGATAGTCTACACCGGTGTCGAGGACACCGACCTTCACTGTCGGCAGTTGTTGGTCGAAGAAGCCGCTCGCCCAGAGCTGGAAAATCCCAATCTGCTGAAGGTTCCATTGTCCCGATGCTGCCGAGTCGTTCGGCATTTCGTCGACGTGGTAAAGGTAGTTGCGCTGGACGTACTCAACGAACGGGCTTCCCTGGAGCGCCTGCAAAGCCCGGTCGGCTTCCGCTGGAGAGGCGAAGCGAGTGTGCAATACCTGAAAAGTGTTCCCGGTCTCCATCGACGGCGCTACGAGGCCGGCAGCCGACCGGCCTACGGCCTTCGTGAACACATTTTTGACGGCTTGAACCGGAAGAGAACGCCCCGAATTTGCCAAAGGTCCGAGGTCCCTTCGAGCCATAGCACCGGCGATGAGGGTGTCGGGGGCCTGCGAATTGAATTTAATCAAAAGATCGGAGGGAACGTACTGCTGGGAGAGGAGAGTAACCGGCAGAAGAAGCAATCCTGCGAGCGTCGTAACAAGGCGTTCAGGACTATTCGAACGGAACCCATCCATGCCTACGATTCAAGGCCGTTTTTGTCAGTGCCGGAGTCGACACGCGTCGGGTACTTGCCGCCGAAGCATGCGGTGCAGTAAGATCTACCTTCGGTCTGCGGCACCGCTTCGAGCATCTTGTCGAGGGAGAGATAGTGGACCGAGTCTACACCAAGTTCTTTTCGGATGTTCTCCACATCTTCATCGCACCGCACGGCGATGAGTTCTTCTCTGCTCGGGAAATCCATCCCCCAATGGCAAGGGTTGACAATGGGAGGCGAGGTGATTCTGAAGTGTATTTCTTTCGGCTCGGCCTCTCTGAGGAGCTTCACGAGCTGTTTCGAAGTCGTTCCGCGAACGATTGAGTCGTCGACGAGGACGATTCTTTTCCCCTTCAGGACACCTTTCACAGTATTGTACTTGGTTTTGACCTTCATCTCGCGGTCGCCCTGCTCCGGCTGGATGAATGTCCGGCCGACATAGTGGTTCCGGATGAGCCCGATTTCAAGCTTCGTCGGGATCCCCTGCTTGTTGCTCTCGGAGACGAAGCCGAGTGTCGCCGTGTTGCTTGAGTCGGGGACACTGATCACGATCGTATGTTTATCATCCTTCTCCGGCGCGATGGGAGCCTCCTGCGCGAGGGCCTTGCCGAGTTTTCGGCGCACCTTGTCGACGCTTTCCCCGAAGATCTGGCTGTCCGGTCGTGAGAAATAAATATACTCGAAGATGCAGTGGTGAGGCGTGCCGCCTGTTCTGGAGAGCCAGTGAGACTTCGGTTTCTTCGATTCCAATGCCTCATCGTCGATAACAAGGATCTCGCCTGGAGCGATGTCCCGCACGTACTGTGCGTCGATCATGTCGAATGCACATGTCTCGGAAGCGACAACGTAGCGTCCGTCCTTTGTCCCGAGCGCAAGCGGTCGGAATCCGTGCACATCCCGCGAGGCAATGAGCCCGTTGTCGGTGAGGATAAGGAGCGAAAATGCCCCCTCCACGAGTTCGAGGGCTTCCCGGATCTGGTCGATCTGATGTTTCTCCCTCGACCGGGCGATAAGGTGAAGAATGATCTCGCTGTCCGATGTTGTCTGAAAGATGGTTCCCTGATCCTGGAGCTCCTTCCGGAGCGTGTGAAAGTTCGTCAGGTTGCCGTTGTGGGCGAGGCCAAGGTTGCCGTTCCTGTAATTCACCGTAAACGGCTGGATGTTCAAACGGTTGTTCGCGGAGCCGGCCGTGGAGTACCTGTTATGCCCGATCGCCGCCTTCCCTCCGAGCTGTTCCTGGACGACTTTGTAATCCGGGAAGACGTCGGTGACGAGTCCCATCCCTTTGACAATGTTGAAGTGCTGCTTTTTCTTCGAAGGATCGAACTGGAGCGCAACAATTCCGCTTGCCTCCTGACCGCGGTGTTGAAGAGCGTGGAGGCCATAGTACGTAAGGAGGGAAGCCTGTGGATGTCCGAAGATGCCGAAAATCCCGCACGCACAGCGCGGCTTGTCGTTGTCGAGCCGAGGTCTATTCATCGTCGCTCTGAGATGTGATCATCGTGTCGTTCAGCCAGTGTGTGTCGTCTCTCGACGGAAAATCGGTTGTGAAGTGCAGTCCCCTGCTCTCCTTCCTGATGAGCGCACATCGGATTATGATGTCGGCCACGCATGCAAGGTTCCTCAGTTCGATGAGTCCTTCTGTCACTTTCGTCCTCTTGTAGAACTCGTTCACTTCGTTCATCATGAGACGGATACGACGATGCGCCCGCTCAAGCCTCGCGGTGGAGCGGACAATGCCGACATAATCCCACATCGCCTGTTGGATCTCTCTCCGGTCGTGAGATACGAGGACCCATTCTTCGTTGTTGATCGTTCCCGAATCGTCCCATGGGGGAATAGCGGGAAGCGGCGATTTTGCGATTCCGCTCTGGCCGATCTCTTGCGCAGCGCGATCCGAGTAGACAATGGCTTCGAGGAGTGAATTGCTGGCGAGACGATTTGCGCCATGGACCCCCGTCATACTTACTTCGCCGCAGGCATATAATCCCGAAACCGGAGTTCTCCCAAAGAGATCCGTCGCAACGCCGCCGCAGACGTAGTGCGCGGCGGGAACGACGGGGATCATCTCTTTTGTGAAATCGATGCCCGCTTCCAGGCAGCGCCGATAAATGTTCGGGAAATGACTTTTGGAGGATTCAGCCTCAAGATGCGTTAAGTCCAGAAAAACGCATTCCGCACCGCTTCGTTTCAGTTCGTTGTCAATGGCACGGGCGACGACGTCGCGGGTGGCCAAGGAGCTGCGCGGGTCGTACTTTTTCATGAACTCCTCCCCCGACTTGGTCCGCAGGATGGCGCCAAACCCCCGCACGGCCTCCGAGATGAGGAACGATGGAGAGCCCGAATTGTAGAGGGCTGTTGGGTGAAACTGGATAAACTCCATGTTTCCGATCGGAGCGCCGGCCCTGTAGGCCATGGCAATGCCGTCTCCGGTGGCGATCGTGGGGTTGGTGGTGTGGAGATAGACGTGTCCCGCACCCCCGGTGGAGAGCATCGTAACCGGAGCGAGGAAGGTCTTCACAACATTGTGTTCAACATCCAGGGCATAGGCGCCCCAGCAGTGGGTTGCCGAGTGCTGCTTTTTGGCATGTTCGAATAGATGATGCTCGGTGATGAGATCGATCGAGATATGGTTTTCGTACATCGAAATATTCGGATGGGCGGCGACACGGGCGAGGAGCGCCCGTTCGACCTCCTTTCCGGTCAAATCGGCGGCATGGGCAATACGATGCTGTGAGTGTCCCCCCTCCTTGCCGAGGTCCAGCGTCGCCCCCTTCCTGGTGAACTCCACTCCGATCTCCATCAACTCTTTCACCCGGGCGGGACCTTCGCGGACGAGTACCTCAACGGCATCGCGGTGGCACAACGATGCGCCGGCGGTCAGCGTGTCGGCAATATGGGATTCATAGGAATCGGTCGGCGAAAGAACGGAGGCGATCCCCCCCTGGGCGAGGTTCGTGTTCGATGCAGCCTTTTCTTTCTTCGTGACGATGGCAACCGATCCGAGGTGGGCAACTTTCAACGCATAGAAGAGTCCCGCGATACCGCTTCCGAGGACGAGAAAATCGGTTTTAATCTCCATACTTATCAAAATACGAATTTAAACGGAAACAAAAAAGGCGCCCCGAGTTTCCTCGGGACGCCTTCGAAAAAGAACAGATCGGCTTAGAAGTAGATGTGCAGGGTCACTCCACCGCCGCCGAAGCCGAGGATGTTCGTCGCGCTTCCGCCTTTTTGCGTCGAGGAGGGATTGCTGTGAGTGAGGTCAGAAGTCGACGTGATGCTGACCAGGTTGAGTTGATACTCTGCGGAGAAGCTCAGTTCCGAGTAAACAAAGAACTCGGCACCCATGATGCCCCGCAAGCCAAACGTTGTAGGCGTTCCGCCTTTCACCTCGTCCTGTGTTCCCGTTCCGTTCAGCACCGGTTTGACGTCGCTTGTCTGGGTCTGGAACAAGAGCCCGCCACCCATGTACGGGCGCACGCGTCCAGCGTTCATATACATAAGGTAGTCCGCCGCAACACCAAAGGTAAGACTTGACGTGCTCCCATCCGTTCCGGGGGACGCGCTCGCCGGTGTCGAAGTGGAAGCAATTCCGAGTTGGAGGCCCGCGCGCACTGCAGCATCACTGTTCAAGAAATACGAAACTCCGATTCCGCCCAACGGGCCGGTCGGGGCAACTCCGAATGTCCCGAGTCCGCCAAAGGTGAAGTTCAGAGATTTCGAACCTGTCTTCGCAGCCGGCATAACATCCTGGCCAAGCGTAAGGCCCGTGGTCAACACGATTGCGAACAGGAGAATGAAGACCTTCTTCATAAAAGACCTCCGGTTAGGTTAAGAGTGCGGTGAGTTTATAAGGTGCGCGCCAACACGCGCGCCCGACGGCTCCGGAATTGTAAACACCTTCCAGGCCGTCCGTTGCACTGCAAATATATGGCGCCACCTGTGAAATGTCAAGCAATTCCTTAACGGCAAATTAACAGTAGCGTAACACTCGTTCGTCACCGTGCGGCGGACAACACGCCCTCGAAGACCCTCACCATCTCATCGATCTCTTTCACACCGGCCACGAGCGGAGGGAGAATCCTCACCACGGACTTCGCCGTTGAGTTGACGAGCACTCCTCTTGCAAGCATCTCATCGACAAGCGGGGCGCTATCGACCGACAAATCAACGCCCATCATGAGGCCGAGACCCCGCACTTCCCGAATCAGCGGGTACTTTCCTTTTAGGCGCCTCAGCTCGGCGCCGAGATATGCGGATGACTCGCCGATGCGCCGACGCATCTCCTCGGATGTAAGCGTCTCGATGACAACGCTCCCGGCTGCGCAGGCGACGGGATTTCCGCCGAACGTCGTGCCATGAACTCCGTACGACCAGACGGAAGCCACCTGACTTCCACCGAGGATTGCTCCAAGCGGCAATCCACCCCCGATCGGCTTTGCTATCGTCACAACATCTGGCCGGAAGTTGTAATGCTGGAATGCAAAGAACTTCCCCGTGCGCATAATCCCTGATTGGATTTCATCGGCGACGACAAGAAATCCGAACCGTTTTCTCAAAGCGTCGAGCTCACGGACAAACTCCTGCGTGACAGGGACAATTCCCCCTTCTCCCTGGATGAATTCGAGGAAGACGGCGGCTGTCTGCGCATCGACCTTTGCGTTGAGATCGGAAACGTCGTTGAATTCAATCGACCCACAATTCTCAAGGAATGGACCATATCCCTCCCGGTATTTCTCCTTGTCCATGATCGAGAGAGATCCCATCGTCCGGCCGCTGAACCCGTTCGTCATGCCGAAGATCTTCGTCCGCCTGGACTGCGTCCCCCATTTCCTGAGCAGCTTGATTGTGCCTTCCGTCGCTTCCGTCCCGGAATTGGTGAAGAAGATCTTTTCGAACCCTGAATGGCGGAGCAAGGCCTCAGCGAGCTGCAGCTGAGGAAGCTGGATGAAGTAATTTGAGAGATGAGTGTAGGCACGGGCCTGCCGCTCGATAGCGGCGACCACGCCCGGGTGCCCGTATCCAAGAGCATTGACAGCGAGGCCGGCAAACATGTCCAGGTATTTCTTTCCATCCTTTGCGTAGAGATAACAGCCTTCTCCCCTTTCGATCTCGATCGGGAGCCGCTTGT
>DATJQP010000053.1:0-2279 GCA_035505655.1 Bacteroidota bacterium
CAGTGTTACGGCACGCGCGGATCGTGAATGCCGCCAGCTGGTTCGCCAGGCAGTCCGTCGGTCGCCGGACTCCTTTGTGATTGTGCTGGGCTGTTACGCGCAACTGCAGCCGGAAGAGATTGCGTCGATCGATGGAGTGGACCTCGTCCTCGGAGCGAGGGAAAAGTTCCGGGTCTTTGATCATGCCCGAGGCTTTGCGAAAGCGGATGTCCCCAGGATTGAAGTCTCCCCGATCACGGAAGCAATCGAGTTCGGACCGGCAAGCTCCGCGGGAGGAGGGGAGAGGACCCGGGCCTTTCTCAAAGTGCAGGACGGCTGCGACTTCAACTGTTCTTTTTGCACCATTCCCCTTGCGCGCGGCAAGAGCCGGAGCCTGTCGTTCGACGAATGCGTCCGCGAGGCCCAACACCTTGTCACGCAGGGGTACCGGGAAATCGTCCTCACCGGCGTCAACGTCGGAGACTACGGGAGAAAGGGGGGATCTTCGCTCGTGGAACTTCTTCGCGGCATCGAAAGCGTCGAAGGGCTCGAGCGGATCCGTATCAGCTCGATAGAGCCGAACCTGCTCGACGAGGAGCTGCTGGAGCATTGGCTCGCGTCGGAAAAGATCTGCGACCACTTTCACATACCCCTGCAGAGCGGGAACGATGAGGTCCTCCGGCTGATGCGTCGCCGGTACGATCTGGCCGATTACCGCAACCTCGTCGAGACTATTCGCCGAGCCTCTCCCGCGGCGGCGATCGGTGTCGATGTCATCGCAGGATTCCCGGGCGAGACGGAGTCAAACTTCATCTCCTCGCTCCGGTTCATCGAGGAACTCCCGGTTTCATATCTCCACGTCTTCACCTACTCGGAACGGCCGAACACCCCCTCCCTGGGCTTCGGAGATCGAGTTGAGCCGCGCGTCCGGTTCAGCCGGAGCGAGTTCTTGAGGACAGTCGGAGAGCAAAAGAGACAGGCATTCCACCTCTCCCAGATTCACACAAGCCGGCCGGCACTCATCGAAGAAACGGTCGACGGGAACATGCTCTCGGGATACACCGACAATTACATCCGGGTCTTCCTTCCGTATCATGCCTCGTTGGTCAACACGATCGTCCGGGTGCGACTCGATGAAAGGGTGGAAGAAGGATGTCTCGCCTCGCCGGATCGCGGCTTCGCGGGGAATACGGCTTCGGTCGCTGCATAATTCACGATAATGCTCATGGAGGAATATCGAGTATTGTGATTGAGTGGTATCATCGGCCACAAGGTACTCTGTACTTTTCCAACACATCTGAGGTTATCGTGAAAACCGTTCTTCTTTCGCTCGCCCTTGTTCCGCTTCTTCTCACTTCCATTTGTGCGCAAAACTCCGAAGGCATCCTGAGACAGCGATTAACCGAGCCCCTTCCGACGACAGGCACTGAAATCCGGTCGGTGACGAGCGACCCGGTCGCGCCGGCAAAGAAAAGCCAATTGACTTCGATCGTCTATTCTCTTTTACTCCCGGGAATGGGGGAGCTCTACGCCGGTGATTTCGGGAACGGCAGATATTTTCTCGGCACGGAAGCCGCTCTCTGGCTTGGCTATGCTTCGTACCGGCAGTACGGGAGCTGGGTTCAGGCCGACTCGCGGGCGTATGCATCGGTCCATTCTGGAGCGTCCGTTGGCGGGAAGGACGACCAGTTCTTCGTCAACGTGAGTAATTTTCAGGACATCTATCAGTACAACGACAAAAAATTGCAGGATCGGAATCCCGCAGCAGTGTACGATCCCGCCCTGGGATATTACTGGAGCTGGGATACCGACGCCGATCGGCAGCACTTTAGAGCTTTGCGGGTTTCGGGCGCAAAGATCGTTGACAATTCCCGCTTCGTCATTGCCGCGGTGGTTGTCAACCATATCATCAGCGCGATCAATGCAGCGCGGCTCGTGCGACACTACAACAAGTCGCTGGAGCAGGCGACCGGAGGCTGGTGGATTGAGCCCGATCTGGTCGGGGCGAACGGAAAGGTCGACGGGCTTGCTCTTACCCTCACGCGAAGGTTCTAACCCTCGCCTCATCGCCGAGGATTACAAGCCCCGAGGAACTGGGGCTTTTTTATTGGTGAGGTACTTATGCGAAACATCAAGCTCAAGATCGAATATGACGGAACCGACTTTGTAGGATGGCAACGACAGGCGACGGGCCGCTCGGTCCAGGCCGAGATCGAGTCTGTTCTGCGAACGGTGACGGACGAATATGTCGTCATCACGGGGGCCGGGCGCACCGACGCGGGTGTTCATGCCCGGGGGCA
>DATJQP010000054.1:0-15604 GCA_035505655.1 Bacteroidota bacterium
ACCGGCTCCACGAATGCGGCCGCTTCCGTGCGCATCCCATCCGGAAGGAGATAGAGTTGCTCCGAGGGGACGAGACAGTATTCGGCCATGCCGCCGTTTATGTCTACGCCGAGGGCGAGGAGGCGCTCACAAAGATGGACCAGGCCGCGCCGGCAGTAGAAACAGGTGCCGCACGAGATATTCGGGTCGACCGAAGCGCGTTGACCGCGGCTCACCCCCTTCACTCCGCTTCCGACATCCTCCACGATGCCGGTGAACTCATGCCCGAGCACAACCGGTGGAGTCGAACGGGAGGTCCCTTCCACGATATGAACATCCGTGCCGCAAACTCCGCACGCTTCGACTTTCAGGAGGACCTCGTTCGGAAGCATCGCACGGAGCGACGCCTGCCGTATTGATAGCGCATGAGGCTTTTCAAAGAGTGCGACCTTCATTTTCGTTTGCCGTAAAAAACGGTCAGGGTCTGGGTTTCTTTAGCCCCATCGAAACGAAGATCCAGCATTTCGTTTCCGGAGGAGGAACGGGATCTTCGGAATGGTACGATCTCGCGGCCGTCGAGCATGATTTTTTCGGCCGGTCCGAGTCCGACCACTTCTGCCTCGGTTCGATGACCTTCAAATGAGGAAATGGTGCAAACAAGAGCTCGCCTCTTCTCATCGTACGTCGCAGCATTGAGGAGAGCATTGACGCGCGCGAGATACGGTGAGCCGATCGATCCAAAGGTGTACCTCAGCGACGCAGCATTCGCCGCGTCGAGGGGAAGGACCAGCGACGCAATCGTTTTCCCTCCAGCTACCGATGAACGGAGCACTTCGCCCTCCCCCCTGACCAGAACATTCTTTTCTCCCCGGAATGCTAGGGAAAACGTGACCGAATCATGGCCCGAAGGACGGGAAGCGGCGACGGAAAGATTCCATTCATTTTCCGAGATGCCAAAAAGCCGGTAGAGCACCTGAAGGTAGAAACCACCTGCCCAAAGGAACGAAGGTTTGTCGATCTTTCCGAACTCTGGTGAAGAAGTGTCGGCATACCGGTACTCGTACATCGCCGGTTGACCCATCGGGCTGTCGGCGATGCCGTCGAGCGACATCGTCCGCCGGAAATAATTGACTGCCTCGTCACTCTTGCCGCATGCCTGGAGAGCGAGGATGTACCATGCGGTCGTATGAGGCCAGACCCCGCCATTCGCGTAAACATACGGGGCACCGGCCTCGTTGCCGGCGAGATGGAAATAGGCGATCACTGAATCCGTGTGGAAGTCTGCAGGGGCTACAATGCGCACGCCGATCCGCTGATCGACAAGCTGCTCCTCGGCGCTTTTGAGAAGCAGTGCAGACCGTTCCGCGTCGAGCAGGCCATAGACCGGGCCCAGAAGCGAACCCGCGTAGAAGTGCCGGTCGGGATCCGTGCCGTTGAAGTTCGTCAGGAAATTCTGGTCACTGCTCCAAAGCCTCGACCCTAGTGCCTGCTGGAGTGAATCGGCAGTCCGTTCGAATGCCAGAAGTTCCGGTCCGCCTTTCCCGCCAAGGGCGGCGCTGAGGTAGACAAATTCACGGAGTGCCCGGGCGGTGAGGATCGTCAGGTAGGCGCGAGGCCCCTCGCGGTTTCCGATGTCCCACCAATCGGGATGCTTCGCGTACATCAGCCCGTCCCCCTTCCGTTGCGTGAGGATCAACTCAATACTTTTTTGGACGAGGGGAAAAAGTCTTCGGGCCGTCGTTCTGTCCATTGAGTGCCGGTAGTATCCCGCCGTTGCGAGAATGAACCAGAGATGATTCCAATTATCGGGGCCGCAAAACTCGGTCTGGAATCCCTTATCGCGCCAGTAGTATGCGTGAGGGATAACATTGTCGCGGGACAAGGAGGCAATATAGAGCAGGTCCCTCTTCACTCTCGGAAGGTCGAAGTTCATCGCTCCGAGGTCGGTGAGGAGGACGTCGTGAGTGAAAAAGAAATTGTATTCGGCGGGACACGGCATCGGCACGACATGCCCACCGATCGAATGGGCGTTCGCCGCGATGAGTCCCCTTGCCCAGATCGCCGATCGGTCGAGAACGGGATCCCCGGTGATAAAGTGAGCCTCCCGCTCGGCCTTCTGAGTGACGTACCTGTTGTACTCTGCAGTCTCCTTCCGCCATCTTCCGGCCGGAAGCGACACCACACGCTTCATGTTTTTCGCTGCACAGCTCCCGATCACCTGCACAATGACGAGCGAATCCGACGGCTGAACCTCCTTGCGGTAGACGAAGACCGCGGCCGGTTTGCCGGGATGCGATTGGGGAAAGAGCGTTTGGCGGAGCCGGGAAGGCGGCCCCGCGATCCAGGCCGACGTGCCGGTGTCTGTGAGCCCCAGCTCGGAGGCGTCGCTTGTCCACCCGATGGGGAGGGTCGCGGCGTTCAGGACAAAGATCGCAGCCTTTCGTGTCTCGGGATCATCGAAGTGGGCGACAATTGCGCCGTCGCCACCGACGTGCTCGGTCCAGGCAGACTCTTTTCGCGCATATGTCTGGCAGGTCCGGAGAGTTAACAACAGGTGGGTATAGAGCTCGAGAGGGAGCGTCTTCGCGGAACGATTTGTGACGACGATCGTGGCGACCATCGCGGGCTGGTTGATGCAGAACTCATACGTCATCCGAAAGTCGAGGTCGCCTTCCCTCCGGGTGAAGCTTACCCAGTGAGGATGGAGGGTGTAGTCCCACGCCTCGCGGCCGATCCAGCGGCGAGTTCCTGCTCCGGAGGAGATGGCGATGGCAAGCGGAAGAGAATTCCCGCGGGCCCAGTAGTCTGTGCTCACGTCGATACTGTTCGCGGCGGGTTCGTAGAAGCTGATGCGGGAGGGGATCGGCCGGCTTCCGTGGAATTCCGCCCCGACATACCTTCCCCCCACTTCCACCTGCCCATAATGCCGGGTGAAAGTATATGATAGAGGATCGCCTCCTTCTGCCCCGAAGAGCGATGCCCCGAGAAAAAGGGAGAAGAGAACTCTGTTCAGCCTGTGTCGTTTCGTCACCATGGCCTATCCTTTGATTCCTGTGTAGGTCATGCTCTCGATAAAGTACCGTTGGAAAAAAGCGTAGGCGACAACGACCGGCAGGGCGAGGAAGGTCGCAGCCGCAAGCTCCATGCCGAGTTGAGACTCCGCCTCCCCTCCAATGACAAAAATCGTCACAAGCTGGGGCATCGTCATCAAGGTCCGTTCTCTCACGACGATGAGGGGCCAGAGGACATCGTTCCAGCTCGCCATGAATGTGAGGATCGCCACCGTGAGGATCACCGCCCTGGACAGGGGCCAGATGAGAAGAAAGAGGATCCGGAGCTCCGAACAGCCGTCAACCCGCGCCGCGTCGATGAGTGCCTGTGGGAGAGTCATGAAGAATTGCCGGAAGACTAC
This sequence comes from Bacteroidota bacterium, assembly GCA_035505655.1. Classification (GTDB taxonomy): domain Bacteria; phylum Bacteroidota; class Ignavibacteria; order UBA10030; family UBA8401; genus JAGVPT01. The sequence goes on from DATJQP010000054.1 coordinate 3,392, forward strand.
AATGCTGAAGGCGCTCATCATCGTCGGTGCGATGAGCGACACATAGGTATCCGTCAACCCAAGCTTCACCATGAGGATATACTGCGGGATGAGGGTGATCTGGAACGGAATCATCATCGTGAAGAGAATAAGCGCGGTGAGCAGACTGCTCCCCGCAAAGCGAAGGCGGGCCAGGGCGTACCCTACCATCGACCCGAAGAGGACCACCGAGGCGGTCGTCGTAAGAGAAACGATGACGCTGTTGAGGAATGCTCGGCCAATCGGAATTTTTGTCAGTACTGCCTCATAGTTGTGGAGCGAAGCCTGCGACGACCACAGCGAAAGGCCATTGATCTCCAGCTCCGGCTTGAACGATCCGGCGAGCATCCAGAGGAAGGGGTAGGCGAAGATCGCGGCCCCCGCCAGAAGGAGAGAGAATTTCAGCATCGAACGGATCATGTCGCGTCGGCCTCCACAACCTTACGTTGAAGGAGAACAACCGCCAGGATGACGAGCGCGAAGACGATCCCGAGAGTGGCGGCATACCCCATGTGCCCGAAGTAAAATGCCTGGTTGTAAATATAGAGCATCGCGGACATTGTGCTCTGCATCGGCCCGCCTCCGGTCAGCACGTAGGGCTCGATGAAGAGCGAGAATCCTCCGATCGTGGAGAGCGCGACGATGAGGGTCATTGTCGAATTAAGCATCGGCAACGTAATTCTGAAGAAGCGGCTGAACGGACCCGCACCATCCAGACTCGCCGACTCGTAGACCTCCTTCGGGATGTTCTGGAGCCCGATAAGGAAGAGGACGATGTAGATGCCGACGTTCTTCCATGTTGCCATGATGGCAATCGACGGCATGGCAACTCCGGGGTCGATGAGCCACGGAACTTTGCCGATGCCGACGAGATGGAGAAGCGAATTGAGCACGCCGGAGTCGTACGAGTAGAGGTTCTGCCAGAGGATCGTCACCACCACTCCGGAGACGACGACGGGAAGAAAGTAGACGGCCCGGAAAAACCCTCTCAGGATCCCCCGCGTATTGAGGAGCATCGCGAAGGCGAGAGCAACGACGATCTGAAGCGGGATATGGATGAGGAGGAAGACGAACGTATTCCTCATCGCCCGGAAGAACTGCGGATCCGACACCAGGCGCTCGAAATTCCGGAGGCCTATCCACTTCATCGGCGTCACGATATCCCAACGATGGAAGATGAGGAGAAACGAGAAGACGAGCGGATAGGCGACAAAGAGGAGAAAGAAGACGACGTAGGGCAGAACGAAGAGATAGCCCCGCCGATCGCTGTGCCTCACCGCGCTGATGATGTTGAACCGTCTGCTCATTGATTCCACTCGATGATGGAACGGCACCTCTGGGCGGCATCGTGGACCGCCGCGGCCGGTGTCTTCCGCCCGTAGACGGCGCAGATCTCGTACTCCTGCGAGATCGCGTCGAAGATCTCCTTCAGGTCCGCAAGCGCATCCATGCCTCGCGTATAGACCGCCTGTTGCGCAAACTTCACCATGATCGGGTTCTGCTCGAAGTATCCCCTGAAGAGGGGATTCGTGAGGAGGTCGCCGCGAACGGGGACCTGATTGGCGATCTCCAGCAACATCAAGTCGTGCTTCGCGCTGATCAGAAATTTGACGAACTCCCACGACTCGAGAGGATGCGCGGTGGAGCTGAAGATGCCGATATTCTTGTAATCCCCCGAGGTGTAGACCGGGCCCTTGTGGTCGTCGGGGACGGGGAGCGGAGCAACGTCGTAGTGCATTGTCGGCGCGAATTTCGCGATGCTTGCGACTTCCCACGGGCCGGAAAAATGGGTCGCCTTCCGCTGGAGGAGAAAAGGATCCCCCCCTTGGAAGAAGGTGCGCGGGAAGTACCCCTGGCCGTAGCACTCCTGGAAAAACCCGAAGACCTCCTCGGCGGTCCGGTTCTCGAACGCCACCTCGTCTCCGTTGAAAAGCGTTTTGCCGCCGGAGGCGGCGATGTAGAATGGGTAAACGTCGAACGTCCTCTCCCACCAGATCGGCCGGATGTCCCGCTCCCCCATCCAGACGTCGATCTGCCCGTCCTTGCCGGTGGCACGCGTCACTTTTTTTGCGTCCGCGAAGTACTCTGAGTAGGTGCGCGGTGGTCGCTGCACGCCGACAGCATTGAGCATATCAGTATTGTAAAACATCATGACCGGATTCGTCTTCCAGGGCATCTGGTAGTAGTGCCCGTCGCTGGATCGAAACGTCTCGAGAAGATCCTCGGGCATGCGTGCGCGCGCAACCGTGTCAAAATCGGCGAAGCGGTCGAGCGCGATGAGGCCCCCCGCCTGCGTGTATTGCCGCATTGCCGCCGGGTTGATGTTCGAACAGATGTCCGGAGTCGTCTTGCCAGCAATGGCCGCGAGAAGCACCTCCTCGGTCGACTGACTCACGGGGATCGGCTGCATCCTCACCTGAATATCCGGATGGAGCCGGTTCCACATCTTCACGACGCTGTCCGCCAGCTCGATCTCCTGCGGATTCGGTGCGGGCCAGTATGTGAGGGTGATGACCGATCCGGCGGATTGCGGGGATGCATCTCGTCGCGCACACGACGGCAGGAATACAAGAAGAAGCAGACCACAAAGAGCCGATCTGGAAATTGTCATGAGCATCTTTCAGTCCCATCCCTGCCATTCAATGTCGATGGAGGGAAACGCCTCGTGGGGAAAGATCCCCCCCTTCTTGACCGTGTAGACATCGATCGCCTTCGGGTCGTTTTCCTCATCGACGTGGAGTCTCTTGAGCTCGCCATCGTTGACATTGACATGGTACTGCTCTTTCAGTCTCAGAATTTTGTGGAGGAGGAGGCTCGTCTCCTGGTACGCGAACGAGTCGCGCGCAACATCGTCCTTCACATCCCGAAATGGCCGCACGGCACCCTTGTCGTCCCGATAATCCCTCTCGTGTTCGCGGTAGTATCGGGCGACCGTGCTGTCGTCCCGTTGGACGCTGTCGTCGATCGCAAGCCTCACTGCTTTGTAGACCAATTTCTCTTCCCACCATCGTGTCTGTTTTGCGACGTTCTCCCGCTTCTGAAGCCCCCTGCGGTACGCCTCCTCGGCGAGGGTCCGGTCCCTCACCATACGCCAGATGAGGTCCTCGACCGAAACCAGGAAAGAATGAGGAGATCGAAGATCAAGCCGGATGTACGGGTCTCTCGTCTTTTCCCACTCCAAGAAGTCTCCGAACAGGAGGCTGCCGTCGGTCATCCGCACAAGGATGCGGCTTCGCCATCCCCCGGCCGAGTCCGGGTCTAAAGGAGTTCCCGACGCTGCGAGCGCGCTATCGAGACGCCATGCGTCGAACTTTGCCGGGGGAAGGAACTTCTTTCCCATCCAGACTGCCAGGAGGTTGAACGGCTCCTTCTCGATGACGGGATTTCGTGCGAGGAGCATCCGGTGAACGTACTGGTCGGAGAGCGAGTCGGACCGATGCTCGACCAGCGCGCGACGCACATCCTCCTTCATCTTCATCTCTTCGCCTTCGTTGACTACGGCGTTCTTCCACACGTCGGAGACGTTCACGATGTACCATCCATCCGGCGCAGCGATCGGAGGTGTCACCGTCCCGGCCGTGTGCGTGTCGACCGCGGCCGCGAGGGCGGGGTTCTTCATCTCGAGCCGGAACTTCGTCGACGCCATCGACCGGTTTTCCATTGCAGCCGAATCAGGGCACTCAGCGGCGAAGAGAGAATCGAATGCTACCCCATCCCTGAGAAGGCGTGCCTCCCGGAAGATCGTGTCCTTCGAGGTGGAGAAGAGCCAGCGAAGGGTGAGATGGATGTTCTCCTTCGCGACCGCGCGATCGATGTCGGCCCCCGAGACCTTGACTTTCGACAGAACGTCGTCCTTGTAGAGCTCCTCAGTGGCAAAATCCGCCTCGAGCTCCCGGAGAATTTCCTTTACCATCGGGGACGTTTCGATGTTGCGGCTGTATCCGTCCAGGGCGAGAAGCTTCTCGTAGACCATATACGCAAGATAATGCTTCTTGGAATCAGCTTCCCGCTTTGTGAAAGCCGGTCCGTACTCGTAATTGAGGAGGAACTCCTGCGCGGTGATCTTCCACGGACCGACGTCGGCGAGGACAATGGAAGAGTATTTCGGACTGAAGAAACGGCTCGGGGGCAGGTCCTGGGGTGTCTGGGCGAGCGCGGCAGAGGCGAACGTGAGCAGATACCGGAGCATCGTCGCGATCGTATGCCGGATCTTCGTGCGGCGCTGATTCCTCACTGCCCCTCCTAGAATCGGACGGCAAGCGAGAAGGAATGCACTCCTTCAAGCCTCCCGTAGTCGCGATAGGCGTAGTCGAATTTCACCGCCGAGCTGTTGGCAAGAATGCCCGAGGTGACCCCCACCCCGAGCGAGAGTCCCCCTTCGCTCTGGCTGAGGAAAAGCGACTGGTATCCCGCACGGAGAAAGAGAAAATCGCGGAGAGCAAACTCGCTCCCGACATTCATGCTCTCGTAGTTGTCGTTCGGATGGATGGCATCGACCGCCACCGTCCACCGGTACATGTCGCTGTTGAGGAGATTCGTGGAAACGCCGATCTGAAAGCGGAGAGGCAGGTCCCAGGAGTTCATCTCAATGTCGGCGGGAATCTGGTCGTTCGATCCCTGCTTCGTTGCATCGATCCGGAGGAACTGCCGTGTGTCGCTCCCCGTCAGTGTCATCGGCGTTCCGAAGTTCGTCAGTGACGCGCCGATGACCATGCCACCGAAGAGGTCGGTCTTGAATACCGTTCCGGCGTCGACCGCGAACGCATCGGCGGTCTCGTGCCAGATCGATTCCTGGATGAACTTCGCGGTGAAGCCGATGGAGAACCGGTCGGTGAGCGGGCGGGCGTAGGAGATGCCTGCGGCGACGTCGCTCGCGCTGAAGTACTCCCCCGTGCCGTCGGGCATTTCGACGGTTGTCACCGGCATATCGCCCATCGTCAACGAGGTGAGGCTGAAACCGAGCGTCCCAAAGCTTTCGAGCGGCACGGCGAGTCCAGCGAAATCGAATTTCGTGTCGGCAATCCAGTCGGTGTGCGAAAGAACTGCCTGGGTCCCCGGCAGGGTCGCGATCCCCGCCGGATTCCAGTAGAGCGCCGTTGCGTCGTTCGCCAGACTCACAAATGCTCCCCCGACACCGATGGCCGGCGCGCCGACGGAGATCTCGAGGAATGTCGCCGCCGTCGTACCTGTCTTGGAGACGTCGACGGCCCCCATCTGCGCCATGCCGGCGACAGGAATCGCAGCAACTATCAGGAACATCGCCAGGAGCATTCGCATGGAGGTGAAAACCCGGGCTCTCATTTCATCACCGCAAATTTTCCGATGTACGATCCAACTCCCGGCGCGTCGACCTGGAAGACGTAGATCCCGTAGGCGATGTCCATGCCGTCGCGCGAGACGAGGTTCCATGGCTCCTGCCCGTTGTCGATGTTGCTGTTATGATAGAGTGTTTGAACAAGCTGAGCACTGATCGAATAAATCCGGATCGTGCACTTGCTCGGCAGGTGGGTGAAGTAAATGAGCCGCGGTCCGCGCCCGACCGTCGTTGAGAGGGGCTCCCACGAATCCGCCCCGACGTAGGGATTGGGAACGACCATCACCTTGTGGATGTCATATTTTGCCTGCTGGAGATTCAGGGACGGAGCCATCGTAGTGAACTCGACCGACTCGCCGGTCCGGAACGGCTTCTTTGTCGCGATCCTGTAAACGTCGCCGGGTTGCGGGGCCCGTTGGAGCGCCGCCGGAATCGTGGTGTCCTGCATCAGCGTCATCGACCAGGTCTTCTTCGCTGTCGGAAAATCGACCGCAGGCTTGCCAGCCGAATCGCCGTAGACGATGAAGATCGCATCGCCATTGTCGAACATCTGGTTCTTGTTCGCGTCCTGGAAAATAAACTGCACGTGGTTGACGTTCTCGGTGACGTTCCGGACCACGATGTTCGACGGCTGCGGTCCGCTGAAGGTCGAGGAGGGGAATGACATATCCCCCTGCCCCTTTGCCGTAAACGTGACCTCGAAATCTGCCGGATAGTCGACCCGGCTCGGCTGATACGCCGGCGCATATCGCGAATCGAACCCGGTCAAAACGACATAGTTGCTATTCCCCTTCTCCCATCCGCTCGCGTTCTGATCGACTGTGACGGTCGGGCTGTTCGCCATGGTGAGGACGATCCCGCGGACGATCGGCGATTGCTGCTGTGCCGTCTTGAACTGCGTCAACGGCACAAGGGTGTCGGAGGTCGTCTTGTCGACGAGCGTGTACCACGGGTTCGGGTTATTGTGAAATGCCGTTGAGTCTTCGAAGGCGAGCCGGTAGCTGTCGTTGTCGTGGAGCGAATCGGGGTCGAGGATGGTCACCGAGATCGTTCCCGTCCCCGGTCCCGTCGACGCAAAATTGCTGATGCTCGGTGAGATGTATCCTGCGGCGGGGGCGTGCGGGGTGACGACGGCGGTGTTGATGTCGGTCTTCACGTTCCCGTTGATGTCCACCTTGATCGTGCTCGTCGTTTCCGACGGGGGAATTCCCACAAGCTGGCCGGTGACCGTCGTTGTCGTGTAACCGGCATCGTAGGCCGTCACCGCGTAGTAGTACGTTTGTCCGTTCTGCACAGTGGTATCGACGAACGAATGCTGGAGACCCGAGTCCTTTCCCAGATTGAAGTAGGCACCGTTGATGCCGATCGGCGCAAGGCCTGCGATACCGTCCGCGAGGTCGAACTGCGCGATGGGGATCCTGTAGGTCGGCTGGCCGTTCGCGTCGGTAACGGTCTTGTCCTCGAGAAAATTCGGCTCGGTGCTCCGGTAAATGCGATATCCCTCGAAGCTGTACCGCTGGTAGAAGGCATCCCACGTGAGCTCGGCCCGGTTGTCCCAGTACAACGTCACCTTGCGGTCTCCTGCAACCGCCTTGATCGTTGGCTTGTCCGGAGGCTTTGCGAACTCGTAGTTCGCGTTGTAAATGGACTGAACGGTCTTCTTCCGAAGGAATAGGTCGTCGGCCGTAAGACCGAAAATCAGAGCCATCGAGAACCGCTCGGTCTCGCCCGTTGCCTGGATGGTCGCCGTTTCTGCGGAGTATGTTCTCTTCCCGTTGAGGTGGAAGAAGTAGCTCGAAAACCAGTTGCCGAGGTTCACGCCGACGAGCGACTGCGAGTGCGGCTGCGGCGCCGAGGAGAACGCTGTCCAGTTCCGTTCGTCGTTGTTGAGGTCGTACGTGTGGACGGCGGCGATGATGAACCCGGTGAGCCCGATCTGATCCGACTCGTCCTTATCAAGAATGCCGAAATGCGGCTCTCCCTGGTCTGGCTTGCCGTTCCCTTCCGTCCCGTCCGGATCGGGACCCGGATATCCTTCGTCGAGCGGTCCGAGTCCGTCGGTACCGACGTCGTCGTTGAGCGGCTCTCCCGGGTCCCACTTGCCGTTGTGATTGAGGTCGCTGTACGATCTCCAGTTCGCGTTTTCATCCGCGTCCCAGTGCGGCTGCCAGGGGTACCCGTAGAAAGAATGGAACGTCGCCGTATCCTGTCCGACGTTGACGATGAATGGATCCTTGGTGACGTCCGTGATGAACGTCTTCGCATCGTTGTCGCGCCGCTCGTCTGTCAACCCGTCGTGATCGTTGTCGATGTGGTCGTCCGGGATGCCGGGACTCTCGAGAAAGGCATACCCGGCGTATCCGACCGGGCTCCAACTTCCGGGACTCCCCTTGTCGACGGTCGACCAGGCGTAGGAGAGGTTGAGCGAGAGGTTGTAGTCGCCGGCGTTGTTCGAGGAGTTGTCGTGTCCGCCGATCCCCCAATCGACGTACTGCCCGAAGAGGGTTTTCGAGTAATCGGTGGTTCCCATGTTGGTGATGTCATAGAGCCAGAAGATGACGTCCTCCGCGAGGACCTGGGACCATTGGAATCCCCGGGCGCGTACCTGCATCCCCAGGCCACCGCGGGTCGTATCGTCAGCGTCGGGTCTGAAACCGTTCGCGAGGACGTACTGCCGGTCTTCATTGTCGTCCATGACAAAGAAGGTTTCGAGGTCGGCGTTGAGAACGCCGTTGCCGAAATAGCCGTCCCATCTCGAGTCCCACGTGTGGGGCCTGTCGGGCCAGTGCGAGGGCCACGTCGTCGGGTCGTCGCTGCGGGCCGGACTCGATTGGTACTGATTCGCGTAGTTCGGCAGAGGCCACCATCCGTACGTGACACCCGTCCCGACGTCGTATCGGGTGTATTCGTAGTAGTTGGTCTCAAGCGGATGGATCGTATTCCCGTACGGGTCGTGCGCCTCCGCCTGGACCACTACCGCCACGCCGTCGATGTAAGTATGGTTCGTTCCCTTCGGCCAAACGCCGCTGAGGGTCGCCTCGTTCTTCCAATCAGCGATCTCACCGAAATTATAGAAGCATGTCTCGACAAGGTTGCCGTCCATCAACCCGAGCTTGGTCCAGTTGTGATTCCCCTTCGACGTGTCGACAACTTGCTGAGCGCTCGCGTCCAGAACCAACGCGCCAAGGAGGAGCACTGCTCCCGCCGCAACCCTCATCGCCATGCTGCTGTATCGATCCATATCGTGCGTTGAATGATGGTCTTTCGTCAGAAATTCAGCGACAGCCCGATCTCAACCTGCCGGGGCGCGGAATAGAAATCGGGCCGGGAATAATATTGCTGGAGCGTATTGACTCCGCGGACCGGCTGAGCCGCTTCTTCGGCCTGCGTCAGAGCGAGCGTATATCCGGCACGTCCGGTGTCGGTGTAAACATTGATCTCGTTCGCGGTATCGAAGACGTTGTAGATCTTCAGAAAGATGGAAAGGGGAAGTTCGTATAAGTCCATGTATTTTGTCAGGTAGAGGTCGGCGTTGAAGAACATCGGCATATTTCCGCTGTTTTCCAAGCCGGTGCGCTGGTTCTCCAGGGCCGGGGTATATGGCATGCCGGAACCGAGTCGGACGATGAAGCTTGCGAGGAGGTTGCTGGAGCTCCCCGCCGTGAGAGTGAAGTTCAGCGAATGTCGCCGGTCCCAGTTCAACGGCACGAGCTGCTGATTGATGGCGATCGGAGGGCTCGCGGTCGCTTTGTTGTAGTCGTCTTCCGGATCGGAGGCGTTCCCCTTTGCCACCTGGTAGGTGTAGTCGAGGTTCGCGCCGAAACCGTCGGCCAACCGCCGGTCGAGGGAGATCGTGAAGCCCTCGACCGCGCCGTAGTCGACGTTGATGTACTCTCCGAACTTCACGAAGTTGTTCTTAAGGTAGAGCTGGAGGCCAAGGAGATTCCGGATATCCTTGTAGTAACCCGTAACGGTGATCCCAAGGTTCTGAGCGAGCTCCTGCTGGAGACCGATCTCATACATCGTCGTCCGTTGAGGCTGAAGGTTGGCGTCGCCGATGACGCTACCGATGAAGTCCGGATAATTCCCGGTCAGTGGAATCCGGAAGTTCGGGTTCTTGTAGAGATACTCAAACGCCGGGATCTGGAAAAAGTGTCCGTAGGAAACATGAATCGCTCCCTGGTCGGTGATCGGGTATGAAAGCCCGATCCGCGGGCTGAGCTGATACTTCGGCGTTGCCCGGGTCACGAGCGAATCGGGGAACGGCGACTGGAGCTGGTCAAGCTCAGCGATGTTGCTCGGATTCTTCAGTGTGGAACCGTCGGGCTGAAAATAGTCGAACCGCAGCCCGAAATTGACGACAAGGTAGGAGAGCTCGATCTTGTCCTGGGCGTATGCAGCTAACTGGTACGGCATGTTGTGGTACACGTTCGAGTCGAATGACCCTTTCGCCGGGAGGGCCGGGACGAACCCGCTTGAGGCGTCGACATGAACCTGGTAGTCGACGTAATTGAGGAAATGGACGTCGGCCTCGACTCCGGTCTTGAACTGGTGAATGTTGTTGAGCTGCGACGTGAGGTCCGCCTTCGCCGTGTACGTGTTCGTATGATGGTAGAAATGCCAGTTCTCGGTCCCGCCCGTCAGGAGGGCGTTCGCCCCGGCATCCATGAGCCGCGTGGGGTTGACATAGCGGGAGTCGAGTGGATCCGGGTAGACGTACTCTTTGTACTCGGAGTCAAACCCCGACGCGTTGAGATCGAGGAATGATGAGTTGCCAAAGACGACGGTGTAGCTGGCAATCGAGAGAAGGCTTTTCTGGAACTGCGTGTAGTCGCCGTCCGGGTTGAGCACGAAGAGATGGTCGTAATCCCGGTACTGGTTGTCGAAGTAGATCTCCTGCACCGTCAACCCTTTGGCGCTCCCGACGTCGAAGGTGAATTTTCCCTGCATGCTGATGCGCTTCTGGTAGTTCATCGGGACATATTTGCCGTCTCCCGTCGCCCCGACGTACCACTGTGAGGGGCTGTTCGCCGAAAAATTGGAGGAGTCCTGGGGATTGAAAACCCGCTTCCCGTAAAGATAGCCGTCGTTATAATAGTATCGGCCGGCGAGGACGAACTTCACGAAATTCTCAGTCCCGGGAAGCGGGCCGCTCAGGAGGCCTTCATAGTTCCGCAGGTCGGCGGGAGAGATATGATCGATGTTCATGTAGAGGTCCTTCCGGGTTGTAAGATAATCGCCGGTGTAGACCTGGAATGACCCCGAGTAATTGTCGTGCGGCGTTTTCGTCACCTCGTTGACGACCCCGGAGAGCGCCTCACCGTACTCCGCGTTGAAAGTACCGCTGAGCACCTGCACCTCCTGCACCGTGTTGATCTCCGCCTGGAGCTCGGAGGTCCCGGAAAAGACGTCGTTCACGGACATCCCGTCGATCAAATACTTCACCTCATTCGTGCGGCCGCCGCGGAAGTGCCCGTCAACAACTCCGGCCTGAAGATTGACGGCATCGGTCACGTCTTCGACAGGGAGTGCGGCGATCTGGTCGCTCGTGACGGTCGCCGTCGTCGATGTGAGATCCTTCTGAACGAGCGGACGGACCGCGATGACTTCCTGAACCTTCATCTCGACCCCTTGTCCGACGATCGAAAAGTCGATCTGCGTCGTCCGGTCCGCCGAAACGACGACGTCATCGACGGTCTGGGGCGCGTACCCGATGGCCGAGGCCCGGACCTTGTACGTCCCGGGGGGGATATTGATGATGAAATATTCGCCGTTGAGGTCGGAGGCCGCTCCGAGTGTCGTGCCGACGATGACGACGTTTACTCCGACCGACCGTTCTTTCGTCTGAGCGTCGACGACTGTTCCGGCGATCTTTCCCGTCGTTCCGCCGCGGGCCGCCGTACAAAGAATCGGCAGGAGCAGAAGAACCAGAAGAGCTGATCTCATGGTATTCCGTTGGGACCGGTGGTAGCTCACGTGACGTGTCACGTTGGTGGAGAGTAGAGAGCGGGACACCTTCTCAAGTGTCCCGCCCTGGACAACATTACTTCAAGAGGAGCATCTTCTTCACGATTGCCGACGGTCCGGCCTGGAGTCGGTAGAGGTAGACACCGCTGCTCAGGACCGATCCGGTTTCACTCCGTCCGTCCCACGTGATGGAGTAGTGACCGGCAGCCATTGGTCCGCTTATGAGCGTCCGGACCCGCTGACCGAGAACATTGTAAACGATCAGCGACACCTTCTCGTTCACCGGAACAACATAGTCGATCTTCGTCGACGGGTTGAACGGGTTCGGATAATTGTCCGACAGTCCGAACGTCAACGGCGTCTCCGACGCCGGCCCGGAGACGAGCGTCGATGAGCTGACCTTCTGGAATGTCAGGTCGTCAAAGTAGACCGTCCCGACAAACGTCGAATAGACGTGGATCCTCGTCTCGAGCGCCTTGGCGCCGACACCCGGAGGCACCTGCAACGTGACCGAGTACTTCGTCCAGTCGAAGGACGTTACGCTCGGGAAGGTGAACGTGTAGTCGTTCCCCGGCCCGACGGTGTTGTACCCGGAGTTGGCGCCGAATTGAGCGAACCAGAGAGGCGTGATGCCGACGGCCCATGTTCCCGGGTTCTTCGCCGCCGAATCGGGCACCAGACCGCTCGCCTTGATCCAGACGCTGATACGAACGCTGTCGCCGTCGGTAAGGCTGCCCGCGCCAAGGTCCGCGAACGGCACCCTCGTCGTCCCGACAAATCCGTCATGGGCGGCTCTTCCGGCCGGCATGTTGAACTTCAACGAAGAGGTCCCGGAGTGCGCCGCCTCGTTCGTCACCACCGTGTTCTCAAACCCGTTCGACAACGCTCCGTCGTTCCCTCCGATCGGCGGCAGC
>DATJQP010000055.1:0-63741 GCA_035505655.1 Bacteroidota bacterium
GACGTACTACGCGGATCGTGGAGTGGATCTGAGTCTGTTGGGGGACGATCTCGTGAAGGGAGTGGAGGTCTCGAAGACACTGCAGCCGAACATGGATGCGGACGCATTGGGAGGAACGGTGAATCTGACGTTGAAGACGGCATTGCCGGGGTTCCATTATGATGTTTCGGGGGACGGCGGATACAACAAGCTTCGAAACTCGTACGCGAACTACAAAGTGGCGGGGAGCGCCGGAGACCGCTTCGCGGACGATCAGGTCGGTGTGTTGATTCAGGGAAACATCGAGGAAAAGCAGCTGCCGTCGGACCAGTTCAGCGGCTCGTATGCGACTCCGCAGTTTGTACGGTACGACAGCACGACCGGACAGAACATCTTCAACACGTCGTCGAGCTCGGCAACGGTGACCGAGAACAACACAAAGCGGCACCGGTATGGGGTGAGCGCAATCCTCGATTACACATCGGACTTCGTCGATGTGAAGCTCTTTAACGTCTACGACCAGAAGAACGACAGCGTCATCGAACGGGACAACACGACAGGGTTCAGCAATAACCAGTTCACCGACGAGCTCTACATCCGGGACGTGAAGACCGAACAGCGTACCCATTCGCTCCAGGCCCTCTTCAAGCTCGGCGGGACCGAGCTCCCCGTTTCCCTCTCCTACACGAAGGGGGAATCGAAGAGCCCGGGAGCTCAACAATTTGAGTTCATTGAAACGGGGGCAGGCACCGCGCTTTCGGCCAACGCCCTCATCTATGGCCAGCCTTCGGCGCTCATCGCCGACATGGGAGTCATGACTCCTTCGAACGCGCTCCTTTGGAACATCTACAGGAACAACTCGGACCTCACGGACCAATCGTACGACGCGAAGGCGGACTGGAAGGTGCCGTTCAAATTCTGGGACGATTTTTCGGGGAAGATCTCGGCCGGGGGAAAGTATCATGACGTAAGCCGCGCGAGCACCAACTGGCGCGGGTACTACAACGTCCAATGGGGGGGGAGCAAGGGGCGCCGCGACAGTATCGTGAACCGTTTCGCGTTCCTCACCGGCGACAACACCAACAATGCCGTCGGTGGCCTTGAGGCGAGATTCTTCACGGACCCGGACTACACTCGCACGAGCGTCCTCGGCTACCCGGTGGGTCCGTCGTACGACATCGACAAGATGTCCTGGATGGAGAACATCGCCTACCAGTTGTGGGGGAGTGCGTACTACCTCGACGGTCCGAACACCTATAATCAGGTTTATACTGACAATGAAAATTCGCTCGCCGGGTATGTCATGGGCGAATTCAATATCGGACCAAACCTCACGATCATCCCCGGGGCGCGCTACCAGGAGGAGAAGACCGATATCTCGGCCTATCGGATCTATGTCGACTACGCCAACCAGACCGGCCTTGCGGGCATTCCTCCTCAACTCGCCGAATGGAAACGAGACAATCCCGACTGGTTCCCGTCGGTGAACTTCAAGTACAGAGTTTCGGAAAACGTCCAGGTCCTCGGCGCTGCGTACCGGAGCGTGTCGCTTCCGAGTTATTCCGACATTTCTCCGTATGTCGTCTACCAGGCAAATGTGCCGATCGCGGCCGGAAATCCTTATCTCAAACCCTCCACGGCATGGAACTTCGACCTCGGAACGTCGCTTTTCAGCAACGACGTCGGATTGTTCACGGTTGACCTTTTCTACAAAGAGATCACGGACCTGATCTACTCGATCCAGAACTACCAGCCGTACCTTCCCTTCCCGCTCGTCGGCGCTCCCGCCGATATCCACGGCCGCCTTCCCGGCACCGAATACTTTGACACATCATGGGCAGTGAACAATAGCGGCGCGAACCTCACGGCAAGCATCCCGATGAACGACCCGGCGAAGGCGTACCTGAGAGGTATTGAGTTCTCATGGCAGACGCATTTGTGGTACCTCCCCGGCGTGTTGAGCGGGATCGTCCTCGACCTCAATCTCTCGCTCATGAGTTCCAACCAGGAGTATCCATACTTCTCGCAGGTTCAGGTCGGCGGAACGCCGCGAAAGCCTGTCTTCGCGCTCGTGTACGCGACGCGATCAGGATCTCTCCAGGATCAGCCGAAGGCTATCTATAACGCGATCGTTGGATGGGACTACAAGGGGTTCAGCTCGCGAGTTTCGGTGCGATACCAGGAGGTGACGCTCACGAGCGTCGACACGAAATACTCGCTGCGCGACAGTTACTACGACAATGTCACGCTCGTCGACGTCAACCTGAAACAAAAGATCACCGACAACATCGCGGTCTTCGCCGACGCGACAAACCTCAACAGCCACATCGATAATTATTACCTCTCGCACCCGGCGTTCAATACGATACCGGCCGGACAATTGCCGACGAGCGAGCAGACGTACGGATTGAATACACAAGTCGGGTTGAGCTTCACGTACTGACCGGCTAAATTGCCTCTTGCGAGGATCATCGGCTTGGGGCCTTCCGGGGCGTAAGGGGATCGGGAGATGTGAAGCCACTCTTCGCCCCGGACCGGTAGCCCCACGGTGGCGCCGGAAGAGCTGAAGATCGTCCAACGAATCGAAGGAAGATATCCATGAAACGACCGGGAAGGCTTGTTCTGCTGTTCGCCCTGCTGACGATTTCACATCTGCTCTATCCTCAGGCAAACCGGATAGGGTACAACAAGCAGCAGCTCTTTCTCAGCGGATCGAACCTTGCATGGGTTCAATTCGCAAACGATGTCGGAAGCTCATCTCCGACCGACACGGTGACGTTTGGGAACACCTTTCTCACCTTCCACGAGCATGGAGGGAACGCCGCGCGATGGTGGCTGCACACCGACGGGACTGTCACGCCACAGTTCAACGACTCGGGCTTTGTCGTCGGACCCGGCGCGACCACGATCGCGGATATGAAGCATGTCCTGGATCTTGCCTGGCAGCGGGAGGTGGGAGTCATCATCTGTCTCTGGTCATTCGACATGCTCCGGGGCTCAAACTCTTCGACCGTCATAGGGCGAAACAAGAACCTCCTTCTTGACACCAATTACACCCGGCGCTACATCAATTCATGCCTTATTCCGATGGTGGATTCGCTCCACGGCCACCCGGCAATCATCGCCTGGGAAATCTTCAACGAGCCGGAGGGGATGGCGTCTGAATTCGGGTTTGGCGGAATTCAGCAGGTTCCCATGTCGGCAATCCAGCGGGTCATCAACCTCTGCGCCGGGGCAATTCATCGCGTGGATACCACCGCCCTGGTGACGAGCGGGAGCTGGAGTTTCAAGGCGCTGACCGATCTCCCCGCTCCTCTGCCGAAGACCAGGATGTCCGGCTCGCAATCGCTCAGTACGGCCGAGAAGAGTGTGATCGCTGAGGAATTCAACAGGAAGTACCGCCTCTCGATGTCGACGGATGATGTGATGGCGTTGCTGGACCGTGTGTCGGTCCTTGTGAACAAGAACTACTACTCGGATTCGCAGCTCCTTTCCGCCGGAGGTGATCCAAACGGGACGCTGGATTTCTACTCGGTGCATTACTATTCCACGATCGACCCGAGCAATGCTACGGCGATCTCTCCGTTCCACCACCCTGCCTCTGCCTGGGGGCTGACGAAGCCGATCGTCGTGGCGGAGTTTGCCACGGTGAGCGGTGCGGGCAATCCCCCCGGGATTCCCACGGCGAAACTGTACGACACGCTCTACCAGCTCGGCTATGCGGGGGCTCTTCCGTGGTCATGGTCGGACAACACCTTTTCCCTGCAGTCCGACATCCTCGCCGGGATGCAGTCGATGTGGAACAATCACCGGCCGGACGTGGAGGTACACGGTATCGCCGTCGATTGGCCGACGGTCGTGATCACGGGTCCGGCGGACAACGCAAAGTTCGTGGACACTACCCTTGTTCCGATCACGGTTTCAGTCTACGACACGCTTGCGGTGAAGTCGGTCCGGCTCTACGTTTCCGACACCTTGATGATCGGTGAGGTCGACACCGCGACATCGGTCTCCTCTGATACCTCCCTGTACACGTACAGCTGGAAGAACATCCGCCAGAACTTCTACTCGCTGAAAGCGGTCGTAACCAACAGTGCCGGCCATCAACGGACCTCCGCTGTCGTCCATGTCACCGTTGGAAATCCGCCGATGATACGCCTCGAGGCTGAAAAGGCGACGCTGGCCGGGAGCGGTGTGACGATCAAGTCGGATGCAACGGCAAGCGGGGGCAAGTATGTCGATGTGGAGTCGAACGACACGACGGCGAGAATTACCTGGACCATTGCCAAAGTCCCCGCGGCCGGAACCTATCCGATTGCCTTCGGGGTAAAACTGGCCTACCAGAGTCCGAAGTCCCAGTATATCAACGTCAACGGCGTCACCGCCGACACTGTCGTCTTCCAAGGATCCACGAGCTCATGGATAGAGACGCCGGCGACGGTGAATCTCCTCGAGGGAACCAACACGATCCAGATGGAGATGTTCTGGGGTTGGATGGAGGTTGACTACCTCGCCGTCCCGAGCAGTTTCATACTGACTTCCGTTCGAAGTGATAATCCGGTTCCGCTCGCCTACTCGCTGCAACAGAACTTCCCGAATCCCTTTAACCCGACCACGACGATTCGTTTTTCGCTCGCTTCCGCGTCGAAGGTCAGCCTGATTGTCTATAATATTCTCGGACAGAAGGTTGCGACGCTCGTAAACGGCACGTTGAATGCCGGAGAGCAGTCGTACGTCTTCGACGGAAGCTCCCTTTCATCCGGCGTCTACTATTATAGACTCACCGCCGGGAGTTATGTGAAGTCGGCGAAGATGATCCTTCTCAAATGAATCGTTTTCCCTGGTGACTCCGGGATGCGCGATGGAAGGCGACCGGCAGAATACGACCGGTCGCCTTTTTCTTCTCTCGCCCGCTCGTTGCCGGCCGGATCGCAAGGGAACGTGGTCAAGGGAAAGGCCCCACCCTCCCCGCCCGGATCTCCCCTCAGAGGCGCTTGTTTAGCGGGCGGAAAAGATGTATTTTATCACGCCTGCTGAATGGTGAGCCCCGAAACTTCCCGGAGAACGTCACACCGTATGCCTCCAAGCAACGTCAAACTCTCGAGCGACAAACAAGCGTGGGGAATCGGAATCCTGGCGCTCTTTGCCGTCGTGTACCTGTCGATGTATGCCCTTCTCTCGAAGCATCCAAAGGAGCAGGTGACCGAGTTCTACTTTGCCGACCGCATGACGGAGGCGCACCGGATTCTCATCGATCAGTACAACAAGATGCACGAGGGGAAGGTGAGGGTGATCCCCATCGACTTCCCCAACCCCGATTTCAGCACCGACACCCGGAAGGAGATCCTTGCCCGGTCGCTCCGAGGCGAGGATGACGGTATCGACCTGCTTGCGGTCGATGTCATCTGGGTGCAGCGCTTCGCCAAGTGGTGCGAGCCGCTCGGCAAATACTTCACCGAGGCCGAAAGGAAACGGATCACGATGACCGCCCTCGGATCGTGTTATCATGACGGGGAACTCGTCGCCGTTCCGCTCGACCAGGTGGAAAGTGTCATCTATTATCGGTCCGACCTGTTGGCGAAGGAGCCGCATGGGAAGGAGCTTCTCCGAAAAGTCCAGGATCAGATGTCGTGGAGCCAGTTCGTCAAGCTGAAGGACCAGCTCGCTCCGACGGAGAATCCGTTCTACATCTACACGGCGGCGGACTATGAGGGTCTTATCTGCTGCTATATCGAAATCCTCCTGAGCGAACAACCCGACTATTTTGCCAGCGTGGGGTACCGGTTTGACACCCCGGAGGCGAAGAATGCCCTCCGGCTGCTCGTCGACCTTGTGCACAAGGACCACGCCACGCCGGAAATCGTCAGCAACTTCACGGAGGTCCCGAGCTACGACTATTTCATCAAACATGACGGTTTATTTCTCCACGGGTGGACGAGCTACGATCAGGATTTCAGGGGGGAGCCGGTCGATGCGGCAAAGGAACGCACGCTCAGAAAAATGCCGGTCCCTTACTATCCCGGAGGGAAGCCGGCCTGCGTCTTCGGAGGCTGGAACCTCATGGTGCCGAAGGCCAGTACAAAGAAAGAGGCGGTCATTGATTTCATCAAATACCTTCTCAGCGACAGCTCGCAGGAAATTTTCTACACCAAAGGAGGGTATTACCCGATCGTCAACTCCTTCTACGACGATTCGACGTATCTGAAGAAATACCCGGACATCGCTGCGATAAAGAGTCTCATGAAACTCGGCGTCCACCGCCCGAGTCAGGAAGAATACACGAAGGACTCGAAGATCATGTCCCGCTATTTTTCGCTCGCGATCAAAGGGGCTCTCACCGTCGACCAGGCGGTCAAGAGCGTTGATGCGAGCATCGAATCGGAGCGGAGCCTCACCCCCTGACGCCCATGATGGACTGGATGAAACTCGAAATCCCAGACGGAATCAAGACGAAGCTCTCCCGGTACCGTTTTGAGATCCGGCACATCGCCGTCATGGTGGTCGTCCTCATCACCTTTCAGACGATCCTCGTCTTCTTCCAGAAGCAGAATCTGGAGTCGTTCCTCGGTGAAGCCCAGAGCTGGTTCCGGAAATACTATGCCGAGCGGCTTGCGCTCGTCACCGCGACGAACGTAGAGCTCACCTTTGAGCGCCAGCAGCGGGTCCGTGCACAGCAGGACAGCACGGAGATGTACCTCGCCTATTCGTTCAACGTCATCCTCAAGCAGCAGCTCATCCACCGGAGTGTCGAGGACATTTGCCTCATTCTTGTCCGCAACCACCGGCTCTACGTCATCGACAGCGGAAAGAAGCTGACGGCGTTTTTCAGCAACAAACTCGCCCCGTACAAGGAAGGAGAGGCGACCGAGCATGCGGAAGGGATAAGTTTCTTCCTGGCTCAGATGGATGAAATGGTCAAGCGGGAAAAGATCATCAGCACCGTTTCGCAGGAGAAGACCTTCGACGTCATCGTTCCCTTCGTGCCGGACGGTGAGTATCTCGGCGTCATGTACATGCGCGTGACCCCGGATTTCACCTTCCTGACGACGGAGATCCAGTCGAGCTTCGACAAAGTCGCCCTCACCTTCCTCGCCCTCATCTTCATCGGCCTTCTTGCCATCTTCATCATCTCCTCACGGGCCGTCAGGGAGCGAAACCTCGCGCAGGAGGAGCTCTTCGTCGAGCACGAGCAGAACCTCGAGAGGCAGATCCGGCTGGAGAAGGAGTCGCTCTTCACGAAGAGGATCTACCATACGCATCACAAGGCGGAAAAGATCATGGGCTTCATCAAGAGCGACGTGAGGATGATGAACCCGGAGAATCTCGGTCACCTGAAGCAACGGGTGATCATGTACTCGAACTTCATCTCGCGGATCATCTACGACATGAAGTGGTACGACCAGGACATCAACACGATCGTCAACCGGATGTTCAAGACGAACATCAACACGCTCATCGAGTTCATCGTCCACAACGTCTTTCTAAGGCTCTCGAGCAAGAACGAGATGTTCGAGATCAAGCTCGTCCTCGACCCGGACCTGCCGGCCGTCCACGTCAACGAGTTCATCGTCTGGGAAATCCTCGAGCCGCTTATTCAGAATTCGATCGATCATTCGGCGATGGATTTTGTGACGGTCCAGGTGTCGACCCATTACGCGCGGAAAAAGAATGTTTCGTATATTTACATCGAGGACAATGGGACCGGAATTGCCGAAGGGCTTCTGGAACCCGGTCCCCGTGGCGTGAAGAAGCTCTTCCTCGAACAGGAGTCGACGAAGAACGGGATGGGGACGCATTCGGGGTACGGATGCTACATCGCGCACCAGCTTGCCGTGGGGAAGTGCGGCTGGACCCTCGACGCCGAAAACCGCGCCGAAGGAGGTTGCCGGTTCACGCTGGCGATCAAGAACTAGCGCCGCTTCCGAAAGGTCTTATGGTGCACGGGAACAGCAAAAGTGCAGTTTGGCACGGCACTGCGGTCGCATGGATGCAGGATCATTTAGGTGAAGGGGCGTCAGAAGAAGCATGAGCGGAACGAACAGCCAGGTCATCAGGGTACTTCTTGTCGAGGATGAGGACTTCGACGTCGCGCGCGTCAAGAAGACCGTGAATCTCTCTTCGACGAGGATCCACGTGGAGGATGTCGTCTCGAATGGCCGGTCGGCGCTCGAGAGGATCCAGGGGAATCCGGACTTCTTCGACGTCGTCATCCTCGATTACCAGATATCCGGAGGCCTGCGGGGCGAAGAGCTTATCCAGCGGATGAAGGAGATCGACCCGTTCATCCAGATCGTCGTTATCACGAAAATGACGATCAACACGACCGACTTCGATTTCGCGAACAACCTCCTCAAGGCGGGAGCGTACTGGTACTGCACGAAGTATCCGGGGAACATCGAGGACTACGTCTACCAGCCGACCGATTTCATCCTCAGCATCGTTAACGCGAACGAGCACAAGAAGCTCGAGAAGCAGAAGCTGAAGTCGGACAAAAGATTGCGGCAGAGCAACGAGAGCCTTCTCGAGTCGAAGCGGATCATCGGCGAATCGAAGCCGATGAGACAGCTCAACGATGTCATCGAGAAATACGCGCGGAGCGAGGCGAATGTCCTCATCTCCGGCGCCTCGGGGACGGGGAAGGAGCTCGTGGCGTGGAACATCCACCTGAAGAGCAAGCGGAAGTACGAAAAGTTCATTCCGATCAACTGCGGAAGCATCCCCCATGAGCTGGTCGAGAGCGAACTCTTCGGGTATGAACGGGGAGCGTTCACCGGCGCGATGAACCAGAAACCGGGCTTGTTCGAGATTGCGAACAACGGCACGATCTTCCTCGACGAGGTGGCAGAGCTCCCTCTCCCGGCCCAGGTGAAGCTTCTCCGGGTGATCCAGGAAGGGGAGATCGAAAAGATCGGAAGAAAGGAAAGCCTCTCGGTGAACGTGAGAATCATCGCCGCCACGAACCAGAACCTCACCGCCGAAGTGAACGAGGGGCACTTCCGCGAAGACCTCTATTACCGGCTCGCGGTCATCCCCCTCGATATCGTTCCCCTCTGCATGCGCGGGGACGACATCCTCCTTCTCTTCAGTCACTTCGTGGAGTACTTCAGCAAAGATATCGATATTGCTCCTCCGACCCTCGAACCGAAGGCGAAGGAGATCCTCATGAACTACAAGTGGCCGGGGAATGTGCGCGAGCTCCGGAACGTCGCGCAACGCCTCGTGCTCAACTGCACCGACAAAATTACGGCGAAGGATGTCACCAATCACATGGTGATGAGAAACCCGATCGCGATGAAAACGGAAACCGTCATCGACGACCTCTATTCCGGGCAGGTGCTTCCCCTCCCGGAGATGGAGAAGATGTTCAGAATCCGCTATTTCAAGTATGTGCGAAGCATCTCGAGCTCCGACTCGAACGCGGCTGAAAAGCTCGGTCTCGCCCCCTCGAATTTCTACAGAATGCTCAAGGAACTCGGCCTTAAGTAGCGGGGGGACCGCTGTTTCAGGCCTTTTTCTCCCGTCCGACCGTTCCGCAGCCCGGCGCAACGCAAAATACCTCACCCGGGGTATTGAATCTTCTCCGAAGTCGCAGTATCCTGCCAGGGGCGGGAGGCTCGTCGCCGACGGGAGCCCGCGACCTGAATGGCGATTGGTCAATCATTGTATTCGCGAAAAGGAGTACATCATGAACTTCAAAGCTCTCCTCCAGCTGTTTTCCCGCGTCGCCGCGCTTGCCATCATGACTTTTGCACTAACGGTTGTCGATCCGGGATCCGCGGCCCGGGCCCAGTACACCGGCAAAGAGAATCACGTCGTTCCGCTCGACTCGGCGGTTCATTTCATCCAAAATTTTCGTGCCAAGCCGGCAACGCCGTCACTGAAAGGCGGATACTTTGGCAGGAGCATCTTTGAAAAGATTCTCTCCCAGCCCGGTGCCGTGGGAATCAGGTACTATTACGCGGCGAAGGACGACGGTTCGCCGACGCTCGTGCTCGTGGGAGTCGACAGCACGGGGGACGACATGGTGAAGGGAGTGGTCGGTGAAGTGATCACTCCATGTCCGCCGCTCTGTTCCTCCGCGAACGAGTTGAACAAGTAGCATCTCATGAATCTCCCCGTTTTGTGGTATGCGGCAATAGGCACCTCGTTCGCTCCCCCCGTGGCCGGCACGATCCGTTACCACCGGCTGGATCGGACCATGAAGCTGTTCCTGGGGTACTGCGCCATCATTTGCAGCGAAAACGCCGCGGAGACGATTCTGGCGTTTCACCACATTTCAAACCTGTTTTTGGCAACGATCTTCCTTGCGCTTGAGCCGGTCCTGCTCTGCGTCGTCTATGCGTCTGGGCTTGAGAAGGGGACGGCCAGGCGATTCATTCTGCTCCTCACTCTCCTCTCTGTCGTCTTTTGTCTTCCGGATTTGATCGTCTATGACGTCACGTCAAAATTGAACGAGGGTGTCGCAATCGTTTCCCGCATTGTTGTGATCGCGATGTCGGCGATTGTCCTTCATAATGTTGCACGGGGAACGACGAGGGTTCTCACCGAGGAACCATTCTTCTGGGTAGCGACTGCAAATGTTCTCGGGGGTGCGGGGGCGATTTTTGTCCTCGGGGCGGGGAATGAGCTCCTGGCGATGGGGGTGAAGTACTTTGTGGCGGCATGGAACCTTAATTGGGCGCTCAACACGGCCGTCTATTTGCTTTTCCTGCGAAGCTATTTCTGCAGAACCAGGGGAGCGATGTCGATCGGGCAGTAGTCGAGGGGATGACACGGCAGTCTGTCGACGTTGCGGGATTTCCGACTGCAGTTACAAGTTGCAGGCACGGCGTTGAGGCCGGGCCGACACTGGCCGGCGGATCGGCAAATCATTGGCCGCCCTGTCGCGGATTTTCAAAGCGGTCGAGGTGATTTTCAATGCAAGCTCCGTTGATCTCGTACGTTGCGATGGGATCTTCCCTTGTTCCCGTAGCGATCGGCTACTTCCGGTTCAGGCGGCTGAGTTTCGCGATGAAGCTGTTCCTGGGGTACTGTATCGTTGCGTCGGCTCAAATAGCCGGCGAATACTGGCTGGCGCTTCATCACATGCCGAACGCGTTTCTCGCAAACCTTGGCCTCGGACTGGAGCCCTTCTACTTCTGCATCGTCTATGCAGTCGCACTCGGCGACGGGTCGCCCCGCCGCCTCGTCCTTCTCGCCGGGCTGTGCTACGGTCTCTTCTGGGTGCCCGAAAGGATCCTCCATGAGATACCTTCACCACAGATTGACGAGACTGTCGGCATTGTCTCGAGGATCGCGATCGTCGCCATGTCGGCCATTGCGCTCCACAACACAGCCCGGAGAACGACAACACTGCTCACCGATGAACCGCTCTTCTGGGTGACCACGGCAAACCTTGTCGCGGCGACCGGGGTGGTCTTCGTGATTGTGGAGGGGAATGAGTTGCTCCAAATGGGGATGCACTATTTTCAAGCCGCATGGGAGCTCAACTGGTCGCTTCTCATGCTGTCGAACCTACTCTATTCGAGAGGATTTTTCTGCAAAACCAGTTCGGCAATATTGTCTGGGCCGTAGGCGTCGGTTCCACCGTCCTGCTGATCTTCGTGATCGCCTACATCTCGATCGTCATCTCGAGCAGCAGGCGCGTCGTCGAGGCTCACCGGACGAAAGTCGCCGAAGTGTCGAAAAGTGCCGAACGCTACAAGGCGCTTTTTGAGCAATCGCTCGCCGGAATGATGAAGTTCCTGCCAAGCACCTGGCAGATTCAGGAGAGTAACGAAGCCCTTCGCTCGATGTTCGCGTGCTCCTCCAACGACGACCTCCGGGGTTGTTTCATGCGGCTCCCGGCGTCATTCCGGGATCACATCACGCGCACGCTGCAGAATTCGGGCATCGTCAGCGAGCAGGAGATCAAGACAAAGAAGGTCGACGGGAGGGGGGTGTGGATTCTCTTCTCGGCGAAGACGGTGGAAGGGGATGACTTCGCCCACGCCGTCGTTATCGACATCTCTAAGCGCAAGCGTTTTGAGGCGATGGTGAGGGAGCAGGCCGCTCTTCTCGACGAGACGCAGGATGCGATCATCGTCACCGACGGCCGCGGGAGGATCAGCTTCTGGAACCGGGCGGCGGAGCAGATGTACGGCTGGAGGTCGAAGGAGGTCGTCGGTTGTGCCCTCGACACCCTCCTCTATTCCGCGAACAGACAGGAGGAGTTCCGGGATATCATCGCGACAGTGTTGCGCGACCAGGAATGGAACGGCGAGAACCGCCACCTGAGAAGGAACGGGAAAGAGGTCCTCGTCGAGAGCCGTTGGCGCGTCGTTCAGCATCCGGCGAACGGCCAGACAACCCTCCTCATCGTCAACACCGATATCACGGCGCGGAAGAAGCTCGAGGCGCAGTTTCTCAAGACGCAGAAGATGGAGAGCATCGCCCTGCTCACCGGGGGTATCGCCCACGATCTCCAGAATATCCTCGCCCCCGTCGCCATGTCGATCGGGTTGCTGAGGGATGAGTTGAGCGACGAGACAAGTCTTTCGGTGCTCAACGCGGTCGAAGAAAGCGCCCAAAGCGGTCTGCAACTTGTGCGGAATATCCTCACGTACGGAAAGGGGATCGTCGGAGAACGGATTGTCGTGGACCTTTCGAACCTTCTTCATCAGGTTCTCAACGTTTTCCAGCGCGGGCTCCCGCCGTCGATCGTCCTCAACGAGGACTTCGACGCCTCGCCGTGGCGCGTGCGGGGAGACGCCAGTCAACTTAAACAGGTGTTCCTCAATATCTGCGTCAACGCGCGCGATGCGATGCCGGACGGGGGAGTACTTGGGATCAAGGTGGAGAGCGTCGTCATCGACGACGAGGAGGTCGCGATGTTTCCGGACGCGCGTGCGGGACGCTACGTGGTCACCCATATTGCAGATTCAGGGAGCGGAATTTCCGAAGAGAGCCTTGACAGGATCTTCGAGCCGTTCTTTACGACGAAGGAAGGGGGGGAGGGGACAGGTCTGGGGCTCTCGATCGTCCTCGGAATCGTTAAGAGCCATAACGGCTTCATTACTGTCGACAGCATCCTGGGGAAGGGGACAACGGTCCGCATCTATCTTCCCGAGCTCGAGGAATCCGATGTCTGAAACCTGCGCATCACAACGGCCATCATGGAAACAGCACCGCAAGCAGTGAAAGAGAAGATCACGGTCTGGATCGTCGACGACAACAAGAATTTCTGTCTTGTCCTCGCCGCAAACCTCAACAAGAGGCCGACCGTCGATTGCCAAAAATCTTACCACTCATGCAAGACCCTCCTTCGAGACCTTGAAAACGAGCAGTCTCCTCCGTCGGTCATCCTCCTTGACATCAAGATGCCTTCTATGAACGGGCTCGACGCGATCTCTCCGCTGAAAGCCCTCTCTCCGGGGACGAATATCATCATGCTCACCTCGCATGATCTCGACGAAAACATCCGTGTCGCGATGAAGCGGGGAGCATCGGGCTACCTCCTGAAGTCTTCCTCTGCTGACGATATCGGCAGAGCCATCGAGAGCGTCGTGCAAGGGGGGATGCCGCTCGACACGACGATCACAAGGAGGATGATGTCTTCCTACGTCGGGTGGGACGCTCCCGAAAATGCCTATGATCTTTCGCCGCGTGAGAAAGAAGTCCTCAACCTTGCCATCGAGGGGCTCAACAACTCCGAGATTGCCGGGAGACTCTTCATCAGCCGTTACACCGTCCAGACCCATATGAAGAACATCTTCCAGAAGCTGGACATCCACAACAGGCAGAAACTTTTCGCCAAAGTCCATAAAGAGCGGAAAATCTGACCAGATGAGGACGTTTTGGGCGTTTTTGTGAAATACCTCACTTTAGGTATTGCCAGCCACACACCCGCCTGCTATCTTTCGTTGTCACCCTAGTCGCATATCCCCAAAGCCCTTCCTGGGGGGAGAAGGGCCCTCGTGGATGACATGGAGACGCAATGCGTCCTTCCGAGCGGGGTTCGTCAAACCACCTTCCCGCCCATGCTGGTCTCGAAAGGTCAAACGCTGAGAGAAAAGATGGTTCAACTTGTAAAGAATACCGAACGCTTTCATGACCTCTCATCGGTACGAGTACGGCGGAGCCTTCGCACACTCCGGATTGCCGCATGTTCGCGACCGCGCGTCGGAGGTACGGGATAATCTTCACCCTCACGGTAGGTGCCTTCCGTTTCTCCTCTTTCTCTATCTTCTGAACGGAAACCACGACCCGCGCAAAGTCCAGGGACTCAATTTGGTCCTTGCCCTTTTCTCTTTTGCCGGAAGCCTTCTTCTGGGATGGAACCTCTTCCTTCTTGGAATGGCTTTCGTGGGCGTCGCGATCGTCAATGAGCTGAACCTTTGGTGTATCAGAAGGTTCACTGACTTCACGCTGCCGTCCGGGCCCTGTGACGTCCTGGCGGAAATTCAGAGGTGGTCAGAGAGGTAAGCTGCGGTTTTCTGTTGTGTGCCTGGATTTCCCGGGCGATTGAACCAGGCTGGTGATGCAGAGCGACCGGTCCCCTTCGGGACCGGCCGCTGCTTTCAATCCTTCCTGCAACTATCTAAGACGCCACGATCCGTTCTCATGAACTACAGCGCGGGAATGTCATACCTGGGAGCCACTCGTAGTTTGCGGCGAATAATCCAACCGCACCGAACTCTGTTGATGCCGGGGACCGAGTCAGGATCGCAATCATTGAATCGAGTCGACGACGCCTCCCTTCCGAGAGAGAGATGCCCTGAAGTCTGGTCGCGCGATTGAGCAGGGATTTTTCGTGAAACCGATATTTCATATTCTGCTCTTGGAAGAGGACGACCTCGCCGCCAACGAGTTTCGCAAAGCTCTTGCGGAGGCGGAGATTCGATGCCGCGTCCTCCTCGTGAAGTCGCCCGAGGCTTTCGTCAGTGCTCTTCGTCAAATGCGGTTTGATCTTATCGTCTCGAGTCCTTCGCAGCCGGCCGGCGACGGCGGCAGCGCGCAAGAACTCGCCGGCAATCAGTCCCCCGACACACCATTCCTCGCGGTTGCCGTCAATCCGGGAGGGGGCGAAACTGCGATGGAAGCTTCTCCATTGGGCTCCAGTACCTCGACGAGAGCCGGGTTTGCCTCACTCATCCCGGCGATCCAAGGGGTGTTGAAGCATTCCGATCGGCCTGAAAGCATGTCGGCTGCGGGGAATGTTGCAGGGCTGACCGCGGAGGTATTCCAGGACCTTTTCGAAGCAAGTTCGATCGCCATGGCGGTTGCCGGGCCCGAGGGGGCGATTCAATTCAGCAACAGCGCATTCTCCAGGATTTTCGGCTTCTCTTCGGCAGGAGAGACAGTTGGGTTCAACATCCACGATCTGTGGCCCGGGGAAGCAAGGAAGAGCTTCATCCTCACGACGCTACGACGCGAGGGACGTGTCCAGGGGATCGAGATCCGCTCACGAGGCGGGTCCGGGCGTACGGCGTCGATCAGGGGGAACATCGAAGCTTGTTTCGACAAGGAGGGGAAACCGAGAGAGTTTCGCTGTTACTTCTTCGACGATGAAAATAGCATGTCGACGGAGGCGGAACAGACTCACCTTCGCGCGCTTTCGGGATTCGCCGGCGAGATCGCCCACGACATTAACATCCTCCGTGAGATCTTGGACACCTCGCTCACGAGCGTGGAGTTGCCGGAGAAGTCTCAGGGCCTCCCACTCTCCTGGAGGCCGCCCATTGTCCTGGCCGCGGAGAAGGCCTCCTCCCTCGCGCGGAGACTCCTGCGGATCGCGGATGAAACCGAAGCGCTCATCGAAGGAGAAATCTCGGGGGAAAGAAGGCAAAGACTCTTCGGTCTTCTGGCGCGGGATCTCTCTCCGCCCCTGAGAATCCGACCGGTTCCGGAGCCGGGGGGATCTGAGGTGGCGCGAGGGTACTGGACCATTTTGTTCGTGGGGGAAGAAGGGCTCGGGCGAGAGACGACAAGAGCGACGCTGAGATCGAACGGGTTCTCCGTCGTGACGGCGCGAAGCGGGGAAGAGGCGCTCAGGATCTATGAGGTCCATCACCGTGACATTCCCGTCGTGATCATCGATTCGTCTCTTTCTCAACCAGAGGCCGGATCGCTTCTCGCATCGCTCGCCAAGGTCTCTCCGAAAGTCAGAGCGGTCTTCCTTGTGTCGTCTTCCTCGCCGGCCATCGGGGATGGTATCCCGCCGGCCGCGGTTCACGCAACCCTACGCAAGCCGTACAAGGCGGCCGAGTTGGTCAGGGCAATCGACACCCTCCTCGTGGACGCCGCCGCATCGCCAACCTGAAGTCCTCCGTCGGCGGTTATTCTCCCCCCTTCGGGCAATCCAGTACCTTGGCCCCGTTTATCTTGCTTGCATCGCTGGGCCAAAACGAGTATATTGAGCCAATTCTTCCAGCGATGCTCCTTGCATTCCATGCCCCATGGCCTAGCGGTCGCCTTCACAAAACTCTCGCAGTCCGCATAATGTTCCAGAGATTTCCCCGATGCTAAACTACGTCTGGGTCTCGCTGATTATTGTCGGCTTGCTTGTGGCCGTGGGGACGGACATTCACGATCTCTCATCCAACACTTACCGGAACGAGGTTCCGATAGAGGCTTCGCTCCGGGTGGACCGCATTCCTACGGCTCTGCGCCCCGCGTGGGAGGGTGGAATTGAGATCACGGCTGACGATTTCAACAATTTCTACGGAATTCAATCGGCGAAGAGCCCTGTCCGCCAGCAGGTTCTGCTCACGACCCTCTCGAACGGCAGGACGTCCGTCGCGATCACGGTGAACGATTCCACCCCCGATTTCTGGAAGAAGAGGGCCGAGAACGCGGGAGAGAAAGGAACGCTGAGGGGAACCGTCACGGCGATCAGGTTCTCGGACGACAAAAAAACCGCCAGAGTCTCGTTTGTTCTCGACAAGGTCGAGTTCGTCAAGCTCAGGGCGATCACGTCTGCGGCGATCGATTATGCCGGCACTGCCGTCACCATTTCGCTCGGCCTTATCGGCGTTATGGCCCTCTGGCTCGGTGTGATGAAGGTGGCTGAAGAAGCCGGGCTCCTCCGTGTACTGACGAAGCTTCTTACTCCGTTGACATCAAGGCTTTTTCCCGACGTACCTCCCGACCACCCCGCGATCGGAGCGATGATTATGAATATCGCCGCGAACATGCTCGGTCTCAACAACGCGGCCACGCCGCTCGGTCTCAAGGCGATGGAAGAGCTCAACAAAATCAACCCCAGGCTTGGGACCGCGACGAATGCGATGTGCACGTTCCTCGTCATCAACACCGCGGGGCTCACCCTTATTCCGGCCACGGCGATCGCGATCCGGGCCGCGGAGGGATCGGCAAACCCGGGGATCATCATCGGAACGTCGATTTTTGGCGCGGGGTGTGCGACGGTGGCCGGACTCGTGACCGTCAAGATTCTGGAGCGTCTTCCGTGGTATAGAAAAGAGCTGGAATCAGAGCCTGAAATAGGGGAACGGCAGAATGGTTGAACTATTCCGAAATATTGTCAATATTATTTCAGTTGCGGCGATTCCTTTGGTGCTCCTCCTGTTTCTTGGCTGGGGCATCGCAAAGAGGGTGAAGGTCTACGAGGTCTTCGTGGAAGGGGCGAAGGACGGATTCCAGGTTGCGGTGAAGATCATCCCGTTCCTCGTAGCGATGCTGGTGGCGATCGGCATCTTCCGCGCGAGCGGCGCTATGGAAATTGTCGTCGCGGTTCTTTCCCCGGTGACCAACCTCATCGGGTTGCCTGCGGAGACGGTTCCGCTCGCCTTGTTGAGGCCCCTCTCCGGAAGCGGCTCGCTCGGATTGATGACCGATCTGATGAAAGTCCACGGGGCGGATTCGTTCATCGGGGTTCTCAGCTCGACGATGTACGGCAGCACCGAGACGACCTTCTATGTGCTTGCCGTCTATTTTGGGGCCGTCGGTATCAAGAAGACGCGCCATGCTCTTCCGGCAGGGATCGTCGCGGATATCGCCGGGATGCTCGGCGCGCTTTTCATTTGTCGGATAATTTTTGGTGCATAAATGAACAGACTTGAACGGCTCCTCTGCGTATTGTCGCTCGTTCTCCTTCTTGGCGCAGCCTCGGTCGCCCAGAAAGCGCCTCTTCCGTCGGCCAAGCAGGACCCGAACTCGATCACAGGCGGCCTCGGACTGACCTGGATCAACGGCGAAGCATACTATCTTATCCGCGTCGCGCCGGAGCTGGCGTTCGGGAATTTCGGATTCGGGCTGGACCTTCAGCTTCACATCAGCAGCACCGACCACAAGCTTCGTAAAGAGGACTTCAACCAGGCGTACGACTATGCCCGCATCATTCGTTATCTCCGGTGGGGACACAAGGGAGACGCGGTCTATGCCCGGGTCGGGGAACTTGACTACGCCCAGCTGGGCCAGGGCTTCATCATGTATCTCTATAATAACAGCCCAAGCTACGACGACCGGAGGCTCGGTACCGAATTCGACCTCAACTTCAACAAGTACGGGCTTGAGACTGTCTACGGCGATATCGCCCGTCCCGGGGTGTTTGGCCTGAGAGGGTACGCGCGTCCGTTGCAGTTCACAACGCTCGCGGCAACGCCGATCCTCGGTGCGATGGAGGTCGGCGCGACGTGGGCCGGAGACATGCGGCAGGATTCCAAAGATACCACCTTCAGGCTGGTCGGCACCGTGCCTACGCCGATGAACAGCGGCACGATGAATGAAGTCGGCGCTGATATCGCGTTTCCGCTCCTCAGGGTTCCGACGGTGAGCTCGACGCTCTACGGCGACTACGCGAAGATTGTCTCGTTCGGGAGCGGTGAGGCGGTCGGCTTGCAGACGAACTTCACGGGGCTCGGCCTGGTCAACCTCTTCACGAAATTCGAACGACGGTGGGACGGCGACAAATTCCTCCCGAACTACTTCGATGCATTCTACGAGCTTGAACGGTATGAACTCGCCGGGACCGCCTTTTCAAGCAAGGCGGAACTTCTCAACAGTCTCAAGTCCTCGGGGCCGGGGTATTTTGGCGACCTGACGCTGGCGATCCTGGGAAAGCTTCAGATCCGCGGCACATTTTCCAAGCTTGACAAGAACGACACGAGCGGGGTCTTGCATTTCAGCACGTCGACCGGTTCGCTCATCCCCGTTGTCATGCTCGATGCGGGATATGACAAGAAATATATCCGGAACGGGAAGGACCTCTTCACTCTGGACGAGCGATCTCTCCTCTACGCTTCGATCGGGTATAAGCCTTATCCGTTCATGATCGTTTCGACCCTCTATTTGTGGACGTTCGTTCCGGTCACCGACGCCAACGGGAATACTCACTACGCGACGCAGAAGCGGATCCAACCCCAGATCTCATTGGTCTTCCCCCTCTGAGAGTCCATGAATGCTCTGGTAGGATTGCTGGCGTCGTCTCCGGGGGTAGTATGAAACCGGGATTCGTTTTTCTTCTCTGTTTTCTTTCTCCTCTTGCATCTCCGGCGGCGCAAACGGTCCGTGTCACCTCGGCACCGGTCGCGGTTACGGTGTACGGAGACCGCGCTGCCGTGACGAGAACCGGTGAAGTCTCCCTCTCTTCCGGCCAGTACCTCCTCACCTTTCCGGACCTCCCCGCCGCGATGCTTGATCAATCCGTAAGAGTCTTCGGAGAGGCCGCCGGGGCAAAGATCCTCGACGTGAAAGTACAGACCTCCTTTCTCGATACCATCCCGGAAGAGAAGCTGGCCCTTCTTCAACAAAAGATGGACAACCTCCAGGCCACGATGAGTGAGATCAACGACCGCCTTGCCGTGCTCGGCTCCGAGCGCACATACATCCTGGCAATCAAAGCCCAGCCTGATGAGGGGAGCGGAAAGGATGCAAGATCGACTCGCACATCGGTTGACGAGTGGCAGAAGGGACTTGCCTTTATCGATGCATCCCTCACAAAGATCCTTGGAGACGAGCGGAAGGCAACGAAAGAGAAATCAGAGACGCAAGCAAAGATCGACGCACTCCAGCGCCAGATGAATCAGATTTCCCCCGGTTCCCGCAGGTCCAGGAAGAGCGTCGACGTGATCGTCCAGGTTTCGAAAGAGGGAAGCGTCCGTCTCTCGCTCCAGTACGTCGTCTTCGGGGCGGGGTGGCAACCTGGCTATGAGCTCCGCTTCGATACCGAGACGCACGAACTTGCCCTCGCGTACCGGGCGACGATCCGCCAGAACACGGGGGAAGAGTGGAACAACATTGACCTTACCCTCTCGACCGCCCGGCCCGATGTGAGCGGTGAGAAGCCGGAATTGTTTCCTTGGTACCTATCAATGAGGGAGATGCCTCATCCTTTCCAGAAGGCAGCCGGACTCCAGCCCGCTTCGCGGCAAGCGGTTGTCGTGGAGGGCCAGGAGGAGTCGGCCATGAGGGCGGTCGAACCCCAGACGGCGCAGGTCGAGACCCGGGAGCTCTCGGCCCTCTTCCATGTCGTTAACAAGGCATCCATTCCCTCGGACAACACGCCGCAACAGGTGCCGATAGCTTCGGAAACGCTTCATTCGGAGTATTTCTATGCTGCAGCCCCCAAGCTGTCGCCCTTTGTTTATCTCAGCGCGGCGGTGAAGAACACGACCGAAATGCAGTTCCTGGAGGGAGGGGCGAACGTCTTTAGCGGAGCCGACTTTGTCGCGACGACGCGCATGACCAACGTCGCCCCCGGTGATTCATTCAGAGTTTCGCTTGGAGCGGACCCGGCGGTGAAGATCGAGCGAAAGCTTCTCAACAGATTCACCGAGTACACCGGAACGTTCACGAAGAACGTCAGGGTCACCTACGAGTTTTCCTACAGCCTCGAAAACACGCGAAAGACTCCCGAGACGGTAAGTGTCGAAGACAATATTCCCGTTTCGCAGAACGAGAAGATCCACGTCGAACAGCTCGATCCTGCTGAAAAAGACCTCCCCCATGACGATCACGGGATGATCGTATGGCATGTCCACCTCAACCCCGGCGAGAAGAAATCGTGGCGCCTGAAATTCGCCGTCGAATATCCGCAGGGGCTCACCATTTCCGGCATAGAATAACGCTGCATGAACCTCTTTAATGAACTCATCGTCGCACTCATCCCTCTCACTCCCCGGGTCGTCGTCGCACGCTTTGCAAAGCCCTACATCGCCGGCGAGGAATTGTCGGATGCCGTTGCCGCCGTTCGCGGCATCAACGGTGCCGGGGCTATGGCCACCGTTGACGTCCTCGGCGAGGATATCTCGACGCGGGATGAAGCCGTCGCGGCGCGCGAGGAGTGCAAACGCGTCCTTTCGACGATCGCTGAGCACCGGCTTGACGCAAACCTCTCCATCAAACTCACACAGCTCGGACTGAAGATCGACACCAGATTCTGCCGGTCTAACGTCGAAGAGATTCTTTCCGACGCGAAGAAACGGAACATTTTCGTCCGGATCGACATGGAAGACCACACCTGCACCGACGACACGCTCCGGGTCTTTCGTGAGGTCAGGCGGAGTTACACGAACGTCGGGATCGTCATCCAGGCATATCTCCGCCGGAGCGAGAGCGACATCCGTCAGCTTGTCGCCGAGAAGGCAAACGTGCGCCTTTGCAAAGGGATCTATTCAGAGCCGGCCGAGATCGCCTTCAAACAGCGGAAGGAGATCCAGGAGAATTACCTTCGCCTTCTCAGGATGCTTCTCGAAGCGAGGACGTATGTGGGCATCGCGACGCACGATGACATTCTCATCGATGGGGCGAAGACGATGATCGGGGAGCTGAAACTTCGTAAGGAAGAATATGAGTTTCAGATGCTTCTCGGCGTCCGGACGGAGAAGCGCAACAGCCTCATTGCCGAAGGGCACCGCCTCAGGGTCTACACTCCGTTCGGAAAACAGTGGTACGCCTATTCGGTTCGCCGCCTGAAGGAGAACCCGCAAATCGCGGGATACGTTTTTGCGTCGATGTTCAAGAAAAGCTGACCCTGCGGGGGGAATCGACGGCCCCGGGCGCGATAGAATTCCGCCCCTCTTACCCAACTCAAAGGAGAGAAATAATGGCTGAGACTAAAACCACAGGATCGAGCGGCCAGGCGTTCAAGTCGTATGTCCCCGCTGAGACCTCGATGACGGAGTTCTCCGTTCGCGCCCTTCTCATCGGACTTGTCATGTGCATTGTGCTCGGAGCCGCGAACGCCTATCTCGGCCTCAAAGCCGGCATGACGATCGCCGCGACCTACCCCGCCGCCGTCATCGGCATGGCGATTCTCCGGCTTATGAAAGGTTCGGTCCTCGAAGAGAACTTTGCACGAACGGTCGGCTCCATCGGCGAATCAGTCGCGGCCGGGGCCATCTTCACCATCCCCGCCTTCTTCATTGCGGGAATCTGGCCGGAGTTCGCGACCGCCGGGCATTACGTTATTTCGACCGTCATCATGTTTGTCGGAGGGGTCCTCGGCATCATGTTCGTCGCCCTCCTGCGCCGTGTCATGGTAGAAGACGCCGAGCTCCCCTTCCCGGAGTCGGTCGCCGCTTCTGAGATCCATAAGGCCGGGCGGAGCGGCGGGACCGGCGCGAAGTTCCTCTTCGGCGCGATGGGGTTCGGGGCGATCATCCAGTCCGCGGTGCAGTTCAATATCTTCTCGGCGGCGTGGGAAAAGTTCGTCTCCTTCTCGAAAGCGACGATCGGCCTTCGCGAAAGCGGAACCATCACGGCGCAAAGCGGCGTGCTCCTGAGTTCCCCTGCCGTAAGCCCGGCGTACATCGGTGTCGGCTACATTATCGGACCGAAGCTCGCCTCGCTGAACTTCAGCGGCGGCCTTCTCGCGTGGGGACTTTTTGTCCCTATCATCACCTATTTCGTCGGACCGACACTCCTTCCGGCGGGAAACGACGCTAACCCCGGGGCATGGATCGCTCTCGCCGACAATGTGTGGCGGTTCATTGTGCGTCCCATCGCCATCGGCGGTATGCTTGTCAGCGCCGCATTCACCCTCTTCCGGATGAGGAAGAGCCTCATGACCGGCATCGGCCGCTCCATCGGGGATGTGAAGAAGGCTGCGACGGGCGAGCACGTGCAGATAAGGACGGAGCAGGACCTGAACTTCAAGTGGGTGATGGCGGGAATCCTCGCGGCAGCAGTTGCGACGTTCTTCATCTATGACTACTTCGCGCAGGACGTCATCGCGGCGCTGGTCGCGACGGTCGTCATGATCGTGGCAGGGTTCTTCTTCGCGGCTGTCTCCGGTTACCTTGTTGGAATCATCGGATCGAGCAATAATCCGATCAGCGGCCTTACTCTCTCGACTCTCCTCGTCGCCGCGCTCCTCATGGTCGCGCTCGGTATGAAGGGAACGTCGGGTGTTGCGGCCGTTCTCGGTGTGGCGGCCGTCGTGTGCGTGTCGGCCGCGGTCGCGGGCGAGATGCTCCAGGACCTCAAAGCAGGGCATATCCTTGGCGGGACGCCGTGGAAGATGCAGGTCGGCGACCTCGCGGGTGTCGCGATGGCCTCTCTCGTGATGTTCATCCCCCTCGTCGTCCTTCATCAGGGAGACATCAACACGGGCGGGACCGGATTCGGCGGGAATGCGCTGCCGGCGCCGCAGGCGAGCCTCATGGCCCTTCTTTCCCAGGGGATCGTCGGTGGACAGATGGCGTGGCCGCTCATTATTGTCGGCATGCTCATGGGTCTCGGATTTATCGCGATGCAGGTGAAGAGCCCGATGCTCGTCAGCGTCGGAATGTACCTGCCGCTCGAAACGACCTTTGCGATTTTCATCGGCGGCGTCATCAAAGGTCTTGTCGACAGAATGAACGTCTCGAAGGGGCACAACGACGCACAGAAAGCGCGGGTGGAGAATACCGGCGTTCTTCTTGCCGCGGGCCTTATTGCGGGCGAAGCTCTCATCGGATTACTTTTCGCGGGTCTGGCGTTTTTTGACGTCAAGTACGGCGACCTGCTTCCGGGAGTCTTCGCATTCCTTCCGTTCCCGTTCGGCGTGAGCCTTCTCATCTTTGTCGTTATCGGCTGGCTTCTTGTCCGGGTTCCGCTCGCAAATGCCGGGCGTCCTGACGAGCCCGCTCCTCCGACGGCGGTCTTTTAACGCGGACGGCGCCCGACGATGAGCGGCACGAACAGACACCGGGAGGGAGAAAAGGAAGGAAGCCTCAATCTCGTTGAACTGAGACCGTCGAGGACGGCCCGTTCGACGACCGGGCCCGACGGAACCGTCGTCGTCTTCGTCCCGAAATTCACCGGCAAGCTTGCATTGCGCTGGCTTGTGCCGCTTCTGGCGAATCCAGACATGGAGCTCAGGCTGGACGAGATCGGGAGCTTCTTCTGGAACCAATGCGACGGGCGGTCGACGGTCGGCGAAATTTCCTCCCGCATGAGCGACCGATTTGGCGGGGAAACCGGTCCGATGCTCGATCGGATCTCGGTCTTCATGCGCCGCCTCGACGAGTCCAAGCTCATCGATATTCACGGATCGTCCGGTCCTCCTGAAGACGTTCTCCTCGCTGCGCCGGATTCAGGCCGCCGCGACTCGAAGTGACGCACAATTTCTCTCGTTGTCCAACAGCATCGAAAGGAACAAACGCATGGCAAGCGCAATCGACGGACTAAAACCCGAGCTCGTGTGGAAATACTTTGCGGAGATCAGCAAGATTCCACGCGGCTCGAAAAACGAAAAGGCGATATCGAATTACGTTGTCCGGACCGCAAAAAGCCTCGGTCTCGAAGTCGAGCAGGATAAAGTCCTCAACGTCGTCGTGAGAAAGCCGGCCTCCCCGGGGCGTGAGAAAGTGCCGAGCATCTGCCTCCAGGGGCACCTCGACATGGTGTGCGAGAAGAACAAAGAGACGAGCCACGATTTTGAAAAAGACCCCATCGAACTCGTCCGCAAGGGGAACTTCATGATGGCGAACGGGACCACCCTCGGCGCGGACAACGGCGTCGCGGTGGCGACGAACCTGGCCATCATGGAGGACAAGTCGCTTCTCCACGGCCCGCTCGAGTTTCTCTTCACCATCGACGAGGAGACCGGCCTCACCGGGGCAAACAGCCTGAAACCCGGCTTCCTCAAAAGCAGCACACTCATGAACCTCGATTCGGAAGAGGAGGGAGCTCTCTACGTCGGATGTTCCGGGGGACGGAACACACTTGGGTCGTGGAAGGTGAGCCTCAAGAGCCCGGCTCCGGGAACGTCACCGTTCACGGTTCGCGTAAAAGGACTCCGCGGAGGCCATTCAGGGCTTGAGATCGACAAGGGAAGGGGAAACTCGATCAAACTCCTCGTCCGGGTTCTCATGGCCCTCGAAAAGGCCGATGCCCGGCTCTCTTCGCTTGAAGGGGGAAATAAGAGCAATGCGATCCCGCGCGAGGCGGACGCCGTCGTTCATCTGCCGTCGAGGAGCGCGAAGAAGGCGAGAGCGATCGTCGAGCAATGCAACGCCGTCATGAAGGCGGAGCTTGCGACGGTGGAGCCGGACCTCTCGATCACCCTTGAGCCGGGACCGACGGGCAGGAAGGGACGGATCATGAAACGGAACCAGCAGGACGCGATCCTCAAAACCATCGTCGCGCTTCCTCACGGCGTTATGAAAATGAGCGCGGATATCCCCGGCCTCGTCGAGACGTCGACAAACGTCGCGATCATCAGGACGGAGAAGGATCGGGTCATTATGACGACAAGCCAGCGAAGCTCCGTCGCCTCGGAAATCGATGAGGTCGTTCAAATGGTGTCGGCCGTCTTCGAGCTCGGCGGCGCAAAGATTCTTCTCGCGGAAGGATACCCCGGGTGGAAGCCGAACCTGGAGTCGAAAATCCTCGGAACGGCAAAATCCACCTACAAGTCCCTCTACGGCAAAGAGCCGGAGGTGAAGGCGATTCATGCCGGCCTCGAGTGCGGCATCATCGGCGAAAAGTACCCCGGCATGGATATGGTCTCCTTCGGGCCGACCCTTGAAGGGGTCCATTCTCCAGACGAAAAGATCCACATCGACACGGTCGCGAGGTTCTGGGACTATCTTCTTGCGATCCTGAAAAACGTCAACTGACCCTTCCCGGAGATCATAATGAGCGAACAGGCAGAAGCCTCCCTCCAATTCTGGAACCCTTCCCGGAGGCCGTATCGGTACACGGTACTCCTCTTTGTCAGCCTTCTTACGTTCGGGAGCTACTTTGCGTACGACAGCGTGGGGGCGATTGCTCCGACGCTCATCGCAGCTCTCGGAGTCGGGAGGGAGGCGATCGGCCAGATGTATACCCTTTACAGCGTGGCGGCGATCCTTTCGGTCTTCATCGGCGGACTTCTTGTCGACAAGATCGGCACGAGGCGGGCGAGCCTCCTCTTCACCCTCCTCGTGGCTGTCGGGGCGGCGATCGTCGCGATGGCTCCGAACATCTATGTCCTCTACGGCGGGAGGTTCATCTTTGGGTGGGGTTCTGAATCGCTCGTCGTGGCCCAAAGCGCGATTTTCACGCGCTGGTTCAAAGGAAAGGAGCTGGCTTTTTCCTTCGGCGTCGGTCTCACCGTGAGCCGGCTTGGCACGCTCTTCAGCTTCAATACCGAGGCTCTCATCGCGGAGTATTTCGGGAATTACAAATCGGCTCTCTGGGCGGCCGTCCTGTTCTGCGTCGTCTCCGTCGTCGCGAACCTCATCTTCAACCTCCTCGACAAAAAGGGGGAAAAAGCGCTTGGGTTGAAGGAAGAAGGCGGTGGGGACAAGATCGTCCTCGCCGATGTCAGGAAGTTCAAAGCGTCGTACTGGTATGTCACCCTGCTTTGCGTGACCTTCTATTCGGCGATCTTTCCGTTCACGGCCCTCTCGACCGATTTTTTCAATTCGAAGTGGGGGTTGTCGATGACTGCCGGCTCGGAGGGGGGCTTCTTTTACCAGGTGTTCTATAATATTCTCCACATGTTCAGCACCGCCGGCGGCACGACGACGATCATCATCTTCGCTTCGATGGTCTTCGCTCCCTTCTTCGGACAATGGGTGGATCGTTTCGGCAGACGGGCGAGCGTCATGCTCATCGGCTCGCTCCTGATGATCCCGGCCTTCCTTTCGATGGCCTTTACGATGATTCCCCCTGCTTTCCCGATGGTCGTTCTCGGCGCGGCCTTTGTCATGGTCCCCGCCGCCATGTGGCCCTCCATCCCGCTCATCGTGGAGGAAAACCGGGTGGGGACAGCGTTCGGCCTCACGACGATGATCCAGAATTTCGGTCTCGCCCTTTTCCCCTGGTTGAACGGGTTGTTGCGTGATTCAACGCAAACCTATACGGCCAGCATGGTTATGTTCTCCTTCCTTGGCGTGATCGGACTGGTGTTCGCATGGCTCCTCAGGAGAAGCGAACGGGGTCCGGCCGGGCACGGACTGGAAACAATCAAGAATGCGTAGGAGTCGGGTTCCGGCAGCACCTCGATCCCTTCGCGGAGTTTTTCTTCAGGCACTAACTTCTCTACTTTTCAGGAGTCGTCGATGATCTCTGAATCAACAAAATCAATTCTCGCGGGGACGGTTAAAGAGTGGAACAAATTCAAAACCGAACAGATCAAACTCTCGCTCGTGGCGAACGATATCGCCGCCATCGCGTCGAAAGTGATCCTCGAACAACTCCAGTTCCTCAAGGGGCAGGGGATCGACGTGCAGGCGGAGAACATCGATTCGATGAAAATCCTCAACGTTCCGATCGTCGTCCAACCGATCATCGAGGCCGTGTTTCCGACTTCAAAGGGGAGCGTCCTTCTTAAGTGCTCCGGAGCCGCGAGGACGATAGTCATCAACCCCAACCTCAGCATCTCCGCCGGCGGGACGGCGATCACCTACGAGCAGCTTCAGAGGGCGGTCCCCGATTCGTTCGCCGCGAATGCGGCCGAGTTTGTCCGCGATGCATTCCTCAATGTGGCGAGGTCGGGTGGGAAGGAAGCCGGCGCCGCATAGGCCGATTGTGCCGAGGGTAAGGTCCGATGGGAAATTTTCTTCACCCCAAACATTTCAGCCTTGAGCAGGCCCGGAAGACGTTGAAGGTCATACTCCCCCTTGTGGAGGAACTGGCTGGCCTCAAGCGAACGCTGAATGACAAAGGGTTTGACGCTTACCGGCACACCTACTTCGGAGGATCGGGGCCGAACGGCGAGCGGGTCTATCCTCAGGAGCTTGAGAGGCTTGTGGAGATCGTAAAGATGTTTTCGAACGACGGAATCCAGGTGAAAGGACTCGACCACGGTCTTATCGACTTCCCGCACGTCAGGAAGAACGGGCAAGAGGTCTATCTCTGCTTCCAACTGGGGGAAGAGGATATCCTGTACTGGCACTCCATGGAGGATGGTTTCGCGGGTCGCCGGTCGATCGACGAGCTATGAGGCGGAACCAGCCGAAGGTGCCTCTGTGAAGACGCTCCTCACACAGTCTCCGCGCGTTGCGGCGCGTCTCATCCGGCGTGGCGAAATCGTCGCCTTTCCGACCGAGACCGTCTACGGCCTTGGAGCGGATGTCTTCAACGAACGTGCGCTGAAGAAAATTTTCGCCGCGAAAAAGCGTCCCGCCGACAACCCGTTCATAGCCCATGTCGCGGAGAAGAACGAAATCTCCCTCCTCGCGAAATCAATCACTCCGGCGGCGGCCCTCTTCATCCGGCGCTTTTTCCCCGGACCGCTCACCGTTGTTCTCCCCAAGAAACCCGAAGTTCCGCTGACCGCCACGGCCGGACTCCATACGATCGCTGTGAGGATGCCTCGACACCCCGCAGCCCGGGCACTTCTCCGCGCCTGCGGCGTCCCGCTCGCGGCCCCTTCCGCCAACATTTCCGGAAGACCGAGCTCGACGACGTGGCAGAGCGTCTATGCCGACCTCAACGGTCGCATCGGCGGAATTCTGAAAGGAGGACGCTCACCCGTCGGGCTGGAATCGACGGTCGTGGATTGCACGGGAAGGGTTCCGCGTTTACTCCGTGCCGGCGCAATCTCCCTGGAACAACTCCGGAAGATTGTTCCCTCGACCAGGCCGGCGGTGGTCCGGAAAAATGCCGTGGCACGAAGTCCCGGGATGAAGTACCGGCACTACTCTCCCCGCGCGCGTGTTCTCATTGTGGCCGGCGGAAGAATTCCACACTACGGCTCTACGACGGGGTATATCGGAACGCGGCGCCCCCCGGCGGGGACTGATTTTGGGCTGGCCAAGGTATGCAGGAGCCCGGCCGAATATGCGCACGAGCTCTATGCCTTCTTCCGAAAATGCGATGAGGCGAACATCGACACGGTCTACTGCCAGCCGGTCAAGCCGGCGGGCATCGGTCGGGCGCTGATGGATCGCATACGCAGGGCATCGCACCTCTGAATTCCGAGCGCGGACCGGGGAACGACATTTTTCTCGATGACCCGCCGCGTGATCAATGAATGGTGTACGAGTGATCTACAGCCTGACATCAGACTACAAACCCGAAGGAGATCAGCCGGAGGCGATCCGCCAGCTTGTCGAGGGACTCCGTCGAGGGGATAAGTACCAGACCCTTCTCGGGGTGACCGGGAGCGGCAAGACCTTCACCATCTCCAATGTCATCGCCGCGACCGACAGGCCGGTTCTCATCATGTCTCACAACAAGACCCTCGCGGCTCAGCTCTACGCCGAGTTCAGGGGCTTCTTCCCGAAGGATCATGTCGAGTTTTTCATCAGCTACTACGATTATTACCAGCCGGAAGCCTACGTCCCGACGACCGACACGTACATCCAGAAAGACTCGTCCGTCAACGACGAGATTGACCGGCTACGCCTGCGGGCCACCAGCGCGCTCCTGAGCGGCGAACCGAACGTCATCGTCGTGGCTTCGGTGAGCTCCATCTACGGGATCGGAGCCCCCGACGAGTGGATGCAGCAGATGGTCGTCGTCAAGAAAGGGGAGAAGATCGAGAGGAACGTCCTCCTCCGAAAGCTCCTCGACATCTACTACGCCAGGAACGACTACGAATTCACCAGGGGCACGTTCAGGGTGCGCGGCGACGTTGTGGAGATCATTCCCGCGTACGAGAACGAAGAGGCGATACGGATGGAGTGGTTCGGCGATGAAATCGAAAAGATCTCGATCATTGACAAAGTCGACGGCGCGATCCTCGGCGAGACAGACTACGAGGTCATCTATCCGGCAAAACAATTTGTGACGACCCGTGAATCGCTCGATCGGGGGATCAAGGGGATTGAGCTGGAACTCAACGAGCAGCTTGAGCTTCTCCGTTCCCAAAACCAGCTCGTCGAGGCGCAACGGCTCGAGCAGCGGACCAGATTTGACATCGAGATGATGAGAGAGGTGGGATACTGCAGCGGAATCGAGAACTACTCGCGTCATCTTGCCGGACGACCTGCGGGATCGAGGCCGTACTGCCTCTTCGACTATTTTCCCAAAGATTTTCTCCTCATCATCGACGAATCGCACGTCACCGTTCCCCAGATCGGGGGAATGTACTTCGGCGACCGATCCCGGAAAGAAACGCTCGTGAAGTACGGATTCAGGCTTCCCTCCGCGCTCGACAACCGTCCCCTGAAATTCGACGAGTGGGAACAGATGGTGAACTCGGTCATTTTTGTCAGCGCAACGCCGGGACCATACGAAATGGAAAAGTGCAAAGGGGCGTTCGTCGAGCAGGTGATCCGGCCGACGGGCCTCGTCGACCCGGTTGTGGAGATCAGGCCGGTGAAGAACCAAATCGACGACCTTATCGGGGAGATCC
This sequence comes from Bacteroidota bacterium, assembly GCA_035505655.1. GTDB lineage: Bacteria > Bacteroidota > Ignavibacteria > UBA10030 > UBA8401 > JAGVPT01. Next base: position 30,692 of record DATJQP010000055.1, read on the forward strand.
GCAAACGCGCGGCGGCCAAGGAGCGGATTCTCGTCACGACGCTCACGAAGCGCATGGCGGAAGATCTGACGGAATACCTCGAAAACATCGGGATCCGGGTCCGGTATATCCATTCGGAAATCGACGCCCTCGAGCGGGTGGAAATCCTCCGCCATCTTCGCCTCGGTAACTTCGACGTCCTTATCGGCGTGAACCTCCTCAGGGAGGGGCTTGACCTGCCGGAAGTCTCGCTTGTGGCCATCCTCGACGCGGACAAGGAGGGCTTCCTCAGGTCCGAGCGCTCGCTCATCCAGACAGCGGGGCGAACCGCGCGCAATGTCAACGGCACCGTCATCATGTATGCGGATAAGATGACCGATTCGATGACCAAGATGATGAACGAGACGAATCGGCGGCGTGAGAAGCAGATCGCGTTCAACGAGGAACATCACATCACGCCGAAGACGATCTATAAAAGCTACGAAGAAGTCATCGCCTCGACCGCGGTCGCGGACGTCAAAACGGCGCGCGATCAGCGACGGGAGCGCGAGACGATGCCCGCCGTGGCGGATTCCATCATCAGGTATCTCACTCCGGAGCAGAAGAGCGATCTTCTTGAAGAGTTGAAAGCGGAAATGGAGCGTGCCTCACGCGACCTTGAATTCGAACGTGCCGCCCAGCTTCGGGACGAGATCCGGCGGCTCACGGAAAAAAAAGACTAAGGGGAAACATCAGGGGGGAGCATGACGCTCCATTCGTTATACCGGGGGATCATCACTCCGTTCAAGGATTTTGTCTTCCCGCCTCTCTGTTTCCTCTGCGGCTCCCGTCTTTTGTCGGATGAAGTCCGGATTTGCGCGCGGTGCTGGAATTCCATCCGCCCCGTCCGCCGCGGAGATTACACGTTCACGGTTCTTCTGGAGCGATTCGCCGCCGGAGGGGCCGTCGATGCCTTCCAGGCCGCATACTATTTTGAGGAGGGAGGGAGCTTTCAAAGGATCGTCCACTTTCTGAAGTACGACGCGGTGACTGTCTTTGGGGTCGAGCTCGGGTTGCGTTTGGCAAAAGTCCTTCTCCCGGATCCGGAGATGGAGCATCTTGACGCCGTCATCCCGATCCCCCTGCACAAGAGCAAGCTGCGGGAAAGGGGATACAATCAAAGCGAGTCGATCTGCCGCGGGATCGCGAGAGTCCTTCAGTGCCCCGTTGCAGCCGACATCATTCGACGATCCAAGAGGACTGTCTCGCAAACGCATCTCTCTGCCGAGGAGAGAAGGTCGAATGTGGGAGATGCGTTCGATGTAAGACCGAAAGAATATGGACGCGTTTCGGGAAAATCCCTCCTTCTCGTTGACGACGTTATTACGACAGGCTCGACGATCGAATCCGCCGCGAGAACGCTAAAGAAGGCGGGTGCACGGAGGGTCGTCGCCGCCTCGGCGGGACTTGCAATGCTGGATGTCGGAGCAAAAGTAGCGTGACCGTTCCCCTTCCTTGCCAAATGTCGGGCCTCCAGAATGAAGGAGACGTCGGTCACACTTCTCATGGATAGTCCTTGGGAGTGTTGCGTCTCAGGATTTTTCACCTGATATTTGAGTCAGCACTCTTTTGGTCAAAAAGAACGCTATGCGGACATTTCGGCTCATTGTTATCTACCAAGTCGTTGTCACAGCGTTCTTTATCGGTGGATGTGCAGGAAATGCTCCCCACGATAATCCCCTCGATCCGCAATCCCCGGGCTACACAGGGACAGGTGCTTACAGCGGCAAGGTGACGCTTCTGGACCTTCCTCAAACCGGAGTAGCCGGCGCAACCGTTTCGACGAACCCCACAACCGTCACCGTGCTGACCGACTCCGCGGGGAACTTCACCTACCCGTCGATCGGTGCGGGGGCGTACGAGGTAAGTGTTGCGAAGGATGGGTTCGTCCCGGAAACTCTACGGGTGACGATCGGGGCGGGGGGAAGCCAGTACACGGTTTTCGCGCTCGACGGGGCCCCCGTGATCACCTCCGCAAACGTCGTGACGACGAAGATCGATCAGTGGTGGCCGAACCCCGCGTACTTTGCCGGCATCACCGCCTCGATCACGGACCCGAACGGAGTTACCGACCTCGACTCCGCGTGGTTCTCCGTCGATTCCACATACTATCCGCTTACATATTCAGTGACCGACAAGAATTTCCAACTGACGTTGACGTCGTACGAGATTCCCTCCAACAATATTGAATGGCTTGTCGGAAAGCCGCTGACAATCGTGGCCCGCGACAGGGAAGGAGCGACAAGCACGAGCGCCCCGTTCTACGTCACCCGGACGATCGAAGACGAAGCGACGCCGGTCACCCCGGCTTCAGGCGATACCGTGTCCAATTCGCCCCTCCTCGTCTGGTCCGCCCCAAACGTCCGCTTCATCTATACGTACACCCTCACCGTGGTGCGGACAGACGCAGGGATCGAGCAGACCGTCTGGTCACAGGATAATGTCGGGAGTCATCTCTACACGTACCAATACCCGTCCACGCTGGCTCAGGGAAGCTACTTCTGGACCATCGCCGTTGTCGACGAGTACGGGAATTCGGCGCGTTCGAAAGAATCTTCGTTTGTGGTCAACTGAGCATGAGCACGGAAGCCAACGACAACGTCGACGCTCTCTTCGAGGTTGCGCAGGTGGTCAATTCGATTCTTGAACCTTCCGAACTTCTCGCGAAGGTTCTCGAAATCGCCATAGTCCATCTCAGCGCGGAGCGGGCGTTCGTCCTTCTTGCGGACGCGGCGGCTCCGGGCGGATTCACGGTCGTTGCATCACGCAACTTCACCGAGACGGACGGAGCGAGCCGTCTCGCGGCCTCTTCCTCAGTCGTCTCGACGGTCCTCCAGACCGGCAAACCAGTTCTCAGTTTCGACGCCCTCACGGATCAGCGGTTCGAGGCCTCGACGAGCATTATCGCGCAAAAGATTCTCTCCATTGTCTGCATCCCTCTCCGCGCCGGCGACCGGCTCATCGGTGCGGTGTACCTCGACAGCGCAAAATCGCGACATGCGTTCACGGACGAAGCGGTGAAGTTCCTCACGGTTTTTGCGGGCCTCTCCGCGATCGCCATCGAGAATGCCCGGAAATTTGCCGATCTCCAGGAGGAGAACAAGAGGCTGAGAAACGAGGTGACGACTCCCGCGAAATTCAAAGGGATCGTCGGAAAGAGCAAACGCTGGCGGGACGTCCTTGAACTCGTCGAGAAGGTGCTGGATGTGGACGTTTCGGTCCTCATCACCGGGGAGAGCGGCACGGGGAAGGATGTCGTCGCGCGGGCCATCCACTTCAACGGAGCGAGAGGGCAGAAGGCCTTCGTGAGCGTCAATTGCTCTGCGATCCCCGAACAACTGCTGGAAAGCGAGCTCTTCGGACACACGAGGGGGGCTTTCACCGGAGCCCACGCCGACCGGAAAGGACTCATTGAGAGCGCACACGAGGGAACGCTCTTTCTTGACGAGATTGCCGACCTTCCGGTTCCCCTCCAGGCAAAAATCCTTCATGTCCTCCAGCAACGGGAGATCCGGAGAGTGGGAGAAACGAGAGACAGAAAGGTCGACGTCCGGATTATCGCCGCAACGAACAAGAACCTTCAGGACGAAATTGCGGCCGGGCGCTTCCGAGAAGACCTCTTCTACCGGCTCAATGTCGTCACGATCCAATTGCCGGCGCTTCGGGAACGGAGCGAAGATATTCCTCTCCTCGCCGAGTCCTTTTTCCTCGCGGCCTGCCAGGCTCACAACCGGAAAGTCCAGCGCATCGGCGCGGAGGCGATGCAGTTCCTCATGGGGAATGCCTGGCAGGGGAACGTCCGTGAGCTTCAAAACGTCATCGAACGCGGAGTCGTCTTGTGTTCGGGCACGGAGCTTCGGCGCGAGGATGTAGCGACGGGAAACCCCGGCCCCGCGGCAACGAGCGGCAAGAACCTCGATGAATTTGAGAAGGATCTCGTGAGGCTCACCCTTAATGAGATGGGGGGAAACCGGAAACAGACGGCGGAGCGCCTCGGAGTTTCGCTCCGCTGGCTGCAATACAAGCTCAAGGAATGGAATATTGGCTGATCAGGCGTTCAGGCTCGACGATACGCTCAGCGAAAGCACCACGACGACAGTCTACAGGGCGTACCAGGTTAACCTCGACCGGACCGTGCTCCTCAAGGTGCTTAACAAGAGCCAGCTCGGCGACGTCGATTATGTGGAGCGGTTCCGGCGGGAGGCACGCGCCTGCGCGGCGCTGAAATCGGAGAACATCGTCCAGGTCTTCGACCTGACAGAGCTCGACGGTGCCCCCGCAATCGTCATGGAATTCGTCGAGGGGAGGTCGCTCAAGGAGATCCTCGAACTCGAGGGAAAGCAGAGCCCGGAGTTTGTCCGGAGGGCTCTGCGCGATGTCCTCACAGGGCTCTCCGCGGCGCACAAAAAAGGGATCTTCCACAGGGATATCAAGCCGGGAAACATCCTTGTGGAAACTTCGGGAACGATGAAGGTGACCGATTTCGGCCTTGCCACGGTCCCCCGATCTCCCGTTCTCACCATGGATGGGATGGTGCTCGGGACCCCGGCGTATATGTCGCCCGAGCAGGCCCGCGGAGAAGCGGTCGATGCCCGGAGCGATCTTTTTTCCCTCGCCGTGACCCTCCTTGAATTGTCGACCGGGAAAAGAATCTTCGACGGTCAGTCGTACTCCGAGTGCATCAGGAAGGTCCTTGCCTTCACTCCTCGCGCGATCGAGGAGGATCTCCGCCAACTCCCGGACGATCTCTCGTCCATTCTGCGACTCTTACTCTCACCGGCGAAAGGGGAACGGCCGGCGTCGGCGGATGAAGTACTCGATCTCCTCGGGGAGGGAGGCACAACCGCCCCGAAGCATCACGCAGCGCCTCTCCGTCGGTACGCTTCGACGGCAGCCTTTGCCATATTGGTCATCGCCGCCCTTCTCTATGCTTTTTTCTCGGTGAAGCGTGAACACCGGGCAACGAATGTCGCGGTCGAAACCCTCGGCGTTCCTCCGGTCCGCGAGGCGAAACCGGATACTGCTCCGCAACCGGCGACGGAGCTCCCTGAGCGGAGCTCCCGGCATGAATCCGAAATTGCGGCGGCGGGGCATCATTCCGCATTGCCGTCTACGGCTCCCGTCCGGCCTCGGGGCGATTCAGGTTCGGTCGTCGTGCGTTGCGTCCCGTGGGGGATGGTCTATGTTAACGACATCTACCTGGGACAGACGCCATTTTCGAAAGCCGTGCGTGTAAAGTCGGGGCCATGCACCATCACTTTCTCGAATCCGATGTTCGTTCCGGTTTCGAAAAGGATTGTGGTACCGGGAGACAGCGAGGTCGTCGTTGAGTCGAACTTCCTGGATCAGGCAGGGTTTATTGTCATAAGGGTTTTACCATGGGGGGAGGTCTACATCGACGACCACTACCGCGATACGACTCCGCTCGACAAGCCCCTCATCGCGAGTGCCGGAACGCGGAAGATCAGAATCCATAATCCTGCTTTTGAGGATCTCCTTTATGAGGCGGCTGTCGTGAAGGGAGATACGCTTCGTCTCTCCTTTAATCTCGAGGAGCGGAAAAGGCCATGATCGGTCTCGGCAAATCGTGGTCCGTTTTCCTTCCCTGCATGATTCTCTCCACTGCCGTACCATCCCTTGCACAAACGGCTGGCCTTGATGATTCTGAGGCGGTGAAGATTCGTCAGCTTTATGAATCGGGGTCCTATTCATCGGCGGAGCTGGAGGGACGGAGAGATCTGGACCAGCCGGGGTTGAACGACTCTGTTCGGGTTCAGATCGAAAAGTATATCGCCTTCTCGCTTATTGCGCAGGATAGATCCGCATTTGCCGAGCCTCACTTCTGGAACATCCTTCAGCGCGACTCGAGCTTTGCCCTCGATCCTCAGCTCACTTCACCCAAGATCCTCAATATCTTCGACAAGGTTCGCCAGAATTTCTTTGCGGCTCGGACGTCGCTCCCCATCGCTCACCCGGGCGCATCTGGCAGGAGTGAAGTCTCATTTCGAACCGCCCTTTTCCCCGGATGGGAACAACTCCACGATGGACGCTCGACAAGTGGCTACGCATTCATCGCGGCTGGAGGCGTGGAAGTCTTCGGGTTCATCTATTGTGACGTGCAACGAAGGAGCGCGCGCAACTCCTACCTAAGCGCCAACACACCTTCGCTTGCCGCGTCGCGGTATACCGTCTACAACCGGTACTACAAAGGGGAAATATACTCCGCAGCGGCTTTCGGGATCACCTACCTTCTCTCCGAAGTCGAAGTGCTGACATTCCAGGGTGATGGAGATCGGTATTCCGGAAGGATCTCCGCGACCGCAGACGGCCCTCTTCTTTCGCTCAGTTTCGGCTTCTAGTGCCGCTTCCCAAAAGTAATCTTGTGTTCTGATTTGGCGCTGGTGCAGTTTGGAGCGGCACTGCGTAATTGAATACAAGATCACTTAGTAGAATGGGTACTAGCTCCTCTCGATACTCCCGTGCACGTTTTGCATCGGGCAGTGCAATCTTTGCATCCCGCAGCTGAAACTCCACAAATTCAACCAATTTTGAGGCATTTTGAATGGCATCTTGATTGCAGGAGGATAGCCATCGAATCAGATCAATGTACGTCAATGTTCAAACAGGCAGGAGGGATCATGAAGGCGCAACGTTGGATTACCATTTTCGTGTTCTCGTTTCTCTCTCTCTTTGGGCTCACGCGATCAGTCTACGCGCAAAGCGTGCCGGTTCTTTCACTCTATGTTGCCCAGGTTGATCCTTCCGGCGCGGTCAGGCTCTCCTGGCAGAATCCACTCAACACACCTTTCTCCTTCTATCTGATCTACCGATCGGACCTTCCCGTGAAGGACTCGACGAGCTTCTCGTTGATCGATTCGACGACCGACAGGGACTATGTGGATCATGTTCCGAACACGAGTCTCTCGAGCTCAAAAGGGTACGCCTATTTTGTCCGCGGCAAGTCGATGGAGGGCGTGTGGTTCTCTTCTAATACCGTCACCGTGGAAATCCCCCCGATTCCCCTGAAGAACGCTTTCCATCTCGATGCGAAGGAGGATAGGGGTATCGTCCGGCTGGACTGGACTCGTCCCGCATTGTCCTTGAGCACAGCGTACTCCGTCTACCGTGTGAACGAACTCTACACTCCGCTCGTCGAGGATGAACAGCCGCGAGGAGATACGGTCCTTGTGGCGACGACGTCGGACACAGTGTGTGTCGACACCCTTCCTCCGATGGTGATTTCGGTCAACTATCCGGGGGGGAACCTTGGGCCCACACCGAAGTTCTATGCCTATTTCGTCACAGCCACGACGACGTCGAGCATCCTCATTCAAAGCAACTTCGCGACGGTGATTTCGGTGGGACGAGACACGCGCGACGAGGTGAACATTACCTCTACGCCGCCGCTGACGGCCCAGGTCGGTGTCCAGTACCAATATACGGTGACCGCGGTTTCGTCGAACGCCTCTGCGGTGATCCATTATTTTGTCAACAACCCCCTCCCGGTCTTTGATGCGCCCGTCAGCTGCGACAGCGTCACCGGACTTATCACCATGACGCCCATGATGAGAGGGATCGTTCCCATTCATGTCGTCGCAAAATCGAGCGGCGGCGGGAGGGCCGATCAGGAGTTTCAGGTGATGGTCAGCAATTCCAACGGAATCATCGGCGGGAAGGTCACGGACACGCTCGGCCAGCCGATCAAGGGGGTCCTCGTTCGCGCGTTGAAACGCGACCCACACAATTGTTTCTCGTATGACGCGGTCACGGATTCCCTCGGTATGTACCGTCTGACGCACATCGATCTCGGCAGCTACTATCTCCATGCCATTCCCATCAACGGCACATACGCAGACCAATGGTTTGACGGCAAGAACTCCGCCGCGTTAGCCAACCCGGTTATCGTTGCCGATTCACCGTCGGTCGCCACTGCCGATTTCAAGCTGCGAAACAAGACCGCCGTTGTGCTTCCGGAATTTACGGTTGCGGGGAGCGTCGACGACACGCTCGGATTGCCTCTCCCTGTGAGCGGCACAAAGGTCTACTTCGTCAACGCCGATTTTGCCTTCAACGCCGCCTCCGTGCGCGATTTTCTGGAGCTGAACAAAGGGATCGATTTCAGGCTGAGGGGCAAGTCCAGGTTTGTTTTCAGCACCGGCATCGACTCGACCGGCGCCTATTCGATGAAGATCCCAGAAGGGATTTACATCGCCTTCGTCGTCTCGCCCGGTTACGCTCCGCAATTCTACAATGAAAAGGCGTATCTCCTCCTCAGCGATCTCATCCCGCTGACGGCGGACAGCCTGGATATCGACTTCAACCTTTCCGCCCTTCCGCCGCTAGCTCTCGGATCGATCAGTGGGGAGGTGCTCGATACGGTCGCGAACGCCGGTGTCCGCGCGCGAATGATCGCGTTCAGGGAGCCAGAATCGTTTGTCGCCATCACCGCGTTCCATCCAATCACGGCCTACTTCTCTGAGACTGATTCGCTCGGTGCGTACACCTTCACGGATCTTGTCCCGGGTTCGTATTATATCCTTGCGCTCCCGGTCGGAGATTACGCACCGGCGTTCTACAGCAACGGTTCGGAAGGACTTTCCTGGAGCAAAGCGACGGCGATCACGCTGAGCGGCAACGCGATCTCGGGTATCGATATTTATCCCCGGCCTCTCCCTGATTCGTCCCGCGGCTACACCTCGATCGGCGGTTCGGTGACCCGGTCCTTCGGCCCGAACCATGTCATCGGGCCGTTCCAGGGCGCGATGGTGTTCGCCAGCTACGCGAACGGAGGTATTGCCGGGTATGCTCTGACCGATGGCCAGGGCAGGTTCGTCATCGATGGCCTTGCTCCGGGCACCTATACGGTCTCGGCCGATGTCCCGGGCTACACCCTCGTCGGAAGTACTCAAAGCTCGCCAACGTACGATGGGAACGGATTGCCGGTCGCTGCGACCGCATCCCTGTCGTTGCAGGTTACGGAGGTGGAGAACGCGGCGGCAGTAGTTCCGACTTCGTACGACGTCGAACAGAATTTCCCGAATCCGTTCAACCCTTCGACGACAATCCGGTATACGATTCCGAAGGCCGGGATGGTTTCGGTGAAAATCTACAACATCCTCGGTCAGGTTGTTGCGACTCTGGTCGAAGCCAATCAGAGCGCCGGCACCTACAACGTGACCTTTAACGCCGCATCGCTCTCGAGCGGAGTCTATTTCTACCGGGTCCAGAGCGGATCGTTCGCGGCCGTCAAGAAGATGATGCTGCTCAAGTAACATTAACCTGGCGGGCGGATGGGCAGAAATGCAATAAACCTCCCTGTTCAGACGGCGTCTAAACAAGGATGCCGTCTGAGCAGGGTGTGCGTCTGCTGAACGGGGATGACTCCCGCACACCGATCGACGCCTTCGCACTGAACATTTGCCGTTTCCCGCACCCCTGATACCCTACTGCGCGGGTCGGCATCAAGAAGAGGAGATGAAGATGAAGGGAATTGCGAAAGCATGTCTGGGATTGAGTTTGTGCCTTCTGCTAGGGTCGCTGCTTGCCAGGGCCGAGGCCAATCCTCACATCAATTATCTTTCACCCCTCCCCGGATCGGCCATGAACAAGCCGCAGACCAACATCATCATACGGTCGATCACGGCGGTTGACGCCTCGACGGTAGTGGGCGGGATTGTCTCGGTCACCGGGAGCGTCACCGGACCTCATGTTGGCACCCTCACACTCTCCGACGACGGGAAGACCCTGCTCTTTACCCCCGCCGCTCCATTCGGCCTCGGCGAGCATGTGTCGGTGGTAGTTCGGGGTGGATTGCGACTGGGAGACGGCGAGCAGGTTGCGCCATTCGATTTCGACTTCACGATTGCTCGGAGTGTCCAAGCACCTGTCTCGATCGTGCAAATGCTGGGGATGCTCTCCCGAAACGCGAAGGAGCAAGTAACGGGGAAAAATCCGGCGACTGCGGAAGATTCCACGCTCCCTCCCGGTTTCCCCAGTCTGAGCGTATTAAAAGATAGCACGACCTCCCCGGGATCAATCTTTCTCGGCAGTTTCCCGTGGGTGGCGACGACGGTTTCGACTCCCTATCTCATCATCGCCGGGAACTCGGGACGTCCGGATTTCTACCGCCAGTTGAGCGCCACGGCGATCGACTTTGACCTTCAGCCGAACGGGCATCTTACCTATTTCGACGAAGGCCTCTTCCTGTTCGAGGAGCTTGATTCGTCCTACAACATCGTCAACAGCTACGCGTGCGGGAACGGATACAACACGGACCTCCACGAACTGAAACTTCTCCGGAACGGTCACGCGCTCCTCATCGGGGACGACGCGGAAACGGTCGACATGTCCAAGGTTGTTCCAGGGGGCGACAGCGTCGCGAATGTCGTGGGCATCATTGTCCAGGAGCTCGATGCCCAGAAAAACGTCGTCTTCCAATGGCGGAGTTGGGATCACTTCAAGATCACCGACGCAACGCACGAAGACCTCACCGCGAGCCAAATCGACTACGTCCACAGCAATGCTCTCGATCTCGATGCCGACGGGAATATTCTCCTCTCTTCCCGTCACCTTGACGAGATCACGAAGATCGATAGAACGACGGGGGCGATCATCTGGAGAATGGGGGGGAAGAACAATGAGTTCACCTTTGTCAACGACACGATCGGCTTTTCACATCAGCACGATATCCGGCGGCTCCCGAACGGTGATTTCACGATGTTCGACAACGGAAACTATCATACACCGGCCTTCTCCAGGGCGATCGAGTACCAGGTGGATGAGGCGAACAAGACCGCGACGCTTGTCTGGCAGTACCGCAACAACCCCGACTACGTGAGCGTCGCCATGGGGGATGTCCAGCGCCTAGCAAACGGCAATACCTTCATCGGCTGGGGAGCTTGCAACATGGCGGCGACCGAAGTGACGAGCGACGGCAGTAAACTCTATGAACTCTCCCTCCCCGACAATGTTGTGAGCTACCGCGCGCTCAGGTACGACTGGGAGGTTGCATCGACGACCGGTGTCGCCGCGGCCGTGCCGGTACCGGTTCCCGCGGTCATGATGCTCAACGGCAACTATCCGAATCCGTTCAATCCCGTCACAAAAATCTCTTTCAGCCTTCCGGCAACGGCTCCTGCGACCCTCAAGGTCTACAACCTTCTCGGCCAGGAAGTCACGACGCTCGTCGACGGGATCGTAAAAGGCGGTGTGATCCAGACAGTTTCATTCGACGGCTCTTCGCTTGCAAGCGGTGTTTACTTCTATCGCCTTGCGAGCGGACCGACGGTGAAAGTCGGTAAAATGCTCCTCATCAAGTAACAGACGCGAGGACTCCATGACGACCAACATCAAGGCTCTTATTCTGTGGATAGCCGGGGGGATTTCGGTTGTGGCAGTTGTTGGATGCACAAACTCCACGCAGCCGATCGGGGGGAGCACGGTGAGCGGTGTGTCGACTCAGACACAAAGCTCCGTGGCGGCTTCGATCGCATCGGATGAGCTGACGGTATCAAGACTCAGCGGAATCCCCATCGACAGCAGCGATGGTGAGTTCTGTATCGCCTGGAACGAATTCGTCGGTCCTCTTGCAACGGGAACGACCCGCAGCGGGAGTGCCTCCGTTGTCGTGCTCGACACGACCTTCAGAGCGGCGGGGGAACGATGGTTCCGCGCAGGGGAGGATATCGGAACGGTTTATCTTGATTACGCCGGCAATCGCCGGACCTTCACGAAAGTTGAGGGGCCTTTCGGCGGCACCTTCTACTCGATCTTTGCGCGGCTGTTCGACCGATCGGATGCGGGGGTAAGTTTCGTCGGCGGAACGTCGTATGACTTTGAAGTGACCGGCTCTTCCTCGTTCTCGGCGGGGACGTTCTCCATCGAGACGCCTCCGGGTCTCATTGCAATTACCAGTCAGGCGGACAGCGATGCCGTCAGCGCAGACAGCGACCTCGTGCTCACATGGACGGGAGGGAATCCTTCGGGAAGCGTTCTTGTGAGAATAACGCCGATGATTCTTTTTGGACCCGAGGGTTTTGCGCCGTGCGGTCCCCGACGCGGCCCAATGGGATGGGGAGGTGTGCTCCCCGGAATAAGGAACGACGACCCCGGAGGGCCGATGAGAATTGATACAGGGTACGTCGTCCTGCTTGCGAACAACCCGGGCCGGGCGGTGGTGACTGCCGGGGACTTAAAGGCGATCCTGGACGGCTCGCCCGCGATTTCCGTAACGGTCTCTGAGATCACCTCAAGCTCCTTTGCCCACGACGGGGGGAGCTACCGGATCCTCATGCGTGACGGCGACCGGCGGATGCTTGTCGTGAAGTGAGGAGATGCGGTTTGAATGTTCCAAAGATGGATGCGAGAATGGAAACCTCGTTGCCGTCGGCAGAGGCTGGCTAAGGTGAATGGACGGCAATGGAGGAGGGCGGACCGGAAACGGTTCGCCCTTTTTTTGTACCTCGCGATCCGATTCCCCCCTCGCCAGTGCCTGGAACTCTTGATTTTTGTCACAATTTCAGGTAGGTTATTCCCGATCAACAGACAAATCTCCCGTACCTGCTGGATGGAACAACGCTTTGTGGGATGTCATTAAGCAGCGATCGCTCCTCATCCGCGAACCGAACGAAGTCCGGATCCTTCGCCTGGTGCGGGACAGCGGCGAAATCTCGCGCGTCGAAATCGCCAACGCGTGCGATCTCAACAAAGCGTACGTCACAGAGCTCGTCGCGAAGCTGATCAAAGCGGGCTTTCTGGAGACCTCCGGGAAGGACGAAGCGAACCCGAAGGTCGGACGAAAGCGAATCCTTCTCAGGTTTGTTCCTCTGGCGGGGCTTGTCGCCGGCGTGGATCTCGGGATGACCCACACGACCGTCGTTCTCACCGACCTTAACGCCACCATACTTCAGCGCAGAACGTTTGCCCATACCGTCGAGACTCCCGCACGCGAAGTCCTCTCCCGGGTGATCGAAACGATCACGTCGCTTCTCGGTGAGGCCGGCTTCCCTCAATCCCGCCTCGTCGGGATCGGGCTTGGTGTGCAGGGACTGATCGACTACAAAACAAACCGGCTGACGATATCGCACAATAAGAAGTCATGGGAGGGGGAATCATTAAGCGATCAGCTCGAAGCGCACTTCAGGGTGCCGATGTATGTGGAAAATGATGTTAAGGCGATGACCGTCGGTGAATATCTTCTTGGCGCTGCGAAGGGGACGAAGAACCTCGTCAACCTCTTCATCGGAGACGGGCTCGGAGCCGGGATCATGATTCACGGCCGCCTCCATCGGGGTTTCACCTCGAGCGCGGGGGAGATAGGGTACACGGAGCTTGTTCCGTCATCCCATTACAGGGAACATTTTCCGCTCCTTTACAACGGTCAGACAATCTTCGGCCAGATCCTCACGGACGCGAATCTTGTCCGGAGTTACGCAAGGAAGAAGAACATTCCGGAGGAGCAGCTTTCCGTCATCTCAATCGCCGACCGGGAGGCGAACGGGGAAAACCTTGCGCGAGAGATCATTGAGGAGTGTGCCTCGCTTCTGAGTCTCCTCTGCATCAACCTCATCAATCTTCTTAACCCGGAGCTCATCCTCATCGGAGGCAAATTGGCACAAAGCTCGCCGGCCCTCATCAGCCTTCTCCGTGCCAAGATTCATACAGATGCCCTCTCGGTCCCTGCCGAAGCGGTGCAGGTTCGGGCAACGGCGCACGGGGGAGAGGCAGTGGCGTTAGGCGCGACGAGCCTCGTTCTTTATGAGATGTTTGAGCCACTCCACTCCCTTTCGCTTGATGCCGAGCGGATCAAGAACTCCGTAGCGTTGGGCGATGAGCCTGCCGCCGTTTAGCATTTTCCCAGCCCGTACGACCGCATCAATCATCCTTTGGCCCTGCTTCCTCGAGTTTGAGCCACAACACCCCCGTCTCAAATATTAATTCTTACGATCTGAAAAGAAAGTACTTGACAAATCGGAAAGAAAGCTCTATACTCGAATTAATTTGTTGGATCACCAAACTAATTACAAGTGGCCGAAGTAGTCTAAATTCTCAAAAAGTGCGCCATATTAGTTTGTATAAACAATAAAGTAATTAGAAATCGCCCCGCAAAGTGAAGAAGAGATACAACCAGATTACGAGCATCAACCCGAAGGTGGGGCGCAACATCAACCGTTCCATCATCCTCAACGCGATCCGGGAAAAACAGCCCATCTCCAGGACCAAAATCTCAAAGATCACCGGGCTGAATAAGAGCACCGTCTCGAACATCGTCACGAGCTTGTTGGATGAAGAGCTTGTTCACGAGGAGGTTTCCAGGAACAACGAGATCGGAAGGAACCCCCTCGACCTGAGCATCAAGCGGGAGCGAAACTATGTCGGCGCCATCTACGTTGACTCGCTTCTCACCACTCTCGCCATTGTCGATATTGACGGGACAGTCCTTGACAAGAGGAGCATCAAGACCGAATCCGCCAACCCCGGGGCATTCATTCCGAGTTGCCTCGACTCCCTGAAACAGATGCTCCGCGAGAATCAGTCGCGGCCGCTGAAAAACATCGGTGTCACCGTTGCCGGTATTGTCGACTCGGGTCACTCGCGCGTCGTCTATTCCTCCAACCTCGGCTGGCAGGATCTCGACATCGGAACAATCGTTCAGGAACACAGCCCGGAAGTGGAGCTCCTCACGATCGAGAATGACGCCAAAGCCTCGGCGCTCGCCGAACTCATCCTCGGAAAACACCGGGTTCCTTCGTCGAGCTTCATCTTCCTCTCGATTGGTCGGGGAATCGGCGCAGGAATCGTCGTCGACAACCACATCCTCAGCGGAAGCTCGCATGCGGCGGGAGAGTACGGACACATGACGCTCGTCGAAGGGGGGGAACCCTGCTCTTGCGGTAACAGAGGATGCTGGGAAGTCTACGCGTGCGACAGGGCGACAGTACGCTACTACACGGCCCTCGCGACGCATCCGAACGGGAGCCCCGGAATCGAAGAGCTCGCCGACCGGGCCCTTGGCGGCGATCAGAGTGCCGTCGCCGCGTTTAGAAAATCCGCGGAGTACATCGGACTCGGCATCGCCAGCATCATCAGAACGATCGACCCCCAGAACATCGTCATCGGCGGATCGGTCGTGAAGGTCTGGAACATCATCTATCCGGTCATCATGGAAACAGTCGAGCGGCGCGGATTCCTGGGCAAGCAAAGGAACACCGTCGTCCTCGCCACATCGCTCACCGACAGTCCGCCCCTTCTCGGTGCGGCGGCTCTCTCGATCCGGAGAATCTTCACCGACTACAGAATCACACTCTAAGACAACTTCTCGTTCATGGCACATCAGGGATACAAAGTAGGCATCGATATCGGCGGGACGAACACCATTGCCGGAATCGTCAACGGAAGAGGCGAATGCATCGGGAAGGCGGGTTTTCTTACGCAGACGTGCACCTCGGTGGATGACTTCGCCGCAAAGCTCGCAGGAGCGATCACCGGGCTTCTGGAGGAATGGGTTCCGGGGAAAGCGGTCGGCGGGATCGGCGTGGCATCCCCCGCGGCCCGACAGCGTGAAGGGACGATCCAGGGACCAGCAAACCTGAGATGGAACTCCATCAATATTGTGTCGCTCCTGAAAACGCATTTCGACGTGCCGATCGTGGTCACGAATGACAGCAACGCCGCGGCCATCGGGGAAATGAAATACGGTGCGGCGCGGGGAATGAGGAATTTTGTCGTTCTCACGATCGGGACCGGGCTTGGCGCCGGCATTGTCATTGACGGGCGCCTTCTCCACGGCGAGAACGGTGTTGCCGGAGAACTCGGACACATGACGATCGAACCCGGGGGAAGACTCTGCGGATGCCGACGGCGCGGATGTGTCGAGACGTACGTCTCCGCGACCGGGATCCGGAGAACCGCCGCCGAACTGATGGCCCGGTCGACCGAGGAGTCCGAGTTGCGCTCGATTCCCTTCACGAAGCTCACGGCGGACAAGATCTACGAGGCCGCCCGCCGGGGCGATCCGATCGCCCGGGAGGCGTTCGAAGTGACCGGAAAAATTCTCGGGCGGGTCCTCTCGAACACGGCCGCGGTTTTCGATCCGGAGGCGATCATTCTTTCCGGCGGCCTCATGAATGCCGGAGATCTTATGATGGAACCGACCATCCGGTCGTTCGATGACAATGTTCTGGCGCTCAACAATAAAAAGTCCTCGATTGTGCGGTCCCACCTCAACGATGGGGAAGCGGCGATCCTCGGCGCAAGCTTCCTCGTCGGCGAGGCCGCAGAACCGCAGAGACAGGAGACTCCGTCGAGCGTCAAGGTTGGATCGGGAAAAGCGTACCAGGTAAAGTGAGAGGGAATGGGTTGAGGAGCGGGAAAACTCTAGCGAACTCGTCATACATTCGGAAGAGACTTGTATGAAGACAAAGATCATCGCCGCGGGGGCACTGCTGATCCTCGCGATGGCCCTCATCGGAGCGGACGCAACAGCCGGCACGAACCCTAACATCGCCGGCGTGGTGCGGGATAAGTCCACCGGCGAACTGCTCCCCGGCGCCACCGTCATTCTCTCCGGGACGAGCCTCGGTGCCTCGACCGACCCGGAAGGCAAATATGTCATCCGCAATGTGCCGCCAGGGTCGTATACGATCGGCGTTACCTACATCGGGTATGAGCCGGTGACGGTCTCCGCGACCGTCGAGGCAGGCGTGGACCTGAAGGAAGATTTCAGGCTCCAGAGTGTTGCCCTCCAGGGGGAAACGGTCGTCGTGACTGCGCAGGCGGCCGGTCAAAGCGAAGCAATCAATACCCAGCTCTCATCCCAGCAGATTGTCAGCGTTGTCTCTGCCGCGAGGATTCAGGAGCTGCCGGACGCCAATGCCGCGGAGGCGGTTGGCCGGCTCCCTGGGGTCGCGGTACTCCGGAACGGAGGTGAGGGAAACGAGATCGTGGTGCGCGGACTTCAGCCGAAGTACAACGCCATCCTCATCGACGGCGTCCGCATGTCGTCGTCGAATGCCAACGACCGGAGCGCCGACCTGAGCATGATCTCTCCCTACTCACTCGACGGCATCGAAGTATCGAAATCCGTGACTCCGGATCAGGATCCCGACGTTCTCGGCGGCACCGTGAACTTCAGGATGAAGGAGGCCGCGACGGAGAAATCCGGGCTTGGGCTGAGCCTCATCGGGCAGGGGGGATATGACGGTCTTCCCGATGCGCCGAACAAGTACAATAACTACAAATACGTCGCGAGCGTCGAGGGGCGGTTCTTTGAAGACCACAGCCTCGGGATTCTCGCTCAGGCCGATTTCGAAAGGAAGAACCTCAGCTCGAACGAACTCTCAGCCGGATATCAGCAGGCGAAAAACAATCAGGTGGACTACACGATAACGTCGCTGGCCATCAACGACCTTCCGAGGGATAGAGAAAGGGCGAACGGCAGCCTCGTCATCGACTACCGGCTCCCCAACGGCAAGATCACGCTGACGAATTTTCTCAGCTCCGGCACCACGAACACGGAAACCCGCCAGGAGAACTTCACGCTCGGCGCCACCAACTATCACAGCTTTACCTCCTCCGACACGAAAAGCACGCTCAACTCAATTACGAACTCGCTCGAGCTCGACCAGCAGCTGCCGGCGATCCATGCCGTCCTCCGGCTGGCGCACACGTACTCGGAGACAAAAGACCCTCAGGATTGGACGGTGACCTTCACCCAGACCCAGGATCCCGGTCTCACCCAATTTGGGAACCGAACCTCCGTCAACCCCGAGTCGGTCCCCATCTCGGCGGTCAATAATCCCGCCCAGACTTTTCTCTCGACAGTCCAGAGTTCCAACAGCTGGACGAGGGACCGTGCGCTGACGGCCTCGTTGGACCTCGACGCTCCGATCGACTTTTCGGAACTCGTCACCTCCGTGATCAAATTCGGAGGGAAGTTCAGCTATCAGCCCCGATCCTACGTCTATGAACAGTTCGACAATCACTCGACATCCTTCAGCTCCCCCAGCGCCACAATCGTGGCAAAGATGATCGCCTCCCGGTTCCCGGGTGTCAAGGTCGAGCAGGGAGGGATACCGATCACCGGGTTCATCGACCCGACCTTCACGTACGGCAAATTCCTGAACGGTGACTACCCGATGGCCTACGCCATGAACTACGCGATGGCCGGGACGATGGCGAACTATCTCCAGGATAACGTACTCGCGATCGAGCAGGTTGACGCGGAGGGTTATGCCCACAACATCACCGCCTCCTCGACTCACAATTATCATGGATTCGAGCACCAGAGCGCGGCCTACGTCATGGAGACCTTCAATATCGGCGAAGAGATCACGCTCATTCCGGGTGTCCGCTATCAGGATTTCCGGACGGCGTATGTTGCACCGCAGGATATTCAGCATACCTTCGCGTATGCGGAGTTCGACGGCTACGACACGCTGGTGGAGCGCGATCACGCCTACTGGCTCCCGGACGTCTCGTTGCGGTACAAGCCCCTCTCATGGTTTGACGCCCGCCTTTCCTATTCCACGACGCTGGCGTATCCCGACTACACCGCGATCACCCCGCGGATCGACGTCGCGAATGGAGGGAATATTTCCTGGAACAATACTGACCTGGTTCCTTCGCGGTCAAGGAACTACGACGCGTATCTGTCGTTCTACGACAACTCAATCGGGTTGCTGACGGTGGGAGGCTTCCTCAAAAGGATTGAGAACCTCATCTATACCTATTCGTTCGGCGTCTCGGATACCGCCCTGCTGAAGTACTATCCGCCGAGAGACGTGCAGAATGCAGGCACGACCGGTCTCAGCGGAACGATCACGAGCTTTGTCAACAACCCCTACCGGGTGGACGATTACGGCATGGAGGTCGACTGGCAAACGCACTTCTGGTATCTCCCTCAGCCGCTCAACGGCCTCGTGTTGAACGCCAACTACACGCATATTTTCTCGACCGCCAAGTATCCGGTCACCTATCTTCCTCCGACCCGCGGCGCGACCCAGATCGACACCTTTTTCACGGCGCCGCTGATCGATCAGCCTTCGAACGTGGTCAATCTTTCCCTCGGGTACGACTACCGCGGATTCTCGATCCGCGTGTCGATGCTCTATACCTCGAAGATCTACACCGGGTCCGCCGGCGCCGATTTCTACACACAGCTCCACGCATCGACGCTCGCCAACAACCGCTGGGATCTCTCCATCAAACAGGAGCTTCCCTGGCCCGGCCTTCAGGTTTACGGCGATCTGAACAACTTCACCGCCGTCCAGGATGTCAGCGTCATCCAGGCGACGACGGGAGTCCCGCGATCGATGGAATTGTACGGAATGACCGCCGACCTCGGACTGCGATGGCGCTTATAAGCTGACGTCGGGCAGACTCCGACTTTCGGGAGATTTGGATTCAGTGATTCAAAGCAAACCACTTACTCAATACAACAATCCATACACTATCTCATAAAGGAGGCGATGGAGAGATTACCCCGCAAGTGTACCGAAAGCAAGACCGCCCTCTTCCGGGAAAATAGCGGACGAGGGTGGGGAGTGGCAACAAGTCTACCGTTTACCAATTTAAGGAGAGCAACCATGAAATATCTACTCACCGTGACTTTCCTCGCGGCCGTGGCGGTCCTGTTTCTTGTCCCGACCACCTCGTTTGCGGGCGACACGCTGACCGTGGCGGTATCCAATAGCATGAACCTCGACCAACAGATCAACAGCGACACGGTTGCCGGCGGTGCGAATGCGCACAAAGTGTATCTGCTGACGACCACGAATCAGACCTACTGGATCGACGGTCCCATCACCTCGAAGTCGAGCATCTCGATCGTCGGTAAGGCCGGTGCGAGCGGGGTCCTTCCCTGCATCCAGCCTCACACGCAGTCGGATAACACGGTTCCGGTGAACATGCTGGTGTTCAACGGCGCCAATACCGTCGTGAATCTCCAGAACCTCTATCTTCTCGGCTTGTCGAACACCAACACCACGGACGCCGTGAACGGCGCGAACGCGTGCGCGATTCAGATCTCGGCGGACAAGATCACCCTGTGGGTGAACAACTGTGTCTTCGATGAATGGCGTGCATTTGCGATCGGCTACAACGGACAGTGGGACAAATTCTTCGTCTTCAACTCGAAGTTCCGGAACATGGTCGACCCGACCCAGCAGTATATCGGCGAGGTGATCCGGAATGAATGGCCGGGCGCGGCGTACACCGATTCGATGATCTTCCGGTACAACACGTTCCTCTGCGTCAACGGCTATGCGGCCGGACCGGTGACGAAGTACTATCAGAGGTACTTCGAGTTCAGCCACAACGATGTTGTCTACACCGTCAAGAATCCATTCTTTATTTTCAACGAAACAAACGCGAAGATCGACAACAACATTTTCTACGGCAACTACGCCGGCGGCGTGAACTTCCAGGAAACCCCCTGGTGGGATAACCTCTGGTTTGGCGACGCCGACGTCAGCGTGATGTCGTTCGAAGAGCTCAACGGCGCCAACGCCGCGGCATTGGATCCCGCCGATTCAGCCGGGTTCTTTACGAAATCCAGCTACATCGGCGCGGCAAACGCCGCGGATTCTGCCGCCGATGACGCGTGGGTGGCCACGTTGCAGGCAAAGGCCGAGAAGATGAGGACGATCGAAGTGAAGAACAACTGCTACTTCCAGCCGAGCGGCATCACCTCGTTCTGGACTTCTCTCAATGACACGGCCCATTTCGCCGTCGGGTTCGACTCGCTGGTCACTCCGACCTGGATGAACAGCCGGACCACGAGGCTCTTCAGCTCGCCCACCACGGAGCCGGGCTTTGTGCAGTCGGGCAACACCACGACAAAGGACCCCGTTTTTGCGACCTCGATTTCGTCGGATGTCCTGACGGGCGCCACGGGCGACGGAGTCGGCCTTCTCAAATACATCGTCGAAATCAGAGGCGGGACGGCTGCAACGGACCGCTGGGGATTCCAGAGGACGACCGTCGGAAGCGGAAGCTGGATGCCGACGTGGCCGCTGCCGGAAACCAACGCCCTGAAGTACACCGGGAGCCTCAGCTCGACCGACGCTCTGCCGGTGGGCGATCCGTTCTGGTTCACCGGTACTCTCTCGGGCGTCGCTCCTTCGGTCGCGATGGCGCCGAAGGCCTTCTCGCTTTCGGAAGCGTATCCGAATCCGTTCAACCCAAGCACGAACATCCGGTACACGCTTGCGACGGCCGGTCTCACCAGTCTCAGGATCTATAACGTTCTCGGTCAGCTTGTCAAGACCGTCGTCGACAACGTCTCTCAGGAGGCGGGGACCTACACCGTCCACGTCGACATGTCGAACGTGACGAGCGGAGTCTACTTCTACGCGCTTGAACAAGGCCAGAACAGGCTCGTCCACAAGATGATGTTGTTAAAGTAATTCCTTTCTCCTAACGTACTATCACGGGGGGTGCGCAATTGCGTGCCCCCTGTGATGGCGTTTTCGATCGGCGCGCACGCCGGCATGGCGGCCCGCAGGAAACCGGTGGTCCTGGCAATTTCCCTTTCACTCTGGTTGTCGGAAAAGCACGTTCCGTGAATACGGGTTCACACATGCGGTTCGGTCGGCGCCTCCGGTGGTCGTACCTCCTGACATTCCTTTTTCTCAATCAGCTCATCGGTCAATACAGGATCGTCGGTTATTATCCGATGTGGGAACGGAGTACGCTTCCCGCTTCCTCGGTGAAGTTCGACATTCTCACGCATATCAACCACGCTTTCGCCTGGCCGAATATCGACGGCACGATCGCGTCGGACGAGGCCGTGGTTGATACCGCGATCATCAACGCGACTCACCGCTCGGGCCGGAAGATCCTCCTTTCCTTCGGGGGAGCCGGAACGACGCAGACGACCAATTTCGGCGTCGTCACGGCTGATTCAATTCTCAGAAAGATCTTTGTCGCGAATATCGTCTCGCATCTTTCCGCCTACCATTATGACGGGGCCGACCTTGACTGGGAAGGACCCTCGACCGTCGCGGAGAGATCGAACGAAGTCACCTTCATCCGGCAGCTTCGCGAAGCCTTCAGGGCAAAGGACACGACGTGGCTCATCACGATGGCGGTCGGGGCCTCCGATTGGTCGGGGCAATGGCGGGACTTCACGACGCTGAGCCAGTATGTCGATTGGTTTAACGCGATGGAGTACGATTTCCACGGAAGCTGGAGTTCAGTGGCAGGCCACAACGCACCTCTCACCATCGGCAGCGACCCCAACACCGACCCCGATGCCTATTCAATCGTCCAAAGTATCCAGTACCTCGCGACGACCCGCGCGATACCCAAACGGCAGCTGGTCCTCGGTTTGCCCTTCTACGGAAAACTTTTCGGCACGGCAACCCTCTACACCGCCTACAGCGGCGAAGAAGAGCTGGCATACCGGGACATCCTTTCGATGATCAATCCAAGACAATGGACCTACGCATGGGATTCCGGATCGCAGGCTCCATATTATGTCAGCCTCGCTCCGCATGAGCTCATCACCCTCGACGACTCCGCATCGATCGCCCTAAAATGCAATTACGCGCGAACGCAGGGACTTTCCGGTGTGATGATCTGGGAAATCAGCCAGGATCTTGTCGGGACCGATCAACCTCTCCTGGAGGTCATCGGATCACAGCTCATCGCGACAGGGGTCCCCTCGCCGCCGGTCGTCCGGTCTCTTCCGGCAGGATATGCTCTTGCTGCGAACTATCCGAACCCATTTAATCCCTCGACGACGATCGAGTATACAATCCCCGAGGCGAGCCACGTAACGATTACAGTTTTTGACCTGCTCGGACGGAGTGTCGCTGTTCTTGTTGACGGGGGGAAGACTGCCGGGACGTCGAGGGTGGTCTTTGATGCTTCGCGGCTCGGGCTTTCGAGCGGTATGTATTTCTATCGGATGCAGGCGGGATCGTTCAGCGAGACGAAAAAGATGATGCTGACAAAGTAGATATGCCCACCGACCAAAACGAGTTCATCTCATGACCGAGGATAACGGGAAGAGACAGCAAAAGACGCATCCCGCGCTCTGGGTGCCGACGGTCTACACCGCCGAAGGCCTTCCGTTTGTCGTGGTCAACGTCGTGTCGGTCCTGATGTACAAGAGTCTCGGGAAAACCGACGCCGAGATCGCCTTCTTCACGACGCTTGTAGCGATGCCGTGGATGTTGAAGCCCGTCTGGGGACCGCTGTTGGAAATGTTCAAGACGAAGAAGTATTTCGTCGTGGCGACGCAGTTTGCGGGAGGCGTTCTGTTTGGACTCCTCGCCTTGAGCCTCCAGCTCCCTTCCTATTTCACCTGGTCACTGGCTCTCTTCGGGATCATTGCCTTCAATTTTGCCACGCACGACATCGCGGCGGACGGAGTCTACGTCAATGTCCTCACGGACAAAGAGCAGGCGCAGTATGTTGGATGGCAGGGGGCATTCTACAACGTCGGGAAGATCCTCTCGCAAGGGGTTTTCGTCATCATCGCCGGGAAGCTTGAGAAAAGCATCGGTGTTGTTCCCGCCTGGTCGATCGTCATGGGGATGTTTGGCGCAATCCTCATCCTCCTCAGTCTCTATCATACCAGGTTCCTTCCCTCGGGGGGGAAATCTGGAAATGTTCAGAGCATGAAGGAAGCTTTTTCAGCATTCTCGGATGTCGTCCGGACATTCTTCGAAAAGAAATACATCTGGTGGGGGATTCTCTTCCTGGTCCTCTATCGGTTTGCCGAGGGGCAGGCGATCAAGATTGTGCCCCTCTTTATGAGAGCGGCGAGGGGTCAGGGCGGGCTCGGGCTTACGACTGAGGAGATCGGAATTCTCTACGGGTTCTTCCCCCCGCTTGCCTTCATCCTCGGATCGGTCCTTTCGGGATACTTCACCGCGAACCGCGGACTTCGCAAGTCGCTCTTCGTCCTCTGCGCTTTCTTCAACATTCCTTTTGCCGTTTATACGTTCCTCGCCGTTGCGCAGCCGACCAACTTCACCGTGATCGAGTCCGCGGTCGTGTTCGAATATTTCGGATACGGTTTCGGGTTCATCGGGCTGACGCTCTTCATGATGCAGCAGATTGCTCCCGGGAAGTACAGGATGGCCCACTATGCCTTCGCCACGGCGCTCATGGCGTTGGGATTCAACATTCCCTCGATGGTAAGCGGAGTGCTGAGCGATTTCCTCGGTTACAAGGATTTCTTCATCTGGGTCATCGTCGCGACGATACCATCATTTCTCGCGACCTGGTTCGTTCCGTTCCGGGATACCGGTGAGATCGAAGGGACGCCTGCGGCATAGGTCTCCGGAGTAGGTGACATGACAATGAAATCAAGGCTCATCGCATTGCTCCTCGGTCTGCTGATCGTCGCGGAGATGAGTCATGCCCAACGGAAAGAGGTGATCGGGTATCTTCCATCCTGGAAATGGAGGGAAAAGAACTGCCTGCTTACCTATGACAAGATTCCGTTCGGGAAGCTTACGATCATCGACTATGCATTCTGGCGACCTCTTCCCGATGGCACGATCGAGCCGCTCAATCCAACCGGGGACAGTCTCATCCTCCGTGGAGCCGGCGGCGCAACTCCGCTTGTTCCTCTGGCGCACGAGAACGGCGTGAAGGTGATGCTTTCCGTCGGGGGATGGGACGATTCCGAAAACTTTCCGGCCGTGGCTTCAACCGAGAAGAACAGGATGCGGTTCGCGCATTCGTGCGTTGCGGTGCTCGGCAGGTACGAATTCGACGGCATCGACGTCGATTGGGAATATCCGGGTTTTCCGGACCACAAAGGGTCGCCAGCCGACAAGGCCAACAGCACGCGTCTCCTTCAGATTCTTCGCGACAGCCTCGACGCGTTCGGCAGGATGGCCGACAGAAAGATCCTCCTTTCCGCAGCTTTCGCCGCCACCGAGGAACACGTGACCGGGTACGACATGGCCGCCATTGCCCCGTTCCTGGACATGGTCGACATCATGACGTACGACTACAGCGGATCGTGGACTCCGGTCAGCGGACATAACTCTCCCCTCTACGCTTCGGCTGAGGGAGAGAGCGCATCGAGCATAGACGCATCCTACAGACTTTTCACACAAAAGTACGGAGTTGCTCCGGCGAAGATCAACCTGGGGATTCCGTTCTACGGTCACTCGTTCGCGGAGTGCATCGAATTGGGGAGCGCTTTCAAGGGGAGCGACACAACGCTCGCGCCGGAAGGAGATCTTGTGTACACATCGATTCTTCCGCACATCGCAATGCACAGACACTGGGATAATATTGCAAAGGTTCCCTATCTCATCCTTCCGGAAAAGAGGGTTCTTGTTTCGTACGACGATGAGGAGTCGGTTGCTCTTAAAGCCTCGTACGTTGTCGGCCATGGGGCCCGGGGGGTCATCATCTGGGAGATCACGGGGGACTACACCGCCGAAGGGAAGACTCCGTTGCTCGACGCCATCGACTCGGTCTTTTCGGGGAGAAGCTTCCCACATCAGGAAGGAAAGCAATGAAGTACGGCTATTTTGACGACGAACATCACGAGTATGTCATAGAGCGACCGGATGTCCCGGTCTCCTGGACGAACTACATCGGAGTAAAGGATCTCTGCACAGTCCTCTCGCACAACGCCGGGGGCTACTCCTTCTTCAAAAGCGCCGAGCATCATCGGATCACACGATTCAGGCAGAACGGCGTTCCCCTCGACCGGCCCGGGCACTACGTCTATTTGAGGGATGACGAGTCGGGAGAGTACTGGTCGGTCTCCTGGCAGCCGGTAGGGAAGGATCTCAAGGGCGCCAAGTACGAGTGCCGGCACGGCCTTTCCTATTCCAGATTCTCATCCGAGGTCAGCGGGATCGGCGCCGATCAGACCATCTTCATCCCGGTGGAGGATGATGTTGAGCTGTGGGATGTGAAGATCAGGAACCTGAGCGGGTCAAAACGGAAGCTGAGTGTTTTCTCGTACGTCGAGTTCTCCTTCCACCACACAGAGATCGACAATCAAAATCTCCAGATGTCGCTCTATGCCAGTGGTTCGAGTTGCCGCGACGGAATCATCGAGTACGACTTCTTCTATGAGCCGTGGACCTACCACTATTTCACTTCGAATTTCACCCCCGACGGCTACGACTGTGTGCGGGACCGTTTCATCGGTCCTTACCGGACGGAGACAAATCCCATCGTCGTGGAACAAGGAGCGTGCTTCAACAGCTCAGAGTTCGGCGGAAACCATTGCGGAGTCGTGCAAAAGAGGATAACTCTTTCTCCCGGGGAAGAGGCTCGTCTCATTTTCATGCTTGGGCCCGGTTCCCGGCATGCCGGCGAGGAGGTGCGAAAAAAGTACTCCGACCTCAGAGAGGTGGACCGCGCCTTTGCGGAGCTGGCGGAATATTGGCGTCACAAACAGTCGGTTCTCCAATGCTCAACCCCGAATAAAGGGTTGAACACGATGATCAATACCTGGACCCTCTTTCAGGCCGAGACGTGTGTCGTCTGGTCCAGGTTCGCCTCGTTCATCGAAGTCGGAGGGAGGACCGGACTCGGCTATCGTGACACTTCGCAGGATGTCATGGCGGTACCTCACACGAACCCGGGAAAAGTGCGCGAACGCATCCTCGAACTCCTTCACGGCCAGGTGAGTAAGGGGTACGGGCTTCATCTCTTCGACCCCGAGGTCTTCACACCCCAGGAACAGAAACTTCCGGGCGTCAAGCTTCCCACCGTCGTGCCGACACCGGGCGCTTCGGAGATCATTCACGGGATGGAAGACGTCTGTTCGGATGACGCACTCTGGATCATCTCTTCCATATGCGAATTTGTCAAGGAGACCGGGGACAGGAGCTTCTTTGACCTCACGGTTCCCTTTGCCGACGGAGGCGAAGCAACCGTTTATGAGCACATGAAACGTTCCCTTGACTTCACGACAGAACAGACCGCGGAAAATGGCATCGCCCTCGGCCTTCGCGCAGATTGGAACGATTGCCTCAACCTCGGCGGAGGTCAGAGCGCCATGGTCGCCTTCATGCATTACTGGGCCCTTATGGAATTTGTCGAGGCCGCGGAGTATCTCGGAAGGCGAAAGGATGTCGAAATATACCGGGCGATTGCCCGGCGGGTCCAGTCGGCTTGCGAGCGGGAGCTTTGGGATGGGGAATGGTATATCCGGGGGATCACGAAGAAGGGGATCAAGATAGGCACGCACAAAAACGACGAAGGGAAGATCTTTCTCGAGAGCAACAGCTGGGCGGTTCTCTCGGGCGCGGCATCGAAGGAACGGGGGGTCAAGTGCATGGACGCCGTTCATAAAAACCTCGCTTCCCCCTATGGGATCCACCTCTGCTGGCCGACCTATTCACACCCGAACGACGACATCGGGTATCTCACGAGGGTCTACCGTGGAGTGAAAGAGAACGGGGCAATCTTCAGTCATCCGAACCCGTGGGCGATGATCGCGGAGTGCAAACTCGGGCGCGGCACGCTGGCGATGAAGCTGTACGACGACCTTTTGCCGTACAATCAGAACGACATGATCGAGCGGCGGGAAGCCGAGCCGTACTCCTACTGTCAATTCATTATGGGGAAGGATCACACGGCATACGGTCGGGCGCGGCACCCGTGGCTTACCGGGAGCGGGGGCTGGAATTACATCGCGGCGACGAAATGGATTCTCGGTATCAGACCCGAGTACGACGGCCTCCTCATCGACCCTTGCATCCCTTCCACCTGGAAGGAGTTCAAGGTGACGCGAAGATGGCGGGGAGCCACGTTCGCCATCAGCGTGCGGAATCCGGACGGAGTCGAAAAGGGAGTCAGGTCGATCCTTCTCGACGGAAAGGAAGTGTGTGGCGCGATCCCTCCACAGATGGAGGGTTCGACACACGAGGTGGCGGTCACGCTGGGATAACGGCAGGATCAGGGACGGACAGAATTTCAAATACTTTTGCAGAAGAGAAGGGATCGGAAGAGATGCAATACAAGACGTACGACGGTTCGTCTTCGGTTGAGGAGGTCGAGCTTACTCGGAGCGGCAGGAAATCGCGCTATTCGCCGACAGAGAAGATCGACATTATCGAAGTCAATAATTTTCCACTCCTCGGCAAGCTTACAGCTTTCCGTTTCATCGAGTGGGTCCTGAAGAACCCCGGCGGGGTGATTTCCCTCCCCACCGGGAAGACTCCCGAGCACTTCATCAAATGGGTCAACCGCATCCTTGACCGGTGGGAGACGCCGGAAATTCAGTCGATGCTTGCGGGTTACGGAATCGACGGCACGAAGAAGCCGGAGATGCGGAGTCTCTCGTTTGTTCAGATCGATGAGTTCTATCCGATGGATTCCGCGCAGCACAACAGTTTCAACTCCTACGTCCGGAAGTACTACCTCGAAGGGTTCGGTCTTTCCAGCGAGAGGGCGACCCTTATCGATTCGACTTCGCTCGGAGTTCCCCGGGGGATGACCATGCAGCAGATTTTCCCCGATGGGATCGTCGATCTGTCGCTAAGGGTCCGACAGACGCGGACGGAGCTCGAGCGTCTCCAGCGCGACACGATCAACCGGGTCGACTGGTTTTGCATGGAATACGAGCACGCCATCCGCGATTTGGGGGGGATCGGGTTCTTCCTCGGCGGGATCGGGCCGGACGGGCACATCGCGTTCAACGTGCGTGGATCAAGCTTCTATTCGGTCACCCGTTTGACGGGAACGAACTACGAAACCCAGGCGGCCGCTGCGACCGACCTTGGGGGAATCGAAATCTCCCGGAGCAGGCTTGTTATCACGATCGGGCTTGCGACGATCACGTCGAACAACACGGCAACCGCCCTCATCATCGCTGCCGGGGACGCGAAGGCCGCGATCGTCCGCGACGCGATCGAAGAGCGAAAGACACCGAAGAATCCGGCCTCGGCTTTGCAGGACCTTCCGCACGCCAGGTTCTATCTGACGAAAGGAGCCGCGAGCCTTCTCACGGAGCGGCGATTCCTCGATTTCAAAGCTCTTCCCACTCTTGACGACCAACATCGGGACGACGCGATCATCTCGGTCGCCCTGAATCAGGGGAAGAGGCTCGATGAGCTCACTCCGGAAGAATTCCGCGGGGAGCGCTTCGCCGCCGAGGTGCTCGCCCGCACCGGCAAGCCGGGCCCAGAGCTTGCTTCGGTCGTCCGCGCCTCGATCGAAAAAAAGATCGCCAAGGGGCTTCAACCTCTCACGAAAACGGTGTTCCTCCATACGGAGCCGCATCACGACGACATCACGCTCGGTTATCTCTCCTACCTTTATCACCTTGTCCGGGATCCGACAAACGAACATTACTTCGCGAACATGACCTCCGGCTTCACCGCCGTGTCAAATCACTACTATCACTCCATCATCCGGAAGCTCAAGCAGCGGATCGAAAGCCGCGCCTTTGAGGAAATGCTTGCGGCGGGAGATTTCGACTCCTCCAATCAGACTAAGAGGGATGAGGAAATCTACATGTTCCTTGACGGTGTCGCTGCGAAGGCCCCCGAGGTGAAGGATGAAGCCGAAGCCCGCAGGGTGATGAGGAATCTTGTCGAGGCTTACTCGACCAGGGACCTGGGGACGATCAAATCGAAAGTATCGAACCTCGACCGGTATTTTTCCGACCAGTATCCGGGAGCAAAGGATCCAGCCGATATTCAGCTTCTCAAGGGGATGCTGAGGGAATGGGAGGTGGAGCTTCTCTGGGCCTACTTCGGCACGAAGCCGTCCTCGATCTTCCCGCTCCGGCTCGGCTTCTACAGAGGCGATATTTTCTCTGAGGAGCCTCGAGTCGACAGAGACGTCATCCCCATCCTGGAACTGATCCGGAAGCTCAAGCCGAACGTCATCACGGTCGCGCTCGATCCGGAAGGGAGCGGCCCGGACACGCATTACAAAGTTCTACAGGCCACTGCCGAAGCAGTGCGACTTTATGAGCAGGAAACAGGGGCCCGGAACCTCAGAATCTGGGGATACAGAAATGTGTGGTACAGGTTTATGCCCGGGGAGGCGGACATCATGGTGCCGGTTTCCCTCAACACACTTTCGCTTCTTCACACATCGTTCATGAACTGCTTCGGCTCGCAGAGCGCTGCCTCGTTCCCGAGCTACGAGCACGACGGTCCATTCTCGGAGCTGGCCCAAAAAATCCAGGTACAGCAGTACGCCATGATCCGGACGTGTCTCGGGAAGGAGTTTTTCCAGCAGAATGCGCATCCCCGACTGAGAGGCGCCAGGGGGATGATCTTCCTGAAAGAAATGACCCTTGAACAATTCTACGAGAGGGTGAGAGAATTAAGGAAGATGACCGAGGCGAAGGAGTAGAAGAGACTGGGAGGCCGGCTTTTCGGCACCGGCCTCCTTCTGTCGGATACTCAGCGAAGATAGACGAGCTTTTGCTGAAGGGCACCTCCCCGGATTTCCAGCCGCGCAAAGTACATCCCGCTCGCAACTCCCACCGGATTCCAGACAACTCTGTGAGCGCCTTGTGTCAGATTCCCGTCGGCAAGGGTCGAAACGATCCTCCCGAGGAGGTCGTACACCTTCAGCGAACCTCGCGTTGTCTCCGAAAGGTTGAAGGTCAGCACGGTCCCGCCGTTGAACGGGTTCGGGTACGGAGGTGCGAGAGAATAGCTCGCCGGCCCTAATGAAGAGCTGTTCGAGGACACGGAGGTCGATGGGGAGAGGCCGGCCGAATCGAGGATGCCGACGAAGGTCCCATTTTCATCATAGACTCGTAGTTGAAACGCGACGGCCTTCTCTGGAACCGTGAGAGTGTCCGAGAGATTCAATTCCGCCAAAGGGCTCACCTCGATCGGCTGACCTTCGGAAACCACCGTTCCATTTCCATCGACGGTCGCGCGGCGAACACTCCCCTTGTAAAAGAGACCAAAGATCCCGGTGAGCTCCCTCGCGCCGGGATCGTACGTCAGTCTTTGCGCGATTGCCCCGACCGAATCGACCCCGAGGACGGGCGCCCGCATCTTCGCTGCCCACCAATTCTCCGTGAAGAGAGAGCTGTCGCCGCCTGACGAGAGTTGGACCATCGGTCCCTTGATCTCCATCTCGAGATAAATAGGGGCGACATTTCCACTCACGTAGACGGAGACTCTCGCGCCGCTGTCCGGATACTCCGCTCCTTCGAAGACGGCGAAAGTTTTCGCGAAGATGACTGTATCGGAAAGGTTGGCGTAGGCGATCCATCCGACTGCCGGGTCTGCGAAGATCTTCTGATTATCGGGCGAGAACTGGACTCCGTAGATCCCGGGAGCAACTTCTCCCTTCCATGCTTTCGACGCTCCCTGGGGGCTGACTCCGGTCGGCCCGTACCGGCTTGCAGGGTTGATTGGAAAGAAGACCCAGAAGTGCTGATAGTCCGTCAACCCCGGATGGTTAACGATGCACTGTGAGACTCCCCAGAGGCTCCAAGTGACCGGACTTCCCCCTTCATTGAACATCGTCTCGTCCATCCTGATGTGGCTGGTGCCGGGATACGCCGAAGCCGTCCGTTTGAACCGGACTCCCGGAGCGTACCAGGTTTCCGTTTGACTCGTCACCGAAAGGTGAACGGCTTCTCCGGGTGAGGATGTTGTATCGATCTGCCAGCTGTAGTTGCCGTAGTCGAGCGTCGGGGGAGGAGGCCATCCGCCGGAATTCCATTTACTCTGCGGCGCAGGCCAGGTCTTGAATCCGCCAAAATTATACCACACGCCGTTCTGCGCCGGCGTGAATGTCTTGCCGAATTCGGCCGGATTGATGTAAAGGGATGGAAGCGAGCCGAGAGTGTACTCCATCACTCGTCCTCCGATCGAGGGGACGGTCGAAAACTTGATGAACTCGTTGCGGACGACGATCGCCTTCCATCCCCAGGAATTGTAGTTCGAGTCAACTTCGACGGTAGGCGATTGCGACTGGGCCCGAAGGAATGCGGAGGCAACAAAGAGTGAACAGAGGAACTTTTTCATCTTCGCGATTGCGGGGTCGTATGGGTGATTTGCCCGAGCCGGTGGCGTGGGGGAGCGTTACCTTGCCTGAAGAAGTTAGGGGAAGGAAGCGGCAATGTCAATCCAAACCATCGATGCCTGACTCTCTCCGCGGTTGAACCAACGGTTCGTTTGCTCAGGATGGTGGTCTCCTCGCTCAGGATCTCTTTCTGACTTGATGGGGGA
Source organism: Bacteroidota bacterium (assembly GCA_035505655.1). Lineage (GTDB taxonomy): Bacteria > Bacteroidota > Ignavibacteria > UBA10030 > UBA8401 > JAGVPT01. The sequence continues at coordinate 62,857 of DATJQP010000055.1, forward strand.
TGAGAAAGAGCTGGCCACCCTGGGCGAGTCGAAGGCCGCAGACGGCCGTCGATTCCGAGGGCCTAGGCTCGCGAACAAGGGTTGAAAGGAAGGGAGACATTCCAAGCACGGGAGAGGATCGTGAGCGGCGACGCCGTGACATCGACGCCTGTGCTGTTCACCATTCTCAGGTTCTAGCATCCTCCCTGGATCTTCTTCTCTTTCTTCGGTTCCCGCGTCCCCTTGTTCTTGTTGTCGGCGATCATCCTCAGGATCGTGGAACGTGCATCCTCCCGGAATTGCTTCACGTCTCCATCCCAACGGGAGCCGGTCGGCACGAACGGAGATCCGCTGAGGATCGTCTTGTTGAACCGATCGAATCCCCCCTGAAGCTCCGCAAGATTCTCGTACCCGAGTTCCTGGAGGAGAGAACAAGCGATATGTTCCTGCACTTCGTCGTTGCCGACGACTACCTTCTTCACGTGCCGTTGCGAGAGGGGCAGGATCCAGTCTTTTCCAAAGAAGTCGCGGAGTTGGATGTTAAGAGACCCCGGAAGCGCGAGTTTGGCAAACTCCTCAGGCTGTCGGATATCGATGATCTTTACATTTGGCTCGTTGTCGACAATCCTGAACGCAAGCTCATCCGGTTCCATGGCCGCCGCCGGATGCTGCGAAAGGTACGCCGGGTCCGAGACTTTACTAATGAGATGGGCTTTCCGGTCGGGAAGGAAAATGAAAAGGATCCCAAGCGCGAGGACGAAGGCTCCTGCTCTGTAGTGCTTGGAGGGAGTGAAGGAAAGGGAAGGGGCAGATTCCTTCCCCACTTTCTTTTCGATGAAGGTCGTGACGGCGAAGGCACCGACCGCTACGGCGATGAGTGCGAACGCGAAAAGTCCCTGGGAGATT
>DATJQP010000056.1:0-69537 GCA_035505655.1 Bacteroidota bacterium
CACCTGTGTGGTAGTATGGAATCGCGTATGAGAAGAGAAACGACCGGCTGTAGTTCGCATTGTCCTTCGATTCAATCACCTCGTACCCCATATGGGTGACGAATTTGCCGACATCCACCGTCAGCCCCGAGCCTACAGGCAGCACTGCCGTCAAGTAAGCCTGCTGGAGCAGGCTGAGGGTATTGAATGGAGTTGTCCCGTACGGTGCCACCCCCTGCACCATGTCATTGGCGGGACCCCAATCGAGATCCATTCTGAACCCAACGGGCGATGCCTGCTTCTGCACGACAAGCTCCGCCAGACTGAATGCGAATTGGTTTTCGAGAATGTCAAAGTTCCTCAGTTGGTTGCCTGAGCTGGAGGGACTGTTGAAGTTCTTGCTGTAATAGGCATCGACGAATCCACTCCATGTGATCGGCGTTGCGGCGTTTGTCGTCGCCGAATCTGCCGCGAGTACCGCGCTTGAACAAATCGCGAGCGCTCCGATAAGCAATAGCGTCAGTCGCATTTGTGAGCCCTTTTTCGATGTGAATGAATCTGTGCGTGAAAGGATTTGCCGGCTGCACCAGCCATCAGGGGAAGAAAGACCGCCTTTTCATTTTCGCTATCCTCGTCCATTGAGGACTTGATGTTCGGTGAGACCTCCCGGTCCGGCCTGGATCTTTTTGCCCGGCGTACTTCGATGTGATCTTCAAAAGCATTTCCTTGACTCGCTTTTTCGTTCAAGTCATCGGCACCTCCTGTGTTTGGGTTCTTCCGGCCATATCCATTCGCTACAGTATAATATAATGTACACGTCGATGTTGTCAAGTACTTTTTAATATATTATCATCTTTTTCTTTAGTTTATTAAGTGTCATATCGCGACGGCGATAGAAGAGAGAGGTATGAAGCGGCTCCGATGGCGTATTGTCCCGGGCGGGGAATTCGCGGAGGGCCAAGCGGTCTCATCTCCCTTGGAGGAGCACTCAGTCCTCAATTTCCGAGAGCGCTTTTGAGCGGAGTTTTGGTAGAGCCTGGAATGTTCAGAGGGGGGAAGGTAGGAAGGCTACAACGCGAGGGCGCTCCTGCGCAGTACTCCGACTGACCGGGAAATATCCTTTGTTCCAAAAATTGACGTTCCGGCAACAAGCGTATCCGCTCCGGCCTCGATGATCGAGCGGGCATTCGAAGGATCGACTCCCCCATCGACTTCGATCCGGACTTTCGAACCCTTCGCACCCAACATAGCTTTCAGCCCGCGGATGCGGGCGAGGGACTCAGGCATAAACTTCTGACCGCCGAATCCGGGCTGAACGGACATGATGAGGACGAAGTCGACGTTTGCAAGCGCCTCATCCAACGCCGACAAAGGCGTATCGGGCTTGAGACTCACCCCGGCCGTCATCCCGCGTCTCTTGATCGCAGCAATCGTCCGTCGGATATCCTTGCACGCCTCGACATGGATTGTAAGGTTTGACGTCCCGGCTTTCCCGAACTCTTCAACATACGACTCCGGATGCTCGATCATGAGGTGAGTGTCAAGAGGAAGCCGTGTCAGTCCGCGAACCGTGCGAACAATCATCGGTCCGAAGCTGATGTTGGGAACAAAGTGACCGTCCATGACGTCGAGGTGAATGAGATCCGCTCCTCCCTTTTCGGCCGCATGGACATCGCGGGCGAGCCGGCCGAAGTCGGCAGCGAGGACGGAGGCAGCAACAAAAACTTTCTTCCTTGTTTTCATACGACTGAGGTCATTGTCAAAAGAGGTTCCGCGCAGGCAATTATTTTCCGCCGAATTGTATGATGAGCCCGCCGAGCATGATCAGCGCAACACCCGTCCATGTCGACGAGGGAATGTTTTCATGAAGCACCACCCTTCCGAAGAGTGTGCTCACGGCGGCAAAGACGGCAATGTAAACTCCCAAAAGTTTGGAAAAATCCCACTTGACGGTGTTGACAAGAGTGCCGTACAGGCCAAGGAGTGCGACCCCGGCAACGACGATCAACCACCCCGAACTTCTCAGCCCTTTCCTGATCACCGCGTCGCCTGTCACTTCGAGCCCGGCGGCGACGGCAAAGATGAGCCAGAACCAAAGAACCTTCATCTACTCTCACCTCCTACACGACATAACGGGGACCACTCGAAACCTTTCCGCGCACTTGTTGACTCAAACGCCCCGGCCTCAGCATCAATGCTCGTGAACCACTCCTTTTTTCTCCGGTGTCTGCGCCACGAACAGGTCAATCGGTCTGTCGGCCCCGGCAACTTCGTTCATTCGGGGAAGTTGGTCAATGACGGTGTTCGGGAGCAAATCACTGTTTGGCTGAAAGGTGATGTTTCCGATCTTGAAACCCTTCTGCGTGAGAATCTTCTGCGCCTCCGCGAGAGTCTTGCCGACGACTCCCGGAACAACAAGACTGTCCATCACCTGCCCCGCGCTTTGCGTTACTCCGATGTACGCTCCCCTGCGTATTTTCATCCCGGCAGGAAGATCCTGCGAGACAATGGTACCTTCGGGAAATTCGTTCGAGACCTCTTTTTTCACCGTCCCGAGCTTCAATCCGGCCCTGTCGAGGGCAAACTTTGTATCCCTCATCGATCGCCCCTTGAGGTCCGGAACGACGGCCTGTTGCTCACCCCCACTGACCGTCAGATAGACGCGCCTGTGCGGTTTCACGATCTGTTGCGGCATCGGGTTCTGCGCCACGATAACCCCCTCCGGATAGTCCTTGTCAGGCCTCACCTCTCCCCTCCTCGCCTCGAGTCCGAGAGAGTCAAGAGTGTGAATCGCGGCGGCTTCGGGCATCCCGACAACATCCGGAACAGAGAGGGTGCCGCCATGATTGACGTACCACGGGAGGATGATATTATCAAGGAGGAGAATGATGACAATGAAGATCCCCAGAGCCCAGAGAGCGATCCGCGTCAGTTTCGATCGAAATAGATCTTTCATATGCACACTTGTTGAAGAGCTGAACTTCTGTTGGGAGGTACTTATCCGTTCCTCATCAGAGACTCAATATATTTCCCCACCATATCAAATTCCAGATTTACTTTGGAGCCGGGCCTATACTGCCCAAAGAGCGTTTGTTCGTAGGTGTACGGAATGATGGCCACCTCGAACTTGTTTGTTCCAAGCCTCGCCACCGTCAGGCTCACTCCGTCCACGGCGACGGACCCAACCGGTATCAGGTATTTCCGGAATTTGGAAGGGAACGCGATCGTGAACATCCAGCTCGCCTTGAGTGTCCTCACCGACAAAACCCGCCCGGTTGTATCGACGTGCCCCTGGACGATGTGGCCGCCGAGCCGCTGAGCGAGGGAGACCGGACGCTCGAGGTTCACCCGGCTTCCGACGACCAGCCTCCCGAGATTGGTTTTCTTGAGCGTTTCTTTCACCGCTTCAACCGCAAACGTCCGCCCCTTCCTTCCAACCACCGTCAGACACGTTCCATTGACCGCAATGCTGTTGTCGACCCCCATCCTTGAGAGGACCTTTTTCGCCTCGACCTCGAGTTGGATCCCGTCCCCGTGAGGACGGAGTCGTTTCACCTGCCCCATTTCTTCGACGATTCCTGTGAACATTATTCTGCTACCTCATAGTCGTAGAGTATTCGTGATATCGCTGCGATGGCATCCTTGCCGCTCCGAGGATCGGCAAGTCCGCTCGATAGGACGACGAGAACGTATTCGCGTCCGTCGGGGAGAAGGATGATCCCTCCATCGTGTTCGACTCCCGCACTGCTTCCGGTCTTGTGGGCAATCCGCACGGTCCTCGGGAGGAGAGCAGGGATCATGTCGTTCAACCGCTGGGACTCGAGAATTCCAAGCATGGCGTTGGACTCCCTTTTTCCGATCACCTTTTTCTCGGCAAGGAGCTCAAAAAGCCTGGCAAGGGCTCGCGCCGTCACGGTGTTGTTTCGGCCCGCTTCGTACGCCTTCATATCTTCGACCCCCCTCAGTACCCGGATTTCCTTCAGACCCAGCCCGGACATCGTGCGGCGAATGGCGGCTGGCCGAACCCGGTCGGTGAGCAGATCCGCGGCAAGGTTGCTGCTCAGCGTGATCATCTCGACGACGAGTTTGCCAACTTCCTCCTTTTGCCCGATCCGGGCATAGAGACTGTCGTCGGTGTCGGCGGTTCTGTCGAGTGAAAATGGACTTCGGTCAACGATGCTCGTGAAGCGATTCACCACCGGCAGGGAATCCCGGAGCGAAAGTCTCCCCCGACGTGCCTGACGGTAGACTTCAATCATCACCGCGGTCTTGATCGTGCTTGCCGCGACAAAACTTCTGCCCGCATTTCGGTAAAGGGTCGTCCCCGTGCGGAGGTCTTTGAACGCTATCGCAAAGGTGCCATGGACGCCCGACGTCACCGAATCAATTCGCTTTCCTGCCTCGAGGATCGACTTCTGATGCGGATGTGGCGCCGCGCCGAGCAACGAGGTGAGGAGCGATAAGAAGAGCAGGCACCTCATCTCATCGTCTCCTTCGGAAGCTCACTGTGCCTTCGAAGAGAGTATCCCCATCCAATCGAACATCTCTTCTTCGCCTGAGCTCAAAGCGTGGCGCATCGGGCCCGAACGCCGCAATGCCCGCACCGAATCTTTTCGGTGAAACAAAGAGATAGACCTTATCAACGGCATTGGCTTCAAGAAACGATCGATACGCTATCGGCCCCCCTTCGACGAGGAGTGATGCAATCCCTCTCGCACCCAGATCGGCCAGGATCGAGCGAACCGGGATCCGGCCATTCACGCTCTCCATGAGGACGACCTCAACCCCCAGCTTCCGGAACGGACGGGCCCGACGATCATTTGCCCTGTCGGTATAGAGTATCGACCTTCCTCCTCGCCGCGTATCGAATACCCGGGCGGTGAGTCCCACACGCAGCCTCCCGTCGATGACGACTCTGACGGGATCTCTCCCTTTCACATGGCGCACCGTGAGGAGCGGGTCGTCGGCAAGAACGGTGCCGGCACCTACGGCAACGGCATCATACTCCGACCGCAGTTCGTGCACGATTCTCCGAGATCTTGCGTTCGTGATCCATCGGGAGCTGCCGTCCGGCTTCGCGACGTAGCCGTCGCCGGTCGTCGCCGCCTTCAGCGCGACAAACGGAATGCCGGAGCTGATATACTTGACGAATTTGTCGTTGAGCTGCCGTGACTCTTTCCCCAACACCCCCGTCACAACCTCAAGCCCGGAAGAACGCAGCTGCTTGAATCCCTTACCCGAGACCTGCGGATTGGGATCGGTCATGCCCGCCACAACTCTGCCGATGCCGCTCGCAATGATTGCGTCCGTGCAGGGAGGAGTCTTGCCAAAATGGGCACATGGCTCGAGGTTGACGTAGAGAGTCGCACCGCCCAGGTCCCGGCGTTTTCGGAGTGCGCGCCGTATCGCGACAACTTCGGCGTGCGGGGCGCCGTACTTCTCATGGAATCCCGAGCCGATGTTCTTTCCCCCGAGAACGACTACCGCTCCAACAAGAGGATTGGGACTCACAAAGCCCTTCCCCTTTGCCGCCAGGCGGAAACACTCGCGCATCCATCGTTTGTCGTCAGGTGAGTGCATCCTTGGGCTCGTCACAAAAAAAACATCACGGACGTTCGAGACGCTGGTCCGTGATGTCGTCTGCACATACTGGGTATGTTACTTGAAATGGATTTCCCGCTTCTTTGCCGCCGACTGGTATATCGCATCGACAATCTTCATCCGCTGCACCGCCTCGTCCGCCGTCGAGATCACCGGATGGATGCCGCGAACACAACCGACGAAATGCTTCAGCTCGTTTTCAAACGAGCGCCGGAACATGTTCGCCGTATCGTCTGACTTTGTCGGGGTGACATTGACAATATTTCCGTGCATCTCCCGGTGGATCTTCAGCGGGTTGAGTTTTGCACTCCCTTTATCGCCGTAGATGTTGCAGTAAAAGAGTTCGTTTTCGATGTAGAAGCTCCAGCTTACTTCGACCGTGATCGTCGCTCCGTTCTTCATGAAGAGGAAAACCGCTGCTGAGTCCTCGACCCCCGGCGTGGCGTGCGAGTAGTTGGAGGCGTTTACCCGTAGCACCTCCGGATATCCGGTCATCCAGAGCGCAAGGTCAAGCATGACGATCCCAAGGTCGAGGAAGACACCCCCTCCCGATTGCTCTTTGTGTCCCATCCATGAACTGTGGTCGGTGAGCTTCTTCAGCCATCCCGCCTTGACATAGAAAACCTTCCCGAGCTCTTCATTCTCAATGAAGCTTCTCAGGATCATCGTGTCGGGCCGGAACCGGCTGTTCATCCCGACCATCACCTTCCTCTTCGCCTTCTTCGCCGCTTCGGCAATCGAGACGGCTTCCAGGTACTTCCGGGCGATCGGCTTCTCTACAAAAATATCCTTCTTTGCTTCAAGGCAGGCGATCGCTACATCCTTGTGCGCGTTTGTCGTCGCGCAGATATCGACGGCGTCGAGCTCCTCGGAGGCGAGCATCTCATGGACGTCCCCGTAGTATCGCTTGATGCCGTACTTCTCCGCGAGCGTGCGTGCACGGGATTTGTCTTTATCGCACACACAGGCGATTGTTGCGTCTGGGACTTTCGTAAGGATTGGAAGGTGGAAGACCTGCGCGATCCATCCGAGCCCGACGATACCGATTCTTGCTTTATCCATGGGTGTCGGTCGCAGAACGTGAAGTGCCTATAATGCCCGCCGCTCGGAGGTCTGAAGCCTCGTCGGATGCTCTTCGCAGAAAGACTTCACGACCTCGGCGATCCCCTGCGGGTCAAGACCGACCAGCTTCTGGAGTTCTGCCGGAGTGCCGTGTTCAATGAATTTGTCGGGGATGCCATGAACCCGGACGTTGATTCCCCTGTGACCCAGCGTCGAAAGAGCCTCAAGAACTCCGGCGCCGAATCCGCCATAGATCGTGTTCTCCTCGACGGTAACCACTCGGTCAAACTTGTCGACGACGTGCTGGAGGAGCTTCATATCGATAGGCTTCGCGAATCGCATGTTGATCACCTCTGCGAGGATTCCCGCCTTCGCGAGGAGATCCGCCGCGACCAGTGAATTATGGACGATGGTTCCGAGAGTGAGAATCGCCACATCGTTCCCGGAGCGCAGGACCTCACCCTTGCCGATCTCAATTCTTTCGAAGCCCTTCTTCAACGGGACCCCCAGGGCATTGCCGCGCGGATAGCGGACTGCAATGGGGCCGCCCCGATACTCAACGGCGGTATAGACCATGTCGCGGAGCTCGCTCTCGTCCTTCGGCGCCATGATCACCATCCCCGGGACGCAACGCAGATAGGACAAGTCGAAATCTCCGTGATGCGTCGGTCCGTCGGCCCCCACGAGACCACCGCGGTCCAGCACGAACACGACGTGCAGGTTCTGCAGGGCTACATCATGGACAATCTGGTCGAACGCCCTCTGAAGAAATGTGGAATAGATCGCCGTCACGGGGATATACCCCTCCGTCGCGAGACCTGCCGCGAATGTCACCGCATGTTGCTCGGCGATACCGACATCGAAAAACCGATCGGGCATGGCCTTCTGAAGAGCCGTAAGGCCGGTGCCGTCCGGCATCGCCGCCGTGATCCCAACGGCCTTCGGATTTTGCCGGCAGATCTCGACGAGGGCATCTCCGAAAATGGTCGTGAAGGCGGGGGGCGCATTTGGCACCTTCGGGGAAATGCCGGTGACCTTGTCGAACGGAGTAACGCCGTGGAGGCGAGTCGCTTCACGCTCGGCGGGCCCGTAACCTTTCCCCTTTTCCGTGATCGCATGGATAAGGATAGGTCCCTTAAGGTCTTTGACGTGCCGGAACATTTCGACGAGCTTGACAACATTATGCCCGTTGAACGGACCGAAGTACCTGAAGCCCAGCGCCTCGAAGAGCATTCCCGGTGTAATGACGGCCTTCAAGCCTTTTTCGAAATTCTGAGCCACCTGCCGGAGCCTGTCGCCGAAGGTGTCGAGTTTCCCTGTCAGGTCCCACACATTCGCCTTGAACTTGTTGTATCCCGGATGGGTAAGAACCTCGGCGAAGTAATCATGGAATGACCAGAGCTTCGGCGCGACGGAGGAGAGAGAGACCATCCGGTTGTCGTTGAGGACGACAATCATGTCTTTCTTCAGGAGGCCCGCGTTGTTCATCGCTTCGTAGGCCATCCCGCCCGTGAGAGATCCGTCACCGACGATCGCAACAACTTTGAATTTTTCCTTCTTAAAGTCCCTGGCGGTGGCTACGCCGAGAGCCGCCGAGATGGCCGTGCTCGCATGCCCGGCCCCGAACGTATCGTACTCGCTCTCGTCCCTCCTTAGGAACCCGCTGATTCCGTGGAGTTGGCGAATGGTATGGAACCGGCTCTTTCGTCCGGTGAGAATTTTGTGTGGATATGCCTGATGTCCGACGTCCCAGATAAGTTTGTCGACGGGGGTGTCAAAAACGTAATGGAGGGCGACCGCCAGCTCAACCGCCCCCAACCCGGCACCAAGATGTCCCCCCGTCTTGGAAATGGAATCGACCAGAAATTCACGGATCTCCTTTGACAACGGACGAAGATCCTTCATCTCGAGGGTCCGCAGATCGGAGGGGGTGTTGATGCGATCGAGAAGATGAGTGCCGGAGGGCTGTGCCGAATTCTCGTTCATTCGAAATCCACCAATTCTATTTTGTTGCTCGCATCTTTGCTGAGCTTTTTGACCTTCAATTCCGCCTTTGAGAGCGTATCCATGCACTCCTTCGACAATGCAATTCCCTCCTCATAGAGAGCGATGGCGTTCTCAAGGGGAACCTCTCCCTGTTCGAGCGATTCAACGATTTTCTCGAGACGGGCTAGGGATTGCTCAAACGATGGTTTCGAAGATTCTTTCTTGGCTGCAGCCATATTCAGCGAGGTTTCTTATGTACCGTGACGACCGTTGACTCCGCTCTCCCGTCATGAAAAGCAATGGAGAGCCGGTCCCCTTCCGAGAGCCCCACAGCAGCAGGGACAATCTTTCCGCCGCGGTAGATGATCGTAAAGCCTCTTTTCAGGATAAGCTCGGGATCAAGTGATGCTGCCCGTTTTCCCAGCGATTCCGCCCTGTAACGGAGCGCTTCCATAGCACGAAGGATCCCCCCCCGCAACCGGCGCTCCAGGTCATCGACTGTCTGGCTTCTCTCCCGCACAAGGTCGAGCGGGCGATTCAACGAATAGCTTTTCAGCAGGGACTGAACCTGCTCCTTCCCGGTGTTGATCCGAGCCGCGATCGCAGTTCCGACAGTATATGAAAAACTGCGAAGAATATCAATGATTTCACCCCTCTCCCTCACCACCAGTTCTGCCGCGGCCGATGGGGTCGGCGCCCGCAAATCGGCGACAAAATCGCTGATACTGAAATCCACTTCATGCCCTACGGCACTCACGACAGGAATCGCGGATGCGTAGATGGCGCGGGCCACAGTCTCCTCGTTGAAGGCCCACAGGTCTTCGAGAGAGCCGCCCCCTCTTCCGACAATCATGAGGTCGATTCCCGGGAGATTGTTGAGATCCCGGATGGCTTCGGCAATCTCTTCGGCGGCACCGATTCCCTGCACTTTCACCGGAGCAACGATGACCTCGAGTGCGGGAAACCTCCGTTGCAAGACCGTGAGGATGTCATGGATCGCAGCCCCCGTGGGAGAAGTAACGACGGCGATCGTTGACGGATACTTGGGAAGGGGCCGCTTATGGCTCTCGTCGAAGAGTCCCTCGGCTTTCAGTTTCTCTTTCAATCTGTCGAAGGCCAGCTGGAGCGCGCCGACGCCGAGAGGCTGAATCTGCAGACAGTCGATCTGATAATTCCCTCTCGGCTCGTACACCGTAATATTTCCACGGACCAGGACCTTCATCCCGTCGGAGGGGCGGAACAAGAGCTGTCCAACCCTGCTCCGCCACATCACGGCTGAGAGCTGCGAACCTTCGTCTTTCAGAGTAAAATAGAAATGGCCGGAAGTATGAATTTTGCTGTTGGAGATCTCCCCCTGGACCCAGACCTCCGCGAAACCCCTTTCGAGGACGCTCTTGATGCGGCGAGTGAGCTCTGTAACGGTGAGTGCGGTGGGCGTTTCCTTCATAGAGTGCAATATACTTCAAATCCAACGGATATCAAAAGGGATCTGAGCGTAATCGGCCTGTGAGTTGGGCGCATTCATTTTCATAGTGTCAAGGAGGATTCAAATTGAGTCACCCTCGGCACTTTGCAGCAATCACTTACATTTTCTATATTGCCAAACACGGAGGAGCTATGCAACTGGATATTCTTGCTATCGGTGCGCATCCCGATGATGTGGAGCTTGCCTGCGGCGCGACCGTCGCCCTTATGGTGCGCGCCGGAAAGAGAGTTGGAATACTGGATCTGACGGACGGGGAGCTCGGGACTCGTGGGTCACGGGAGATACGAAAACGGGAGGCTGCCGAGTCGGCCCGCGTTCTCGATGTAGAAATCAGGAGCAGGCTTGGACTTCCGGACGGGAACATTGAGGTGAGCCGGAAGAACATCCTTAAAGTCGTCGAAGTCGTTCGCACCTTTCGCCCGGCCGTCCTGCTCTTCCCCCATTCCTTGGAACGGCATCCCGACCATGAGCACGCCCATCGCCTTTGCAGGGAGGCATGGTTTCTCGCAGGGCTGGAAAAGATAAAGACGGTCGTTCGCGGCAAAGGGCAAGAACCCCATCGACCAAAGAAATACTTTCACTACATGCAGAAGTACGAGTTTTCGCCGTCATTTATCGTTGATGTTTCAAGTATCTACAACGCCAAAAGCATTGCTTTGGCTGCCTTCAAATCCCAGTTCTACAACCCGAAAAGCAAGGAACGGGAGACCCTCCTCTCCTCACGGCTCTTTCTGCAATCCATTGAGGCGAGAGACAGGCACTTTGGAAGCCTCATTAATGCGGAGTTTGGAGAGCCTTTCTTCTCAGTGGAGCCGCTAAGAATTCGATCACTATCTGACCTGGTGGATTAATGATCGGATGGATGTTCAATTTTTCCCGAGGGCGGGGAAGCAAGCCCCTTTTCTTTCTCAGCATTGAGACGGCATCTCGTTGCCTTCGCGCAAAAGATTGAACTTCCTCTGCGGCACGTTTGTTGTTATCCACAGTAGCGATGGTCGAACTTAGAAGACATATCCGTTTCGTCCCTTTGGCGATCGCCCTTTTCTTCCTCGCGAATACGGGCTTCACCGAAGTCGTCACTACTTGTTCCATGACTAGTACGGGGTCGCAGACCTGCTGTGCAGGTGCCGATCAGAAAGCTTCAAAGGGAGATGACAGCTCCCTTTCGCTCTCTGGAAAAGACTGCCACACCAGAACCCTGGCAGGAGGGCTGGCAGACCGTCCGGCAGTTATCGAAAGAACGGGGAGCTTCCCGGTTCTCAAAGTGCTGCCGGTGGTGCACTCTCCCGGAACCGAGTTCTGGTCAGTAAGAAATATTCCTTCCCTCAACCTCTCAACGAGATACCAAACCGCTTCTCCCCCTTCGACGGAGAAGTGTCTCCTCCTCTCCACTCTTCTGATCTAGTACTCCAGGATCCTGTTTTTTCACAGCTCCTTTGTAGGCGCTGCTCTACCCTATTGTGTCCAGGAAACTCGGAGCATCTATGTCAAAGCATGTATTCTTGTGCCTCTTCCTACTTACACCTGAGTTGTGCTTCGGCGCGGGAAATATCAAAGCCGAGAGCATCGCGGCGATGATCCAGGAAGCCTTGGCAAACAACCCGGAGATTCGATCGGCGTCGGCCAGAATCAAGATGACGGATCAGCTTGTCCCTCAGGCATCTTCATTGGACGATCCGGAGATCTCCTTTCAGTTGATGGAAATTCCCGGTTTTCAGTTCGACCGCGCGATGTACGCAAACCTCGGCATCGAACAGATGATCCCTTATCCTGCGAAACTCGGCAAGAGGAAGGCGATCGCTTCAGTCGAAGGCGAACACGCCCGCCGCGAACGGGGTGAGCTTGTCCTTCGCGTAATTGCGCAGCTCAAAGTTGATTATGCAATGCTCTGGTTTTCCCGCGTCTCGCTGGATCTCAACAGGGAGAATCAGAAGCTGCTCCAGCAGGTCCTTCAACTCGCGCGCACGCAATACTCCGCCGGAAAAGCAACTCAACAGGAAGTTCTTCGCGCGAACATCGAGCTCGAGCGGTTGCGCACCGACGAACGCTCCATTGAAAGTGATGCCTCCAAATCCGAAGCAATGTTAAGGGCGGCTCTGAATCGCCCCTCATCCGCCTCGATCGGGGATGTCGAGCTCCCCCCCTTTCTCCCTCTCCCGTACACGTCCATGGAATTGATCGAATTTGCGAGGAACCATCGCCCGATGGTCATCAACGATTCGCTGAGCGTCGTCGAGAGTGGGCTGAAAGTGGGATTGATGAACGAAGAGTATATCCCCGACTTCAGCGTCTCGCTCCAATATGTGACGTATCCGGGATATACGCGGTCAACCTGGACCGCGATGGTCGGAGTCAGCATCCCCTTCGCGCCGTGGACTCTCTCGAAGTCGTCTGCGAAGGTCCAGGAAGCCGCCGCCGAGGAAGAGATGAACCAGGCTGCATTCGATGCGACTCAAAACATGGTGAACGCCGGAATCCAGGAGGCCTACTCCAACGTCAGGTCGCTCGAATCGAAGGTTACTTCATTTACATCGACAATTCTGCCGGAGACTGAACAGGCACTTCAGGCAACCCTCGCCGATTATCAGACAGGCCGGACTTCATTCCTGATGCTTCTTGATACCTATCGGATGAGTCAGGAGGTCAGGATGGAGGCTGCGATGGCACGAATGAACTACGAACGGGCAATTGCACTCCTGGAACAGCAGGTCGGAGTGATCGATTTTTCTCATACGGCTCTCACGGGAGAGGAGATCGGACAATGAATTATCCATGTATCAGCAACAGAAATTTCTTGAAGGTCTTTTTTATCGCGATGCTCGCGATCATCCTTATCGCTGGGTGCGAGTCGGGTCGGAAGCAGGCCGAACAGGCCACTCCGGGCTCCTCGGCGCCAACGGAATACTACACCTGCGTCATGCACCCATCGATCCACAGCGATAAGCCGGGAGCTTGCCCCATCTGCGGAATGGCCCTCGTCCGAAGAACAACGGAAATCGAAGTCGCGGCGAACGACACGATGGATCTTCGGCCCGTCTCGATTTCTCCCCGCGAGAGAATCCTCGCCAATGTGAGAAGCGATTCGGTTCGACGGGAAACTCTGAACCGGGAAATCGACGCCGTCGGCATTATCGATTTTGCGGAACCGAACCTGCGGCACATTACGATGCGATTCAGCGGGAGGCTCGACCGGCTCTTTCTCCAGTACACGGGCCAACAGGTCAAACGAGGAGACCCGGTGGCGCTGGTCTACAGCCCCGAGGCGATCTCCGCTCAGGAGGAGTTCATCCTGGCCCTCAAGTCGGTCGACGTGACCGGCGGAGAAGACTCGGTGATCGGACACACGCCGATGCTTCTCACCTCACAGTCTCAGGAGAAACTCCTCGAGCTCGGATTCTCATCTTCTCAGATAGAAACTCTCCGGAAAACGCGGAAGGTCGAGAGCCACGTGACGATTGTGTCGCCGATCTCAGGCACGGTCATCAAGAAATACGTGGACCCGCAGCATTATGCCGCGGAGGGAGAGGTCATTTATGATGTAGCCGATCTCTCAACGGTCTGGATGTACGCCGATGTTTACGAGCAGGACCTCCGTTTCGTCAAGGTAGGCCAGTTCGTTGACATTTCCACCGACGCATACCCGGGTGAGTACTTTTCCGGCAGGGTGACCTTCATCGAGCCGGTGATGAATAGCGAGACCCGGACGGCGCGTATCAGGACCGAGTTCATTAATCACGAAGGAAAATTGAAACCGCAGATGTTCGTTTCCGTGCAGTTCTACCACGTAACGCCGGAAGCCCTCGTGATCCCCGCATCGTCGGTCCTCCGCACCGGCAAGAGGGATCTCGTGTGGGTGGAGGATCACCCCAATCTCTTTGTTCCGAGGATCGTTTCTCTCGGGAGCGACGCAGGGGATCTCGTCGAAGTATTGTCCGGACTTCGTGAGGGGGAGATGGTGGCTTCGAGCGGAGGATTTCTGATCGATTCAGAGAGCGAGTTGGATATCCCTGAACATCAATCCCCTGTTCCCCACGGAAACGGAAAAGAGGTCCACCAATGATCGAGCGCATTATCGATTGGTCGGTGCGGAACAAGTTCGTCATCATACTCCTCTACATGGCGGTTGCGGCGTGGGGCATATGGGCGATCTTGAAGACGCCGGTCGATGCAATTCCCGATCTGTCGGAAAATCAGGTGATCGTCTACACGGAATGGATGGGCCGGGCGCCGAAGCTCGTCGAGGACCAGGTGACATTTCCCCTCGTCACGGCCTTGCAGGGCGTCCCTCAGGTCCAGGCGATTCGGGCAAGTTCAATGTTCGGGATGTCTTTCATCTACATCATCTTTGATGAGTCGACGGATCTTTATTGGGCCCGGAGTCGGGTACTGGAAAAACTCTCCGCCGTCCAATCGAGTCTGCCGCAAGGCGCAAAGCCGGTGCTCGGCCCCGACGGAACCGGCGTCGGCCACATCTTCTGGTACACGCTCGAGGGAAATTACGACCTCGGAACTCTTCGAGCGATTCAGGATTGGTACGTGAAGCTCAATCTTCAGGGAGTCCCCGGCGTGGCGGAGGTCGCCTCCGTCGGCGGCTTTGTCCGGCAATACCAGGTCGATGTCGACCCGAACAAGATGAAGGCGTACGGCGTCACCCTTGCGGAGATCCGCGGGGCCGTCATGAGATCCAACAACGACGTCGGCGGCAAGATCATCGAAATGTCCGATCAGGAGTACTTCGTCCGTGGCCAGGGATACATCCACTCCGTGGATGACATCGAGAACATCGTCGTAGGAACCGGCTCGGATGGAACGCCGATTTACATCCGGAATATCGCGTCCGTGCAGTTGGGAGGGGATCTGCGCCGCGGTTCGCTGGAAAAGGATGGAAAAGGACAGGCCGTCGGCGGGATCGTCGTGATGCGGTACGGCGAAAACGCGAAAGAGGTCATCGACCGCGTGAAACAGAGGATCGCCGAAATCAGCCCGGGACTTCCGGCCGGCGTCAGGATTGTCCCGGCGTACGACCGGAGTGGACTCATCACGGCCGCCGTCTACACCCTCAAGCATGCGCTCCTCGAAGAGGCGGTCGTCGTGAGCATCGTCGTTCTTCTCTTCCTCCTCCACGTCCGAAGCGTGGTCAGGGTTATTATCGAAATCCCCGTCGCGGTCCTCATCGCATTCATTTGCATGAAGGTCTTCGGCATTACCTCAAATATCATGTCGCTCGGAGGGATTGCCATCGCGATCGGCGTTATCGTCGACGCCTCAATCGTCCTTGTCGAAAACGCCTACCGAAATGTCGCAAAGGCCCAGGAATCGAAACGGGAGCTGCAAACGGGAGATTACATTTCCATCTCAATTCTCTCTGCCAAGCAGGTCGCGCCGGCAATCTTCTATTCGGTGGCAATCATGGTCGTCTCCTTCCTTCCCGTCTTTCTCCTCGAAGGGCAGGAAGGGAAGCTTTTTCGCCCGCTCGCGTTCACCAAGACCTTCGTCCTTGCCGGTTCTGCGATTATCGCCATCACGCTCGTCCCCGTCCTCATGACGCTCTTCACAAGAGGAAAATTCAGGTCCGAAGGAGCAAACCCGATCACGCGGACCCTTAACGCTCTTTACAGGCCAGTCATCCATTGGGTCCTCGACCACCGGATGGCCACGATCCTCCTCAACCTCGCCGCGCTCCTTGTCACAATACCGATGATCATGCGAACCGGCTCGGAATTCATGCCGCCCCTCGACGAAGGGAGCCTCCTTTTCATGCCAGTGACTCTTCCGTCCGCCTCGATCACGGAGGTGAACAGAATACTCGAGGAGCAGGATGCAATCATCAAGAGCGTGCCGGAGGTGGAATCGGTGCTTGGAAAAGCCGGCAAGGCCGAGACCTCGACGGACCCTGCTCCCCTGAACATGATCGAAACGATCATCAACCTGAAGCCGAAGGATCAATGGCGAAAGGGGATCACGAAGGACGACATCATCGCAGAGCTCGACGCCAGGCTTCGGATCCCAGGAGTGCGGAACGGATGGACACAACCTATCATCAACCGTATCAACATGCTCTCGACCGGGGTTCGGACAGATCTCGGGATAAAGATCTTTGGAAAGGATCTCGACACGCTGGAACGGCTGGCGATAAACGCCGAGCAGATCCTCCATGCGGTTCCGGGGGCGGCGGATGTTTATGCCGAGAGAACTCAGGGAGGGCTCTTCCTCGACATCGACATCGACCGTACCGCGGTAGCCAGATATGGCATCAATGTGGGAGATGTTCAGGATGTCATCGAGACCGCGATCGGCGGGGAAAATATCGGCACCGTCATCGACGGCAGGGAGCGTTTTCCCATCCGCGTCCGTTACGCGCGAGACATGCGGGACAACCTTGAAGCTCTTCGATCACTGCTCGTCCCGGCTAACGTCAGGGGGAGCGAACTCCCCACCCTCTCAGCCGGCGCGTCCGGCTCCGGCTCCATGTCAACGGAAGGCACGATGGAAGGCCGGCCAGCGCCGCCGATGAGCAGAGGAGGGATTACTTCCGAACGGCCATCCGTCATCTCGAGCCACAGCTATGTGCCTCTGGGCCAGATCGCTAAAATCGAAATCGTACCGGGTCCCCCAATGATCTCCAGCGAAAATGCGCAGTTGAGGTCAATCGTCTATCTCAATGTCCGGGGTCGGGATATGGGGGGCTTCGTGACAGACGCGAAGACAGCATTGTCCAAAGGACTTTCGCTACCTCCGGGATATGCTCTGCAATGGAGCGGTCAATGGGAAAATGAGATTCGGGCCAAAGAGCGACTCGAGATCCTTATGCCGATCGTCCTCCTTATCATTTTCGTCATGCTCTATCTCACGACGAAAGATCTCACGGAAGCGATCGTCGTGATGCTTTCGGTTCCGTTCGCCCTCATCGGCGGAGTCTATTTCATCTACCTGCTCGGCTACAATTTCTCGGTGGCCGTTTGGGTAGGCTTCATCGCGCTCTATGGTCTGGCGGTCGAAACGGGAGTAGTCATGGTTGTCTACCTTCACGAGGCGCTCGACAGACGGATCCATGCTTTCGAATCCGGCTCGCGGGGACCGATCACGCTCGCGGATGTTCACGACGCGACGGTGGAAGGGTCGGTCCTGAGGCTGAGGCCGAAGGTGATGACGGTCGGGACGGCGATGATTGCTCTCGTACCGATCATGTGGAGCACCGGCGTCGGCGCAGACGTCATGAAGCCTCTCGCCGCTCCGATGATCGGAGGACTGATCACGTCCACCATCCACGTTCTCGTCGTTACGCCTATCCTCTTCAGCTACATGAAAGAGCGGGCGCTGAAGAAAGGGACCCTCCGGCTTTCCCACATGGCAGCATGGATGAAGTAGGCGGAACAACTGACAACGTTCGGGAAGCCGACTTGCGGAACTTTTCTGTTGCTTCAGGACGTTTTCATGGTTACCATCAATGATGGAAGAACATACTCTCACTCCCCCGAAGGAACTCATATGAAAAAGACACTCTTTGCAGTCATTGTTGTCGCGATGGCCCTATTCCTGGCCGGCTCCCCCGCCTTTGCAAACTCAAGCGCAAAGAAAAATCAGAAGGATGCCGACTGCAAATCGTGTTGTTGTGGAATGAAGGGCAAGGCCAAGGGCAAAGCAACAACGTCGTCCGCGGCTTCTTCCAAAGCCTCTTCGTCAAAGAAGGAATCCGACAAAAAGTAACTGCTCGCCGATGCCTCAGATTCGACTTATCCGGAGGAGCTTCGCACCATGAATTGCCCCAACTGCGGCCGGGCTCTCGAAACCGGTGCCGCCTTCTGTCCATCGTGCGGTACAAAGATCACCTCGTCAACTTCGGACTCGGCACACGAAGCCAGACTTCCATCTGCGGCCTTTGCGGCGGACAGGAAGGTAATGAGCACGAAGGCCAAGCTGATCTATGGCGTCATCGGAACTCTTCTCATTGTCGCCATGGGCGTCGTCTTTGTTCGCAGTCTTCCAGGGGGGGAGCATCCGGTTGTCAGGAACCAACCGGTCGTGGTTCAATCCGTCGACTACACCGGAACAAAACTAACGATGATCCCCGTTGATTGCAGAGTTGATAACGGGTACATCGTCATCGCCCTCTCGGATGTCGTTGAGAAGAGGATGGTGGGGTTTACATACCAGGGGAAAACCAAAAGCGTCGACCTGCTGGCGTACATCAATCCTCAGGGGAAGGTCGTCACTTCGATCGCTATGTGTGAACCGTGCAACTCAAAGAGCTTCCACACAGAGTCGCAGGAGATCGTATGCGACAACTGCGGCACACGGTGGAATTTCACAACACTTGAGGGAATCAGCGGATCGTGTCAGAAGTACCCGCCCGATCCGATACCAAGCCAGGTCGTCGGAAATGAAGTTCGGATCAGCGAACGGCTCGTCGAAAACTGGAAGATGAGGATATGAGGCAGAATCTTCTGGCGGCAATCTCGGTTCTTGGACTCTTTGCTGGATGCACAAAAACCGGCCCTCCACGCGAAACCCCGGCCGTCGCGCAAATTTCCACCGCTACGATCAACCTTCCGACCTTGAAATGCAAGACGTGCGTGAAGACCATCAGCGGAGCGCTTGAGAGTTTGGATGGGATCGAGGATGTGGACGTCGATCTGCCCTCAAAAAAGGCAACAGTCCGCTTCGTTGCGTCAAAGCTTGACGCCGGCAGAATAAGAAAGAGGATGAGCGAGGCGGGCTACACTGCCGACGGAGTTGAGAGGGATTCCGCGGCCTACGAGGCGTTGCCGGAATGCTGCAAGTGAAGGCCGGTTAGGAACCGTTTCTCCTCGCGTCGCCGGCGCGGCGAATGATGGTCAGAAGGAATCCCCCCACGAGAGTAATTGTCCCCACCCACACGAGGTTGATGAACGGCTTCACGCTCGCTTCGACAACGAGCGTTTCGTTCTTCTGAGGCTGCCCTTCGGCAAGAGGTGTGCTCACCGTGACCGTCACGGAAGACTTCCCCCTCCCTCCGTTTCCGAGGGCCATACTTTTGATCGTGAAGGCGACATTCGTTCCCGGAAATGAAGCCGGAACGTACGATACCTTGCCCCGCTCATTGTGCATCTCCGGCGACAGCTGCGCCGTTTTTCCTCCGCGCTTCACCTCCAGGTTGACCGTTACAACATTCCCCTTCTCGGGCGAACTCGCGAAATTGTATCCAAGATATGTGACGGACATGTCCTGAAACTTCTGGACCTCGTCTTTCTCGATCGTCAGCTCCTGCTCATTTTTCGAGTCCGGCTCTTCGAGCGAAAGAGGAGAAACGTAAAAATCTTTCGTCATCAGATTGATGATGTCGGGATTTCGCATCAACCCTTCATTGTCTTTGTTGTTAAACATCACCGGCGCAACGACAAATTTTTCTCCTTCCTTTTCCACCTCGACATCAAAGGCGAACCTTCCCCGCTCGATCGGATGATATCCCACATAACGCATCGTATATCCCATCGCCTCGACCCGCTTCCCTTGTTCGAGTGAAATTGTCTCCTTGTTGTCGTATTTCGCGGAGGCGACGAAACCGAGAAACATGAGGGCGAGTCCGATATGGGCAATGGATCCACCGGCCATGCGTGGGTTACCTACGAAGATCCTGTATCCTACGATGAGATTTGTGAACAGTGCGAACGATGAGGCGAAAATAAAGACGAGCATCGAAGCCTGGTGTGCTCCGATGGCAAAGCTCACAGCCGTGAGGGCAAGGGCGAGGATCACGGGAGCACGCAGGCTTTTCAGCAGAGATTCGGCTTCGGAATTCTTCCACCAAAGGAGCTGGCCGATGCCCGCGAGCAATGCGATGACGATACCGAGAGGAAGGGTGGTGGTGACATAGTATCCCGATTCGACCGCCGAGACCTTCCCCTTCAACAGTCCCGTAATGATAGGGGACGAGGTTCCGATGACGACGAAGAGTGCCGCAAAAACAATCGCCGAAGCACCGAGAAACAACGCGAACTCGCGCGACAAAAAGCTATGCTCCACAGGGACTTTCGGCATTTCCTTCATCCTTGCAAAGAAGAGTCCAAACCCGATGAGGGCAAAGGTAAAAAGACCTGCCAGAAGCAACCAGTACACCCACATTCCTGGTTCTACGAACGAATGGACGGAGGTGTCACCAAGGACGCCGCTACGCGTGAGGAAGGTCGAGTAGAGCACCATGACGAAACAAAGGATGCTAAGGACGAAGTTCGTCTTGATGAAGCTGCCGCTTCGACGCTGAGAAAGCATCGTGTGGATGGATGCCACACAGACCAGCCACGGCACAAGAGAGGAGTTTTCGACCGGATCCCACCCCCAATAACCTCCCCAGCCAAGCGTCTCATACGCCCAGAAGCCTCCCATAATTACTCCGGTGCCAAGGACCATCGCACCAAAGACCGACCAGGGAGTGGAGACGCGTATCCAACTTACATAATCCCGCTTCAACATCCCTGCCACGGCATAAGCAAACGGAACCGACATCGATGTGAAACCGATGAAGAGAACCTGCGGATGGATCACCATCCAGTAGTTCTGAAGGAGAGGGTTGAGCCCCTTCCCTTCGCTCGGATATTGGGCCCATATGCCTTTAGCCTGATCGAGCCAAACAAAATTCGTCACCCCGGGAGGAATGACCCCGGTATGGATCAGGTCCTGCGGAAAGAGATCCCAGATGTAGGCGAACGGGTTCTTCACGATGATCATGAGAAGGAGAAACGAGAGGATTCCCGAGTAGACGAGCATGAATTCCGCCTCGTAACCTTTCCGCGAGGAATAGACCATAAGGACAAGGCCGACGATACTCGTGTAGAACGCCCAAAGGGAGAAGCTCCCCTCCTGGCCGGCATAGAAGGTTGAAAAGAGAAGCGGGCCCGGTAGATCCGTAGAAGAGTAGTTCCACACATAGGCGTAGTGGAACTGATGGGTCATGATGAGATAGACGAGTAGCGCTGCAGCGCAGAACATCCCTCCCGCTGCGGTCCGATAGGCGAGCCGGGCAAAACGGAGAAGCCGGGTGGAATTCCGGCGATGAATGAGGTAATAAAGAACCGTGGAAAGGAGCGCCGCGCCGAACGCAACCCTGACAATGATACTCCCTATCATCCTCTACGCTCCTTCTGAGAGTGTCATCACAGAGTCTTTTTCACCGCGGAGGCATCTCCCTCATACTTGGAGGGGCATTTCGTCAAAAGCTCATTTGCATGAAAAGATCCATCCTTGAAGCGGCCCTTCGCGACAACACTCGTTGCCAGCTCGAAGTTGTTCGGCTTCGCTCCGTCCAGGATGACTTTTGCCTCCCGCTGATTATCGTCCTTCATATAAAAAATGAACTGGCCGTGCTGGGCGTCGAAGGTCGTTTCTTTGTCCCTCACCCATGAACCTTTCACCTGGACCTTCTTGCTCGTCCTCTCCGCCTTGGCAAAATCGGTGTACTCGACATTGCTGTCCAGAAACGACACCGCTCCAAAGACGAGAAACGCCGCGACAACGACCGAGGCTACGATGATCTTTACTCTCATTCCTCTCTCCTCACTTCTTGACAGACTTTTCGAGCTTCGTGACCTTCCCATCGAGCCTCAGAAGGTAGCCACCCAATCCAACCCAGATGATGAGCACGATAGTCAGGACGATATAGAGTTGATGTTCAGCGAGAAAATCCACGGCTCTGCTCCTACGATTGTTCTGACGACGATTCGATTCGGGCCAACCTCACTCGTATGCTGAAAAGCCAGAAATACAGGAGCGTAAACCCGATGATCGAGGCGAAAAACACCACCCTCATGTTCGCCGGCATATGAAGCTGGGCAACCGGCGTCGAGCCTCCCTCGTCTCCTTTCGCACCGGGGTGAAGCCCGGTCATGATCCTCGGCATCACGAAGATGAAGAACGGGGCCGTAACGCCTGCAATGATCGAATAGACGGCGGCGAGGGTCGCCCGCTTCTCGTCCACTTCGATAGCCGACCTGAGGGCAAAATAGGCCCCATAGATTAACAAAAGGACGAAGATCGAAGTTTCACGCGGGTCCCAATTCCAGAAGGATCCCCAATTGAATTTTGCCCAAATAGACCCCGTTACCGTGGCAAGAACGCAAAATACAGTCCCAAGACCGGCCGCCGAGACCGATCTCAGGTCATAGTCGAGTTTCTTCGTCTTGAGGAACATGATCCCGTACACCGTCGACGCGATGAATGCCACGAGAGTCGTCCAGGACATCGGCACGTGAAAGAAGATGATCCGCGCCTTCTGTTCAAGCGCCGGGATGATCGGGAGCTCGAACCATCGCTCGGGAGAGGGAACCATCGGCATGGCAATTCCCGCAATGATGACGCCAGTCAACCATAAGAGCAAGCTCAGCTTGGCCAAAAGGTATCGCGGCATACGATTCAATCCCTCCATACGAAATCGAACAGAACGGCCGAGACGGCAACGAGAACGACGGTGTACGAGATAAGGATCTGGAATTCCCCGAGGGCTTCCGAGAAAAAGGCCCCCTCCATCGAAAGCTGGGTGGCTTTAATAACCGTGATGAGCATCGGGAGCATGATCGGAAAGGAAAGGACCGGGTAGAGCGTCCCCCGGGTATGAGCTTTCGCGATAATCGCGGCGATGATAGTTGACGAGCTGGCAATCGCGCAGCTTCCGAGGACAAGCGTTGCCCAGAAAATCGACGGCGTCTGTACGGCAAAACCGTTTACGA
Source organism: Bacteroidota bacterium (assembly GCA_035505655.1). Lineage (GTDB taxonomy): Bacteria > Bacteroidota > Ignavibacteria > UBA10030 > UBA8401 > JAGVPT01. The sequence continues at coordinate 22,813 of DATJQP010000056.1, forward strand.
GGAGAAGATAGAGGAGAGCAATAACAACGTTGAGCGAAAGTGTGAGGGCGAAATTGAACGTGAGTTTGCCAACGTAGACCGCGGAAGGTCGCGAAATCAACTGCAGCGTCTGAACCGTCCCACGCTCCTCCTCCGCCACGAATGTGCGCGACAGGCCCGACATACTGGAGAAGAAGATAATGACCCAGAGCATTCCCGCAAGCACATCGCTGGAGACGGATTCGCTCCCCAACGAAAAGAGAATGATGGAAAGTGCCGTCACCACGAACATGAAGAGAGCGTTGAGGGCATAGCGGGTCCTCAGCTCGGAGCTGGAGTCCTTCAGGAAGATCTGGTATGAGGGGACAAAAAGGGATTTCACGGCACTTTCAAGATACTGAACTGAGGGCCCAGATACAAGGCGCGGCAACACCATTCGCCAGGAATGGACGCGGATTCGCGGGGCACGCGAAGGAGTCTTGAGCACCCTCCTCCCGACGCCTCTCCTCACCCCCGGGACGAGTCCCGCATCAATGTTCGCGGGAGGTCGAGGTCAAGGGAAGCGCTGACAAACTCAAGATCCGAACGCTCGTTCGTCGCGATGATCAGGATCCCTTCCCGAACCTGTTCCTTCATCCTCCTTCGGACGGCCCCCACCCCTTCGAGGTCGAGGTTCGAAGTCGGCTCGTCAAGGATCAGCACCTCGGGTCGGTGAATCAGTGCGGCGGCATACTTAAGCCTCTGCTTCATCCCCGAGGAATACGTTCTCACTTCATCGTCCTTCCGCTCAAAGATCCCGAATTCTCTCAACAACTCTTCACCCTGCCGGATCATCCCGGCAGGGAGATTTCGGATCATGCCGATCATCCGAAGGTTCTCTGCGCCGGAAAATTCCTCGTACAAGTTGATGTACGGAGCGACGAGCCCCACATGCTGAAACATCTCATCCCTCCCAACTTCCTTTCCCCCCACGCCAAGGCGAACCGTCCCCGAGGTAGGGGAAAGCAATCCACAGAGAAGCTTCGCGAGAGTCGATTTTCCCGAGCCGTTCTTCCCCGTGATGGCGAAGGATTCATTCACCCGGACGGTGAAAGAGACTCCATCAAAGATCGAACGGCGATTGAACACCTTCGAAAGAGAATCCACCGTCACGGTGAGATCCTTCATCGGTCCTCCGTGCCATAAGCGTCGTCCATCCTTGCGGGGTTCCACCGTTCATTTGCCATCATCGGATCCTACGGCTGATGAACGTAATAGACCGTCACGACGCTTCGATCCGGATCGGTATAGACCACGTCGAGCTTTCCGTCGCCGTTGAAATCTCCGAAACGAAACATCGCGTCTTTTGGCAGGTCCAGAAGAAACGCACCGGGCAGGAATCTTCCGTTTCCTTTCCCTTTGTAGAAATAGAGCTCTGAGGTGTCGTCATGCGCCGCAACGATGTCGTTGATACCGTCCCCGTCGAAGTCGACGACCTGAATATGTTCCGGGTTCGACACCTCGAGCCCGCTCACCGCCTCTTCGAAATTGCCGAACCTTCCCGCCCCCGTACCGAGCGCAATCCGGATGGAGTTCATCGGAGTGGAATACAGGATGCAGTCCGGAATATTATCTCCGTTGACATCGGCAAACGTCATGGTGCATTTTTTGATCATCGAGTCCGGGAACACATATGATAGTGTCTTTCCCCGGTACTGACCTGACGAATCGCTGAACGTGATTCCAAGATTATACCGGAGAGAATCGGCGTCAAAGTAAACGTACGCGAGGTCGGGCCGCCCGTCATCGTTAAAGTCGTTTACTGATCCGGCGAGAATGCGGGCGGGGATAATCGGTCTGAAATTCCTCTCGACAAACCTCGCACCCGATACCTGCTGGAAGTACGAAAGGGCCCGCTGCTTCGCGTTTGAATAGACGTAGAACTCAATGGCCTGGTCCTGCAACGTCGCGTCCGGGAGAAACATGCGCGGGCCTTCAGCCGTGGAGATCGCGTAGGTGTAGGCGGAAGTCATCCTCTGCCCTTCCGGAAAACCGGTTCTCGAAAGTGTCAGCACCGATACCTTCGCGACGGACTCGTGGGTAAGGAGAAACGTGAGGAGGGTGTCGTTCTTTGAATAGAGCCGCACGGATGTCGGCTCATCGACGGTCGGAAAACTGAGTTGCCCTTCCACCCTGTTCTTCGCAGAACTCATGAGAAGAGAAAGTGTCGACGATTCGTTGTTCGTAACGGCAATATCATCAACCCCGTCGTCATTGAAGTCCGAGATAGCAAGCCCGAGGGGCTTCCGTCCGACGGCGAAGGAAACCTCCCGCGCGCCAACTCGTCCTCGTTCTTCTTCAACGACACTATGGTGGGAATTCCAGAAACAGCAGGCCGATTTGTTCCGCGAGTCGATGATGACGACGTCGTCCCACCCTTCGTTGTCCATGTCGCCAACGAGTGCTCCCAGAGGAGCCTTCGGACATCCGTACACGATCTCGTCGTAGAAAGACCCGTCTCCTCGGTTCTGGAAGACACTGAACGTTCCCCCGTCGCGGTCGATCGTGATAAGGTCCTCGTTGAAGCGTGAGGTGAGGGAGCCGGTTGTTATTTCGCTCGCAGGTCTTGCGAGGTCGAGGCTCTGGTAATTGGTGTACGAGGCCATGCCGTCGCCGGCGAAAAGCTTGAGCGTTTTCGACTCGGCCGAGGCAGTGCCATAGTCCATGATTCTGTCGCGGTTGAAGTCGCCGAAGGCCGTCCTCACGGTATCCTGGCCGAAGGAGACAATGTTCTGTTCGGAAAACTGGAGGTCACCCATACCAAAATAGAACACCATCTCGTTCGTCAGCCAGTTGTGAATGACAAGGTCGGGGAAGTCGTCATCGTTGAGCTTCACTACCGATGCGTCGACGACCGGGACCTCGGGCAGGATAAGCGTCTTCTCCCTGAATGTGCCGTCTTTGTTGCCGCGTAGCACCGAGATGCCCGAGGAAAGTTTCCCGAAGCAGAGAATGTCGGTAGTACTGTCATTGTCGATGTCCGCAAGGAGTACCTTCTCCGGGTAGAAGTTGACCGCATACTTGGCCGAGGCGTAGCCTGAATCGGGGGAAGAGCTGAGCCATACCTCCACCTGGTTCGCAGCGCGGTGAACGATGACGATGTCATCCCTCCCATCCCCGTTGAGGTCTTTGGCGGCAAGATAGGTGACGTCCGTTGCTTCCCCAAGCACTTTGGTATCAAACGATCTGCCGTCACCCCTGTTCACAAGAGCAACGATCTGACGAAGATCAGGATTGTAGCAAAGGAGGTCCGGGTAGGGATCTGGATTGAACCGGAAGAGTGAGACCAGCGAAGGCGAAAATGGAAGGTCGGTTTCGGTGACAATACTGAGGGGAGGAGCCACGCGCCGCTGTCCTTCCGCGGCCGGGCCCGCCAGGAGAAGAGCGAGCGCGGCAACACAGCATTTGCCGAAAATCCGGCGGGAGTGGCTCTCGTATCCGCGAAGGCGCACCGCGCACCTATTGCTTTGGTACATTCGATCGTCTACGGAGGCGCTGTTCCCTCCTGCGGAGAGCGTCCTCGAAGCGCCGAACCTCCTCCGGACTTTCCGGTCTCAATCGCGGCGCCTCCACAGGGGCGCCGTTTTCATCGATGGAAACGAACGTGAGATACGCGCTGTTCGCGTGCAGCACTTCGCCCGTGAGGAGGTTCTCCGAAAGCACCTTGACGCCGACTTCCATTGAAGTGCGAAATACTCTATTGACAGAGGCGCGGAGGATGACCACTTCGCCCGCCTTCACCGGGTGGATGAAATTCAATTCATCAACAGAGGCGGTAACGCATATCCGTTTCGTATGGCGGGAGGCAGCGATCGCGGCGGCGAGGTCGATCCAATGCATGAGCTGACCGCCGAGAAGGTTGCCAAGGCGATTCGTATCGTTCGGGAGAACGAGTTCAGTCATCTCGACCTGAGAGTGTGCGACGGTGAAGGAGACTTCTGTCATGGAGGGGTCACCGTTGAGTATCCCATCTGCCGTTCCTTCTGGACCGGATGCTTCGAAGGCTGGGCAAGGATATCGGCTTTGAGCGCATCGACATCACCTTTCAAGTCGCTCGTCGGGAATTTTGTGTAGAACTGATTGATCGCATCCAGGGCAGCGGCATCGTCATAACGCTGGCGCAACGCCCGCGCTTTGCCGAACAGTGCGTCGGCCGCATACTGGGAGTCATGATGGCGATCAAGGACGATGTCGTAGTAGACGATCGCCGCCCTGTAGTACTCGAGCCGATAGTACAAATTGCCGTTGTCGAGGTCTTTCTTGGCGAGCCTATCGTTGAGCTCGTTGATTTTCGCGGCTGCGTCCTTCGCGAGCGAGTCCGTGGGGAAGTACTCAATGAACGACTGAAAATCGTCAATGGCCTCACGCGTATACTTCTGATCGAGCGATGCCTGCGGAGCAAGCTCGTATTCGGACCTTGCCTTCATATATCTCGCCCTCGGAACCAGGGGACTCGACGGCATTGTCCTCACGAGAAGATCGCATTCGGAGGCCGCGAGGATGTATTCCTTCCTCAGGTACCGGCAATCGGCGATATAAAACTGTGCGCTGTCGGCGACCGAGCTTCCGGGATACTGCACTGTCACGATCTTGAAATCATCCGCCGCTTCGAGATAGTCCTGTTTGGCAAATTCCGCCATCGCTTTTGTGTAGCGCACTTCGACAGGAAGCGCTTCAACTTCCTTGCTTGAGCTGCATCCCGCCAGGCTCAGCGCGATGGCGATGCCAAGGGCGAGTACTAAGAGAGACCGATTCAACGGAGATAGTCCTTTGTCGTCATTGTGATCGGAATATTCGAGATCGATTGGACCCTTTCCCTCAATTGCGCGACCTGCGCCGAGTCCTTTAACACGGAAGGCTGGTAGCCGGCCTTGAGGGGTATGAACCCGACCGAGGTCACCGATACCCCGGAGCCCTCCCGCTCGAACTTCAGCTCGACAGCATAGCTGAGCTGGGTCCAAAAGTGCTGCGGCTGGTAAAACACAAAGTTGCCCAGGGAGTGGAAGATGTAGCTGGAGCCGACCTTCTCGACACCATAGGGAACGTGCGGGTGATGCCCGATGACGATCCGCGCACCCTGCCGTACGCACGCCTCATCGAATTCGCGGATGTGCAGTGTCGGCTCGTCCGCGTACTCGTCCCCACCGTGCACGCTGACGACCACAACGTCGACCGCCGCCGCCGCTTCTCTGAGCGCGGGGAACAGTTTCGATGTGTCCGTCATCGCAACGTAGTCATGCCATCCCCCCGCAAAGTTCATGAAATCGGATGTCGCGAAGAAGGCGAATCTGATCCCGTTCTTTTCAAACATGATCGGTTCGTAAAGCTCGCCCACGCCTCTCGTCGTTCCGACGTGGACGATGCTCGATTCGTCGAGATGGTCCAGAGTCTCGAACAGGGCCCGCTTTCCATAGTCGTAGGCATGATTGTTCGCCGTCGACACAAGCGTGAAGCCAAAGCGTCGGAGGCTCAGCGCCCCGTTCGGAGGTCCGGTGAAGATCATGTTATGCCTTGGATCCTGCGTTTCGCCGTGCTGGCTGGAAAGCTGGCTCTCCAGATTCGCAAAAACCACGTTCACAGACCCTTTGCTCAGCGAGATTCTTTCGAAAGGATACTGCACATCGTTCGCAAGGATTTTCTGACCGACCAGCCGACCGAGATTGACGTCGCCGAATGCCAGAACTGTCACCGCGCTCCGCGACGGTCCTGCTCCTTCGCGCGGGTGTTTCGCTCCCCTCCCGTCGAAAGGAAAACGGTAGAGCACCGCAGCCAAAACAACGCAGGCGACAAAGACTCCCCCCCACAGCAGAGCTTTTCTCACCGGCTCCTTCATGCCCCGCGGCCCTTAGCTCCTGATCGTAAAAAACAGGTAGACAGCCACTCCCGCGGCTCCCCCGATGATCACCGGCTCAAGGAACTTTTCAATGAACGAAGGGGCAGGCGGCTCGCCGGGAGAGAGACCTTCAGTTCCCCGTTCCAGGTTGTGGATCTCCGCGACAGAGATCGTGTCGGTTCTGGACAAAGAGTCCATAGCCGACATGATGACCTTGCCATCGCCGTTCCGCACCAGACTGAAGAGGATACTCACCTTGACCGTCCGGGCGCTTCGCCGAGCTGAAAAGAGACCATCGGAAAACGGCTCACCGTACGCGACGAACGCTTCACCTGTCGCCGTAATCTCAAAGGCCGAGGCACCGCGTTTCATGGAGAGTTCGGTGAACCTGCTTCTGAGAACCCCGACAATATGGGGAGCGAGATATGCTTCGGTCCCGCTCCTGCCGAAGTCCAGCGACACTGACGAACTTTCGGGAATCGCAGCATCGTTGCAGAACTTTTCAGCGGTTCCGCGGCATAGTTCTCCGATGATCTCCGCATTCGACCTGGAAAGCCGGTCATCGGCACGCAACGCGGAGACAACTCCGACTGCGAGTCCGACAACGAGGATGGCCAGGCACTTGAGCGACACGATCAAGCGTAGATCCCGCGTACCTTGAGGGTTTTGGCAACTTTGTCGATGGCCATGATGTACGCTCCAATCCGGAGCGTCACCTTGTAATGCTCCGCGGTGTCGTAGACGGCGTTGAACGCCGAGGTCATCATTCGCTCGAGACGACGGTTGACACGATCAAGAGACCAGAAATAGCCGACGCGGTCCTGAACCCATTCGAAGTAGGACACCGTCACGCCGCCTGCGTTCGCCAGAATATCCGGGATGACAAGAATTCCCTTGTCCCGCAAAATAGGATCGGCTTTCGCCGTCGTCGGACCGTTGGCTCCCTCGGCGATAATCTTCGCCTTGATCTTGGAGGCGTTCCGTGCGGTGATCTGGTCTTCCTTGGCGGCGGGCACGAGGACATCGCACTCGAGTTCGAGAAGTTCCGATTGCGTGATCTTCTCGGCACCCGGGAAACCGTTGAGGACCTTGTGCGTTCTGATCCACTCGATCGCTTTTTCGACGTCGATCCCCCTTTTACTATGGTATCCCCCCGTGACGTCCGCAAGGCCGACGATCTTGCACCCCTGCTGCTGAAGGAGCTGCGCGGAAACCGAGCCGACATTTCCGAAGCCCTGAACCACGACCGTCGTCTCCTTCGGTTTCAATTTGATCTTTTCCATTGCTCCCATGGTCACCATCATCACTCCCCTTCCGGTCGCTTCGCGCCGACCGAGCGACCCGCCGATGATGAGAGGCTTTCCGGTCACAACTCCCGTCGACGTCCTCTTCATGTGCATGCTGTAAGTATCCATGATCCATGCCATGACCTGCTCGTTGGTTCCCATATCCGGAGCGGGGATATCCTTATCTTCGCCAAAAATATCGAGCATGTTGGCCGTGTAGCGGCGGGTCACTTTCTCAAGTTCAACCGGAGTGAGTTTTCCGGGATCGCATCGAACGCCCCCTTTCGCTCCACCGAAGGGTATATTGACGACGGAACATTTCCACGTCATCCAGGCCGCGAGCGCCTTCACCTCATCGATATTGACGTCCGCCGCAAAACGAATCCCTCCTTTTGAAGGACCCAGGATGTCGTTGTGGATGACCCTGTACCCTTCGAAGACCTCAATCTCGCCGCTGTCCATCTGGATGGGGATGGAAACCGTCACCTGTTTGACCGGGGTTTTCAGATACTCGTAGACTCCCCTTTCAAGTCCGAGCAATTCCGCGGCAATATCGAACCGTTCCATCATCGATTCGAAAGGATTTTCCCTGTTGGTGATAGGCGCCGGTTCCTTGTATGTCGTCGATTCGTTCTGTTCCATTTGGGTCCTCGTGGTCGGTGCGATCGTGCGCTCAAACGCCGCCCATGGCAAGCTGCTCCAGGCGGGCGATGCGCTCTTCGATAGGCGGGTGAGTGGCAAACAGTTTCATCACTCCGCCCGATCGAAGCGGGTTAACGATAAAGAGATGAGAAGTGGCCGGTTGGGCGCCGGTCATTGGGGTGCGTTCAGCGCTCGCATCAAGTTTGCGGAGCGCGCTGGCAAGACTGAGCGGCTTGCCGCAGATCGCGGCTCCGCCGGCGTCGGCCGCAAACTCGCGCGACCTGGAAATTGCCAGCTGCAGCAGGACTGCGGCGATGGGGGCAAGGATGAGGAGCGCAAGGTCGGCGATCCCTCCTCCGGAGTCCCGGTCGTCTCTCCTTCCGCCGGTAAAGATCATCGCCCAGCCGGCCATGCGAGCGATGAACGTGATCGTGCCGACCATCGTGGCGACGATCGTTCCGGTCAGGATATCGCGGTGCTTCACATGGGCAAATTCATGCGAGAGAACTCCCTCGAGCTCATCGTCCGAAAGAAGCCGGAGGATGCCGCTCGTGACAGCGACGGCGGCGTGCTCCGGGTTGCGCCCGGTCGCAAAAGCGTTTGCATTCTCATCATCGATGATGTAGACGCGCGGCATCGGCAGATGGGCTTCCATCGCGAGGCGCTGGACGATGTGGACGATTCTGGGCTCTTCCGCCTCCTTCACCTCGCGGGCCCGGTACATCATGAGAACGACCTTGTCGGAGAACCAATACATACCGGCGTTCATGAGGAGCGAAAACAAGAACGCCATGATCAATCCCTGATCTCCTCCCAATGCCTCACCGATGAGAAGGAGGAGCATCATCATCAACGTCATGAGAAACGCAGTCTTCAGTCCGTTCATCTTCTCTTATCCTGTCTTTCGCGCTAACTATATCAATGTAGAAAAATCAGCAGGCAGTATCAACCCGCTTCCTTCACCGGCCGCTTTCCCTTCGAATCCGCCTCAGCTCGTTGAGCGTCAGATCGATCGAATCGTCGACGAAGTGCCTCGAGAATCTCCGTGCGCGCCGGACGGCCTCGCTCGAAACTTCCGCGATGACAAGATCCTCGTCGAAGAGCTTCGCGGAAGCAATGATCTCTCCGGAAGGATCGACAATTTTCGAGCCGCCCCAGAAATTAACGCCGTCTTCGATCCCCACCCTGTTGGCGAACACGAGGTATGAGCTCAGCAGTCTTGCGTAGGTCTTATGGTGTTCGGCATTAACGACGGCGGTCGGGAGCTCTTTCTCCGCCCCGGACATCCTCGTGGGGCTGGCAGCCAGGCCGATGATGATCTCCGCTCCTTCGCTCGCAAGGATGTACGGAAGTGACATGTGCCAGAGATCTTCGCAAATGAGGATCCCGAGCCTCCCGTGTTTGGAACGAAAGCTGCGTACACGATTGCCCGGGCTGAAGTACCTCATCTCCTCGAACATCCCGTACGTCGGGGGATAAACTTTTCGGTGGCCGCTGTAGATTTCTCCGTCTTCAAAGACAAACGCCGTATTGAACAACCCGAAATTCTCCCCCTCCTCGACCCCGCCGGCGATGATCGTGATCTCCCTGCTTAACTTCACCAGTTCCTTGAACGGCGAGGGGGAGTCGACCCTGACGGCAACATCCCAGTTGAGATCTTTCAGAGAGTAGCCGGTCAAGCTAAGCTCGGGAAATACAATGATCTCCGCGTGCCCGGCAATAGCCCTTTTGATGAAGGTGACATGCCGCTGCACGTTCTTGGCGAGATTGCCGACGGCCGAATCAATTTGAGCGACGGCGATCTTCATGGATTTCCCGAGCCTCCCGGGTCAGCGGATGGCGACATCGTTCGGCAGTTCGTTGGTATCACCTTTATGATGCGGGAATTCCTCTGCGAGCTTTCTCCCAATCTCCTTCACCACCTCGCAAATGCCGTGGCAAAACTTTTTATCCTTGAAATGGGAGCTTAGCGTCGCCGCGAGCTCGTCCCAGTACCGGTCATGGACTCTCTTGTGAATCCCTTCATCCGCGATGATCTGGAATGCCCGTTCGCTCACCGAAAAAAAGAGGAGGACACCGCTTTTCTCGTTTGTCTTGTCCATCCCCAGCTCGTAAAAGTTCCTCAGCGCGAACTCGTGAAGTGAGAGCTTTCGTTCTTTCCAGGCTCTCCGCTTCCGGATGCTCACGCGAATCTCGCCGCTGGTCTTCTTCTCGGCCGCGGCAATGGTGTCCGCGATCTTCTGCAACTCCTCGTGTGTCAGCAATGGGGGCTTTGAAAACATGGCCCGGTCCTTCATCCTTAGTCCGAGATGTCGATCATCTTGATGTTCTTGATGTACTGCACGGTCTTGTCTTCCTTCAGCGATTTCAGTTTCCCCAATTTCAGCCGCATCCGGTCGACGTTTTCGCCGATGATCCGAAGGTAGAGAGACATGTCCGACGCGAGCCGGCTTTGTGCAAGCTGCTGGACATTCCTTTCCATCGCCTCAAGCGGCGTGAGGAGATCCTGGCTGATTCCCAGGACGAGCTCCTGGATCGCCTCCATTCTCTGGCTGCTGATTTCGAGGGCGGTGAGCTGCTGTCGGAGCCGTACACGATCGAGCACGCTGACGATGGTTCGCGGAAGAACGGGCGTGGAGATCTCTTCCTTGACGAGGAAGTCCTCGACACCGAGCTTCATCGTCTCGACGGCAAGATTGAAGTCCCTGTTGACGGTGATAAAGACGACGGGGATCGTGATCCCCCGCTGAACGAGGGTGCTGGTGACCTCGACGCCGTTCATCCCCGGAAGATTGTAATCCATGAGGATGACATGGAAACTCTGGTCCGTCTCCAAAACCCTCAGGCCGTCTTCCCCGCTTTTCTCCCAGACGAGCTGAAAGACGTAGTCAGGATGCTGCGAAAGGTAGAGCTCGACGAGTTTGCCGAAATCGTCGTTATCCTCCACCATCAGGATGTTGATTGTTTCCTTCATCTGTGCGATGGGTTACCTCTCCATGAGAACACTTCCCCTGCGGCCCGCACGTCCGTGCATTCTTCATCGGGGAAGAGAAAAATAGAAAGTCGTGCCTTTCCCGATTTCGGATTCCAGCCAAATCTGCCCCTGATAGAGCTCCACAATTTTTCTGACGATCGCCAATCCGGCCCCGCTTCCCTCATACTCCGGATGCAATCGTTGAAAGATAACGAATATCTTGTCAAAAAACCGTTTTTCGATACCGATCCCGTTGTCCTGGACTGAACAAAGGAATCTCTTCTCGCTCTCCGTGAAGGAAATCTTAATGAACGGACTCTCGCTCTTGTTGAACTTGATGGCGTTGGAAACGAGATTCCGCAGGACGAGCTTGAAATGCGTCGGGTTGCAGTAATATGAGATCTGGGATTCCGGAGGAATGATCGTGATGTGCTTTTCCTGAATTGAAAAACTGAGATCTCCGAGGACTTCAGTCAGGATGTCGTTGAGGGAGACCGTTTCCATCACCTCGGTCAGGCGGGAGACGCGGGAGAGAACGAGGAGGTCATCGATAAGGTTCTTCATCCTCGCGCAAGCCTGAATGATGGACTGAACGTACTCCGTCGCTGCATGGTCGCGGGCCGTTCCGTGATCCTTGAGGAGAATACGGCTGTACCCTTCAACGGTAATGAGGGGCTCTTTGAGGTCGTGCGAGACAACGTAGGTGAAGTCGTCGAGCTCCTTGTTTCGATTCTGGAGCTGGAGCGACTTTGTCACCGTCTCTTCGTACAACTTCGCCTTCTCAAGGGCAATGGCGGCAAGGTTCGCGAAACTCTCAAGGATCCTGATGTGCCCTTCATTGAAAGCGCGGGGCGTATAGCTCTGGACGGAAAGAACCCCGATCGTGGTTTCTTTCGAGAACATCGGGACATAAAGAAGGGACTGCGACCTTCTGCTCTTGTCTCCGAAAGGGTGGCCCTCCGGCGTATCCGCCGCCGTATCCCGGTTTTCGAGGAGTGAACGTCTTGCCTCGATAACCTTTGCTATTCCCGTTCCAGCCCTGAGAGGCGACTCGGCCGTATCGGCGGCAATTTTCGTGCGTACCCCGTCGATAATATCATAGCTCAGAATCGTCCTTACGGTGCCGCTGGCCCCATCGAAGAGATCAATGAAAAATGCGTCGAAGCGGAGGACCTCAAGGAGATGGCGATAAATTGCTTCGGCAATTTCGCTGATCCTGAGCAGGGAGGTGAGCGTGCGGCTGAGTTCATAGAGGACGCGCAGGCGCTCAAACTGGAGGCGGTTCTCCTCTTCGAGTTTCTTCCGCTCCGTGATATCCCTCGCCATATTCATCATCGCGACGGGCCGGTTCAGCGCGTTGTAGAGGAGAGTCGTATTCATGCTGACCGAAATGAGCCTGCCGCTGCGGCTTTTCCAGTGGATGTCGAAATCGCGGAGGCTCTTCTTTTCCCTGAGCTCCTTAATCCAGAGCACGTACCGGGACATCTCCTCGTCAAGGAGCCATTCGTACGGGAATTCGGTTCCCAGCGCTTCGGCCTTCTTGATGCCGGTCAATCGCTCGAATTCACTGTTCACCTGGAGTACTTTTCCCTCGAGATTCGTGACCACGAGCGCATCTCCGACAGTGAGGACGCCGTCGATGACGTTGCGGAACATCTGTTCCGACTGCTGCATGTCCTTCTCAATCGCATGCCGAAGCGTGTTGTCTCTGTGCACGGCAACGACCGAGTTCTCCCCCCGATACGGCATGACGCTGACGACAACCTCGACGTCGAACGTTGTCCCATTCTTCCTCACCGCCCTGTACTCGTACCGGTTGGGGACCTTCCTTCCTGCCATCCTATTTCGGCTCCGCTCGACAATTCTTTCCCGGTCCTCTTTCGCGATGAGGATCTCGATGCTTTCACCCCAGAGATCATCCGATGAGTTGTAGCCGAAGAGCCGGGCCATCGCATTGTTGGCGTAGAGGATCTTCAGGTCGCGGACCACAACCACTCCGTCGGCCATCCCCTCGATCGTCGATTCGAATTCCGACTCGCTCATCGCCCTTCTTGAGCGTTCCTCAATCGCCTCAAAGAGGCCGCGTCCCGCCCGCCCGAGACTGTGCCATAGTGACGATCCCACATCTTCGCTTCTGACGATCCCGACGCCGACGAGCTCGATCACTCCGATGGTTTTTGACCCCTTCATAATCGGCACCTGGACGATAGAGAGCTTTTCCAACGGCACGCGACTAAGGGTCCTGAGCGGGTAGTCCTTCTTGTCGCCTGCGCGGAGAAATACCGGCGCTTTCCTGCGGATCACCCGGTGAAGGTGAGACTTATCCAATTCCTGGAGCGAGAGTTCCTTGGTGAAGGCGGCCGGGAGCGAAGAGGTGCCGAGAAGTCGGACGGATCTGTTGTCGACCCGGTAGAGTGCACCCGCCATCGATCCGCTGTACTTGAGGAGTTTTGAAAGGAATGCCGTGAACGATCGCTCGAGAGGCTTATCGCCTGCGTATGCCTCGAGGACGATGGCCCCGATGTCGACGGCGAAGGAGTAGATCCGGTTGGTCTGAGCAGGAAGCCCGATCCCTCCCCCGGGGCGTTTCAGAGATGGGCGGGTCGTCTTTTTGCTCGGGGATTTTTGAGGACTCATAGGGAAGAAGGCGGAACTACATTGAACGGCCGACGACCGGGGCAAGATCCCTCAGCTTGCTCATCAGGTCAAGAAACCTCTCCGGCCTCAGCGATTGAAAGCCATCCGACATCGCCTCCTCCGGGTGCGCATGTACTTCAATCATCAATCCGTCCGCCCCCGCAGCGATCGCCGCAAGAGATAGCGGTGCGACGAGGTCCCAGGAGCCCGTTCCATGGCTCGGATCGACGATGACCGGGAGGTGGGAGAGTTTCTTGATCACCGGCACTGCGTTGAGATCGAGCGTATTCCTCGTGTATGTCTCGAATGTTCTGATCCCTCGCTCGCAGAGGATGACATTGTAATTCCCGCGCGAGAGGATATACTCTGCGGCCATGAGGAGTTCTTCGACCGTCGCCGACAGACCCCTCTTCAGAAGGACCGGTTTCCTCAACTCACCGATCCGCTCGAGGAGCGAGAAATTGTACATGTTGCGGGCGCCGATTTGAAGGATGTCGGAGTGATCCGCGACGATCTGCAGCGTTTCCGTGTCCTTCACTTCGGTAACGACCTTGAGCCCTGTCGCATCCGCCGCCTCTCGCAGATATTCCAGCCCTTCGAGTTTCAATCCCTGGAACGAATAGGGAGATGTGCGAGGTTTGAATGCGCCCCCGCGCAGAAATCTGGCACCGCTCTCCTTCACCAGGTCCGCCACTTCGCGTATCTGGGACCTGCTTTCGACGGAACACGGTCCAGCGATCACCGCGATAGTCTTGCCGCCGAAGGAGGCACCGTCAATATCGATAACGGTCGACTCGGGCTTGAATTCTCTTCCGACAAGCTTGAACGGCTTTGAAACCGAGATGACGTCGATGACCCCCGGGAGAGGAAGAAAGTGCTCCGGATCAACCTTCCCTTGGTTTCCGGTGATGCCGATCGCAACTCGCTGGACTCCTGGAATTTCGTGTGGGGTGAAGCCGAGGGATGAAATCTTGCTCTTTACCGCCTCGATTTCCGTCTGCGAGGCGTCGAGCTTCATGACAATCAGCATGGTTCCCGGGTCAGCGTCTGTTCATCGTCGGGCGCACTACCAGCTCCCGCTGGCTCCGCCGCCTCCAAAAGATCCCCCACCCCCGGACCATCCACCCCCACCGCCAAATCCTCCCCCTCCAAATCCTCCACCCCCAAAAAATCCGCCGCCGAATCCCCCTCCCCAGTATCCGGAACGCGAGTATCCCCGCGAGGAGACGCCGTATCTTCTCCCTCCACCCAGCATCGACGCCCCGAGCGACCCGAAAATGATCAACATGAGAAGAAGCGTACCGTAGTTTGTCACCTTCCGCCGGGTTTGTCCTTCTGCTTTGTACTCCCCCTTCGTTGCTTTGATCGCCGCCTCGATCCCTGCCCTGATGCCGCCTGCGAAGTCACCTTCGCGGAACCTGGGGCGCATATCATTTCGTATGATCTGATCACAGAGCGCATCCGGCAGCGCGCCTTCGAGTCCGTATCCGACCTCGAATCTGATCTCCTTTTCCTCCTTGGCAATCAGAATGAGGAGTCCGTTGTCCCTCCCCTTCTTGCCGATCTTGTTCGCCTCCGCAACTTTGATGGAGAACTCGGCGAGATCCTCTCCCTGGAGGGATGGAATCAACAGCACTGCGATTTGAGTCGAGGTGCTGTCCTCGAATTGCCGCAACTCATATTCAAGCCCATGCCAATCGGAGTATTCAAGCGAATTCGTGAAGTCCGTTACATGTTCGTGTAGCTGGGGAACGGCGAGTTCCTGGGCGGACGCAGGGGCTCCGAACCCTCCCACAAGTATCATGGAGAGTGCCAACCAACCCAGGTATTGTATCTTCTGTTTGATGGGGTACCCCTTTTCTAGAACTTGACCTTGGGCGCCGATTCAGCTCCGGTTTGAGCCTGGAAGTATGCCTTCGGCCCGAACCCGCCGAACCCGGCGATGAGCGACGTGGGAATTGTCCTGATCGTCGTATTGTACGATTGCACAACTTCGTTGAAGTGCCTTCGTTCGACCGCAATCCTGTTCTCAGTTCCCTCGAGCTGCTGCTGGAGCTGCAGAAAGTTCTCGTTTGCTTTCAGATTCGGATAATTTTCAGAGACAGCCATGAGCCGGGAAAGTGCCGCTGTCAGCTCACCCTGTGACTTCTCGAACATCTGGAAAGCCTGAGGATCTTTGAGGACTTCAGGCGTGATGACCATCTGTCCCACCTTGGCTCTTGCTTCAACGACATTCTCAAGCGTCTCCTTCTCGTGCGTCGCGTACCCTTTCACCGTCTCAACAAGGTTTGGAATCAGGTCAAATCTTCTTTGATATTGATTCTGAACCTGCGACCAGGCGCTATTCACTCCCTCATTGAGAGCAACCAATCGGTTGTACGCTCCCACTCCCCACATCACCATGATGATGGCGATCAGGAAAATCCCGCCGATGATCGACAACGCGATGATGAGACCTTTTGATTTCATTGAGAATATTCTCCTTCGTTAAAATCTCGCTTGATTTCCTCTCTTCAACTTAATGTAATCAACGGTGCTCTGAAAAACAAGGTAGCTTCTCCCCTCTTCTTGACAATCACTAAAATAGTCGTTACTATTTCCACCAGCCTTAACCCAATTTCCGCCTTGCAATTAGCGTCCATCACGGAGGGCTCTCTATGCCGCGAATTGTCAGAGGAGGGCTTATTCAGTGCTCTCTCTCCGGATCCACGGAACAGCCGATCGAATCGCTGAAGCGGTCGATGATCGACAAGCATGTAGCTTTGATTGAGGATGCCGGCAGGAAAGGAGTTCAAATCTTGTGTTTGCAGGAGATCTTCTTCGGTCCATACTTCTGCGCGGAGCAGAAGACCAAATGGTATGCGATGGTGGAAAAGATTCCCGACGGACCGACCGTGAGGCTCATGCAGGAATTGGCGAAGAAGTATCAGATGGCGATGGTCGTTCCGATTTATGAAGAAGAGATCGCAGGGATCTACTACAACACGGCAGCAGTGATCGACTCGGACGGCAAGTACCTGGGAAAATACCGCAAGCACCACATCCCGCAGGTTGACCCCGGTTTCTGGGAGAAATTCTACTTCAAGCCCGGAAACCTCGGCTACCCGGTATTCAAGACGCGCTACGCTGACATTGGTGTGTACATCTGTTACGACCGGCATTTCCCCGAGGGAGCGCGGATTCTGGGACTCCACGGGGCGGAGATCGTCTTCAACCCATCTGCCACGGTAGCGGGATTATCAGAGTACCTGTGGGAACTCGAGCAGCCCGCACATGCGGTCGCAAACGGCTACTTTGTCGGCGCCATCAACAGAGTCGGCATGGAGCCCCCCTGGAACATCGGTGAATTCTACGGCAAAAGCTATTTCTGTAATCCGCGAGGAAAAATCATTGCCCAGGCTAGCCGCGATAAGACAGAGCTCGTCGTTGCCGACCTCGACCTGGAGATGATTAAAGAAGTCCGGTCGGTATGGCAGTTCTATCGCGACCGAAGGCCGGAGACCTACAACGAGTTGGTGGAAGGAATTTGAGCCGGAAAAGTCGCCGGCACTTTTCCACGTGCGATGAAATTGTATTGACTCACGATTGAGCACATTCCGATGCTGAGTTCACAGGACGTTGTAGAGATCACGACAAGAAACACCTTTGGTACCTGGCGCTTCCAGAAGGGGTGGAAGCCGCTCCATATCGTTGATGCAGAGGGATGTTTCTTCACCGATGCGGCAGGCAAGAAATACCTTGACCTCTCCTCTCAGCTCATGTGCGTGACGCTCGGTCACAAGAACAAAGCGGTCATCTCGGCGATCGAAGAGCAGGCCCGGTCCCTTCCATACATTGCCCCCGGTTTTGCCACGACTGCCCGCGCCGAGTTGAGCAAACTCCTTCTGGAAATCCTCCCTCAAGGTCTCGAGAAATTCTTTTTCACAACGTCAGGCACTGAAGCCAACGAGGCGGCCTTCAAGATTGCCCGCATGTTCACGGGCAAGACAAAAATCATCGCCCGCTATCGCTCGTACCATGGATCCACGATGGGTTCGATCGCCGCCACGGGCGATCCGCGTCGCTGGGCGATGGAGCCGTCGGGAAAAATTCCGGGGGTGATTTTCGGCCCGGAGGTCCATTGCTATCGATGTCCGCTTCATCACGAGTATCCGGAGTGTGATATTGCCTGCGTCGACTATCTTGCACACATGATAGAGAACGAAAGCGACGTCGCCGCCGTGATCATCGAGCCGGTCGTCGGGACTAACGGCGTCATCGTTCCCCCGAAGGAGTACGTCCCCCGTCTCCGGAGGATCTGCGACGACCGAAACGTCCTCCTTATCGCCGACGAGGTCATGACGGGTTGGGGACGGACCGGCAAATGGTTCGCGATGGATCATTGGGGTGTGCGCCCCGATATCCTCACCACGGCGAAGGGTATCACGACCGCCTATATCCCCCTCGGCCTCTGCGCGACAACTAGAAGGATCGCGGAATATTTCGACGATCACTACTTTTCACACGGACACACGTACGAGGCCCATCCCCTCACTCTTGCTCCGGCAATTGCCGCCATTGGAGAATTGAAGCGGCTCGACCTTGTGAGGCGCGCCTCCGAGGTCGGAGCGTACCTCGGGGAAAAGCTCCTTGCTCTCCAAGACCGGCACCCGTCGATTGGGGAAGTGCGTGGACTCGGCCTCTTCTGGGGCGTTGAACTCGTGAAGAACCGGACGACAAAAGCTCCGTTCAATTCATATTCGGATAAGATCACCGGAGTGCCCCTCCTGGTCGACAAGGTGACCGCGGAAATGATGAAGAATGGGGTCTATCTCCAGTCATGGGTCAGCCATTTCGTTTTCGCGCCCCCGTTGATCATCGAGAAGGAAGAGATCGACAATGCGATAAAGGTCTTCGATCAGGCTCTTTGCCTGGCAGACGAATTGGTCGTGGCGTGAAGAAGATCCCTCCCGACTCTGTCTGAGATCGTGAATGTCCGAAGCGTTCCACATCCTGAGCGGTGAATGAACAACGTCGCTCCAAAGCTTTCCGAGGAGCAGTACGAGCACAACTTCTTGGAACTCCATCCCCCGCTCAAGGCGAGCAGCGCCGCGGCGGAAGCAAACCGTTGCCTCTACTGTTTTGATTCGCCCTGTCAGAGGGCCTGCCCGACCCACATCGACATTTCCACCTTCATAAAGAAAATCGCCTCCGGCAACCTCAAAGGCTCAGCGCGCACCATCCTCTCTTCAAATTGGATCGCGCTGACCTGCGCAAAGGCATGCCCCGTCGACGAACTTTGCGAGGGAGCATGCGTCTACAACGAGCGCGGAGAGGATCCGATCCGCATCGGTCGCCTTCAACGCTACGTCATGGATTGGTACGTTGAGCGCGGAATGCCTCCCCTTTTCACTGCCGCCCCAAAAAACGGGAAGTCAGTCGGTATCATCGGTGCCGGCCCGTCTGGATTGGCCTGTGCAGCGGAACTTAGTCTGATGGGGTACGGAGTGACGGTCTATGAGGCAAAATCCGAACCGGGCGGGCTCGATACGTGGGGAATCGCTCCGTACAAGATGAACCGCGAAGACAGCCTCAACGAAGTGAAGATGGTGGAGCGCCTCGGTGCCGAAATCCGAACGGGAGTTCGCGTTGGCTCAGACATCTCCGTTTTAGAGCTCTCCCGCCGTCACGACGCGATCTTCGTAGGTGTCGGACTTAATGCCCCCGGACGACTTCATGTTCCCGGAGAAGAAATTCCCGGGGTGTTCGATGCCCTCTCCTTTATCGAGAAGGTTACGTCACGTCAGTGGGGTGCGGTCGACGTCGGCAGAAGGGTTGCCGTCATCGGAGCGGGAAACACGGCAATCGATGCCGTCACTGAAGCGAGACGATTGGGCGCTGAAGAAGTGATGATCATTTACCGCCGGAGCAGAACGGAAATGTCGGCCTACGAATTTGAATTCGAACTCGCAAAGAGCGACGGTGTAGTATTCCATTTCCTCACCTCCCCCGTACGAATCATCGGGAGCAACCATGTCGAGGCGATCGAATGCATCCGGATGCGCCTCGGAGATCCCGATGCCGGAGGAAGAAGAAGCGTTGAACCCATTCCAAACTCCAATTTCCGTCTCCCGGTCGACATGGTGATCAAAGCGGTGGGCCAGAAGGCCGAAGAAAGCTTCCTCACCCAGATTCCGGGACTTCTCCTCGACGATGGGGTTGTTCGCACCGACCCCGACACGCTTCAGACAGCCAACCCGAAGTTTTTTGCGGGGGGTGATTGCATCAATGGAGGGAAGGAAGTCGTCAACGCGGCGGCCGACGGCAAGAGAGCCGCGCACGGAATCGACGCATATCTGTTCCCCGCCAGCCGGCCCCGGCCGACATTATGAGCTAACCTCTTGAGAGGATGTATGGTTGACTTGAGTTCAGAGTGTGCCGGTATCAAATCCCCCAACCCCTTCTGGCTTGCGTCGGCACCGCCGACCAATTCGGCGTACCAGGTGTGCAAAGCGTTCGAGGCGGGATGGGGAGGCGCCGTCTGGAAGACGATCGGTGAACCGGTCATGAATGTGGTCAACAGGTATGGTTCCATCGACTTCAATGGTCAGAAGATAGCCGGCCTGAACAACATCGAGCTCATTAGTGACCGCCCCGTGGAGGTCAACCTCAGGGAAATCGCCGAGACGAAGAAGCTGTGGCCGAACCGGGCCGTGATAGCGTCCCTCATGGTTGAGTCCAAGCGGGAGACATGGCACGAAATCGTAAAGAGAACCATCGATACGGGCTGTGACGGGATCGAGCTCAATTATGGATGCCCTCATGGAATGAGCGAACGAGGAATGGGGGCGGCTGTGGGTCAGGTTCCTGAATATTGTTCCATGATCACCGGATGGGTCACCGAAGTATCGACGATCCCCGTCCTCGTGAAGCTCACGCCGAACATTTCGGACATCCGATTTCCCGGGCGCGCCGCAAAGAAAGGAGGAGCGAGCGGCATATCACTCATTAACACGCTCAACACCATCATGGGTATTGACCTCGACACGTTTGAGCTCAACCCATCGGTCGGCGGGAAAGGGGGACACGGCGGATATGCGGGGCCGGCCGTCAAACCGATTGCTCTCAACATGCTATCACAGATTGCATGCGACCCGGAGATCGCCCTTCCGATTTCCGGAATGGGAGGAATCTCGAATTGGCGGGATGCACTTGAATTCATTCTCCTCGGCGCCAGCACCGTGCAGGTGTGCACAGAGGTAATGCACCATGGTTTCCGGGTCGTTGAGGATATGATCGAAGGTCTGACGAACTGGATGGAGGGAAAGGGTTTCTCCTCCCTCGCCACCCTGAGAGGGAAGTCCCTCGAACGCATTTCCGATTTCGGTAACCTGAATCTTCTCTATAAAGCGGTTGCCCGGATCGATGAGGAACGGTGCATCCACTGCAATCTCTGCTACGTCGCGTGCAACGACAGTGCACACCAATGCATCGACCTGATCCCGATCGGAACGTCAACGCAACCGCGTGTCCGCGAGTCAGACTGCGTGGGATGCCGTCTCTGTTTCATCGTCTGCCCGGTCGATGGCTGTATCTCGATGATTCGCACCGATGAAGGAAAGGCTTCAGTGACCTGGAACGAACTGATGAAGCAGTTGCCCCAGCCCCTCACGTGGGAGGCGTTGAGACAATTCCAGCATGAACACGGTATTGATATTCACTGAAATCAACGTGTAACGATCCACAGCAAGGATCCCTCCCTCTCCCCCGTTCGCTAGAGAACGGGTTTATCCGGTCACTTCTCCAATAAGGAGGCACAATGAAAAGCGCTAGGTTCTGGATCGCTGTTGCGGTGAGCGGAGTGGTGATGAACGTCCTCGATTTTGTCGGCCAGGCGATGATCATGACGGACATGTATTATGCCAAGCACCCCGATGTGTTTCTCACAACGACGAATCCCGCGTGGTACGTCTTGGTAGATTTTGTCACGGTCTTTGTCCTCGCATGGGTTTTCACCAAAGTCGCCAAAAGCTTCAGCGCCGGTTGGCGCGGTGGCGCCGCGTACGGACTCTACGCAGGAATCCTCGTGAATTTCCCGACGTGGATTATGACGCACCTGATGCTGAAGGGGTTTTCGTACAAGTTCGCATGGTTCTCGACGTTCTATGGAATCGTGTGGACCATCATCGCCGCAGCGGTCATTGCAGCAATTTATCCGAAAGAAGCTCCAACAGCAAAATAGAGAATCGGAATGGACTGGCTTGCCGTCGCCGGGATCGTGTTTGGAATCCTTGCTTTGTGGTACGCTGCTCGAAGCGAGAGCGTTTCCATGCATCCATCGCAGAAAGGGATGTTTGTGGGGATCGGCTTCGCGTTGCTCGGGAGTTCTGCCTGGTTCACGTTTCAGAAAACCGTGCCGACGTTCAACGCAGAGAGCCTCTTCTCAGTCGGCATCCTCATCCTCTCGCTCCCCCTCCTGGGATTCGTTCTCACCTTTCCGGTCGTGCGCCGGCGATCGGGAGATCTCCTTCAGAGCTTTCCCCGGTCTCGCGTCCGCAAGTACTCGGGGCTTGTCACCGCTTCCCTCTTCCTCGTTCTCCTAGCCTTCAGGACGGCGCAGGAAGGGGTTAGGCGTGAGATGCTCCCTGAGATCATCTTCTATGCCGCGGTGACGCTCTATTTTGCTTCACCCGTCTTTGGGAGGATTGAAGTGCGCCGCGTCGGGATATTGGAGTCGTATGTGCTGTTCAGATGGCAGAACATTGCATCATATCGCTGGATCGGGCAGAGCGAAAATGACCTTACCCTGGGTCTGAAGAGGGGATGGAGAAAAATCGCAACGATAAGCTTTCGCCCCGAGGAGCGGGAGATTGTTGAACAATATCTTCATGAATATACACGGCTCGCCGAACCGAGAAAGGAAGGAAGCTGAAGATGTCAACTCTCATCAGAAAAGGACGGATCATCACTGCGGAGCAGGATTACGTCGCAGACATTTTCATTGACAAATCCAGGATCACGACGATCGGCGCCGACCTTGCGATGCCGGCTGATACGACGATCAACGCCGAGGGGAAATACGTTATACCGGGCGGCATCGATGTTCACACTCACATGGACATGCCCTTCGGAGGTACGACCTCGAGCGACGATTTTGAGTCCGGAACCCGGGCCGCCGCGTTCGGCGGAACAACGATGATCGTCGATTTCGCGGTCCAGGCACGCGGCATGAAGATGCGCGAAGCCCTCGATACCTGGTGGCACAAAGGACAAAAAGCAACCATCGACTATAGCCTTCACATGATCATCACGGACCTCCCCGAAGCGCACATGGAGGACATGAACGAGATGGTCCGGGAAGGCGTTACGAGCTTCAAGCTCTTCATGGCATACCCCGCTTCTCTCATGGTCGACGATGCCACGATCTTCCGGGCGATGCGCAAGACTGCGGACAACGGTGCGCTTGTCTGCATGCATGCAGAGAACGGGGGGGTGATCGACCTTCTTGTCCAGAAGGCCCTCGCCGAGGGGAAGACCGCCCCAATCTACCACGCCCTCACCCGTCCGACGACCGCCGAGGCCGAAGCTGTCAATAGATCGATTGCCCTCGCTCAGATGGCCGGCGCACCGGTGTATATCGTCCACCTCTCTTCCGCCGACGCCCTCGAGCGGGTGGCGGAGGCGAGGGAGAAAGGGGTTCACGTTTTTGCGGAGACGTGCCCGCAATATCTTCTCCTCTCGGTCGACGACCTTGACAGACCGAATTTCGAGGGTGCCAAATATGTCTTCACGCCACCGCTGAGGGAAAAATGGCATCAGGAGAAGCTGTGGGAAGGATTGCGCAACAACACCCTGCAGATTGTCTCGACCGACCACTGTCCTTTTTGTTTCAAGGAGCAGAAAGAGATGGGGAGGGACAGCTTCGCGAAGATTCCGAACGGAGGCCCGGGGGTCGAAAACAGGCTCCAGCTCCTCCATCATCACGGCGTCAATGCAAAGCGACTTTCTTTGAACCGTTGGGTCGAGCTCGTCGCCACGACTCCGGCGAAGATGTTCGGGCTCTATCCCAGGAAAGGAACCATTGCAGTCGGATCGGATGCAGACCTCGTCGTGTGGGACCCAAACAAATCGCTGACCATCTCGGCGAAGACACATCATATGAAGGTCGACTATTCGATGTTTGAAGGGTTCAGCGTCAAGGGAGACGCCGAGACAGTCCTTTCGCGAGGCGAGATCATCCTCGATAAGGGAAAGTGGCTTGGTAAGACCGGGCGCGGGACTTTCGTCAAAAGAGACACCTACGCGGGAGCATGGAAGTAGCCCTTGCTTGAATAGCGATGTCATTGTGAGAATTGAAGACGGAACACCCCGTAGAGGTCGCAGTCCGGAGCGCGGGGATCCGAATTCGAAACTATCGCGATCGTCATAATAATCTTCATTGGCTGAGCGCGCTCTTGCCGGGGCGTGCCCTAGACTGACTGGGACCCGTTTGAGATTGACGTTCTGTCAGTCATCTCTCCTTCCACCTCACTCCATGGAAAGACCGCTATGAGTACGTCTGGCGCAGAGATCGTCGAAGTCAACTTGTCGCAGATCGAAACAAGTCCGCTCATCAACGAGGACATTGCTCCGACCCGGATCATCGACCGAAAATGGGGAACGTACGATATCGCGGCGCTCTGGATCTCCATGTCGGCGTGTATCCCTACCTACATGCTCGCATCGTCCCTTATTTCAGAGGGAATGAACTGGTACGAAGCTGTTCTCACGGTCTTCCTCGGGAACACGATCGTCCTCGTTCCGATGATCCTCAATGCACATGCCGGAACCAAGTATGGGATCCCATTTCCGGTCTATTGCCGCGCAGCGTTCGGCGTGGGGGGGGCAAACATCCCCGCGATGCTTCGGGCACTTGTGGCATGCGGGTGGTTCGGCATTCAGAGCTGGATCGGAGGATGGGCCATCTACAAGCTCATCACCATTTATATTCCTTCCTGGGATCGCCTGCCGACCTGGTTCGCAGGAATCAATGCTCCTCAGCTCGCCTGCTTCCTCTTCTTCTGGGGGATCAACATGCTCGTCATCTACCGCGGAATCGATTCGATCAGGTTTCTCCTCAACCTGAAGGCACCGCTCCTGATCGCTCTCGGACTTGCGCTTCTGGGATGGGCGTACAAGCAGGCGGGCGGTTTTGGGCCGATGTTGTCTCAGCCATCACAGTTCGTGCCGGGGGGCCCCAAGGAAGGACGTTTCTGGGAAGTATTCTTTCCATCGCTGACGGGAATGATCGGATTCTGGGCGACGCTGTCGCTCAATATCCCCGATTTCACCCGGTATTCACGCACGCAGCGCGACCAAGTTCTCGGCCAGGCGATCGGACTGCCGACGACAATGGCACTCTATTCATTCATCGGCGTCGCGGTGACGTCGGCGACGATTGTCATCTATGGAGGGTTCCCGATTTGGGATCCAGTCGTCCTTATCACAAGGTTTACGAATCCCCTCGTCCTGGCCGTCTCGCTTTTCGCGCTGTGTCTCGCAACTCTCGCCACGAATCTCGCCGCCAATGTCGTGAGTCCCGCAAACGACTTCGCAAACCTGTCACCTTCCAGAATTTCGTTTCGCATGGGAGGACTCATTACCGGAGTCATCGGAATTCTCATTCAGCCGTGGAAGCTGGTCGCCGACCCGAGCGGGTACATCTTCACCTGGCTCGTCGGCTACTCCGCCCTGCTAGGGCCAATCGGTGGGATCCTTATCGGGGACTACTATTTCGTCCGGAGAACAGTGCTGAAACCGGTGGACCTTTACAGCGTGAGAGGAGCTTACACCTACAGCGGCGGGTTCAACCCGAGGGCGATCGCGGCCCTGGTTTTGGGCGTCGCACCCGCAGTCCCAGGTTTTCTGGGAACGGTGGGTCTTCTGAGCCCGGAGAGCGTCGGCCCATTTCTTATGGCCCTTTACGGCTACGCCTGGTTTGTCGGATTCTTCGTGGCAATCGCCGTCTATCTTGCGCTAACGGTTCCCCGGAGCCGGAGTGCAAGTGCGTGAATCAGCTTAGAGAAAACCAGGCGAGAGACGAAGAAATCGTCGAGCCTATCCTCCCTCGTGCCGCTTCCAACAAATAATTTTATGCGCTGAAGTAACTGGCACAGGTGCAATTTGGTCCGGCACTGTGCGTGTTTGGATACAAGATCATTGAGGAGAAGGGGCTCTAGCTCATCCAATTCACGGCCGACTCAGGGTTCCACTTGACCGTGGTCTTCTTAAGTTTCGTGAAGAACTCGATCGAACTCTTGCCGGTGATATCCCCTGCCCCGAACTTCGATTCGTTCCAACCTCCGAAAGAAAAAGGTTCCCTTGGCACCGGCACCCCGATATTTACTCCGATCATCCCGGCGCTGGCCCGTTCAGCGACGTAGCGTGCGGCTCCACCACTCTGTGTGAAGACGGACGCTGCGTTGCCGTATGGCGAGCTGTTCTCAATCTTCAATGCTTCATCCAGAGTACTCGACCGCATGATCGAGAGGACCGGGCCGAAGACTTCTTCCTGCGCGATCTTCATCTCGGGACGCACGCGATCGATCACGGTGGGTCCTACATAGTATCCGTTCTCCATCCCGCGGACAACCGCATTTCTCCCATCGACGAGGACCTCCGCGCCGTCCTGCTCGGCCTCGGTGATGTATCCTTCAATGCGCTCCTTTGCCTTTTTAGAGATCACCGCGCCGAGGTTCTTCCCGGGAATAATCTTGCGCGCTTCCTCGCACAGCCGTTCAATAACTCTCCCGACATCGCCGACGGCAACCATGGCAGAGGCGGCCATGCAGCGTTGTCCCGCGCATCCGCTCATTGACGCCGCGACGTTTGTCGCGGTCATCTCGACGTTCGCGTCCGGAAGGACGATGAGGTGATTCTTAGCGCCGCCGAGGCACAGGGCCCTTTTGAGGCGCGATGTGGCTCTGGCATAGACGAGCTTCGCCACCTTCGTCGAACCAACAAACGTGAGGGCCTCGATGCCGGGATCGTCACAGAGAGCCTCAACGGTCGCCTGTCCCCCATGGACGACGTTGAAAACCCCGTCCGGCAGTCCCGCCTCCTTGAGAAGCTCTGCTACTCTGCAAACGCTGAGCGGCACCTGCTCCGAAGGCTTCAAGACCATGGTGTTTCCCAGGACCAGGGCATTCGGAATGGTCCAATGTGGAACCATGTTGGGGAAATTGAAGGGACAAACGGAGGCCACGACACCGAGGGGGTGCCGGTCGATCCTGCATTCCACACCTCTGCTAACCTCTAGGATCTCGCCGGGTACCAACTGCGGCAGAGAACAGGCAAACTCGGTTACCTCGATTGCTTTCTCGACTTCAGCCACACCCTCAGAAAGCGTCTTTCCGTTTTCAACATGGACGAGCTCCGCCAGCGAGGAGATCTCACGTTCCATGAGTCCTTTGTACCGATAGAACACCTGAACCCTCTCCTTGATCGGAACAACAGACCACTTCCTGAATGCGTCTGCCGCAGCCTTAACTGCTGAGGCGACGTCCGCCCTGCCCGAGAGGGGAACTTCGGCAATCTTCTCCCCGAGTGAAGGGTTCATGACCGGCAGGTATTCCGATGTCTGGGCCGCGGTCCATTTCCCTCCCACGTAGTTTTCCACTCGCCGGAGTTGCCCGGAAACTACATGACTGGGACTTTGATACGACGTGTCCTTCGGAGTCGGCATAGATGCCTCCTGAGTTGTTGTTTCTTACATCGGGGGTGGATAGTGGCTGAACTGAAAGTAGCGAGCATGGAAAGAAAAAGCAAATCAAACCAATGTTCGGCAAAGGCTCCTTCGCCCGAAACCTTGCGAAGTGGGACGTTTACGACGACAATGCGAGGCAGCTTGGCTAACTGGGATGACCCGTCAAAGGTGTGATAATCGGAGAGCTTATTGCAGTAGAGACCTGGCGATGACGATTTTTTGTATTTCCGATGTCCCCTCATAGATCTCCGTGATTTTGGCGTCACGGAGGTAGCGTTCAACATGGTATTCACGGATGTATCCGTAGCCCCCGTGAACCTGGATTGCCTCAAGCGCGCACTTCACCGCGGCTCTGGAAGCATAGAGCTTTGCCATCGCGGCTTTCTGGGTGTATCTCACGCCGGCGTCTTTCGTCGCGGCGGCCTGGAGGGTGAGAAGACGAGCCGCATCGATCTCGGTCGCCATCTCCGCCAACTTGAACTGGATTGCCTGAAGGTTCGCAATGGGCTGGTCGAAGGCTTTTCGTTCCTTTGAATACTTTAGCGCAGCATCGAGGCTCGCTTGCGCAATTCCCACCGCTTGAGAAGCGATGCCGATACGTCCGCCGTCGAGGGTCTTCATGGCGAACTTGAACCCAAACCCTTCATCGCCGATTCTGTTGGCCGCGGGTACCCGCACATCCTGGAACGCGAGGGATACTGTGTCAGAACTTCGGATCCCCAGCTTGCGCTCCTTCTTGCCGACCGTGAACCCGGGAGCCCCTTTTTCGACGACGAACGCGCTGATGCCGTGCGAACCTTTGGCCGGGTCGGTCGCCGCCATCACCAGGACAAGATCAGAGGTCAGTCCATTGGTGATCCAGTTCTTCATGCCGTTGAGGATATACTCGTCGCCATCACGGAGGGCAACGGTTCGCTGGTTGGTCGCATCACTCCCGGCTTCCGGCTCGGAGAGAGCGAAGGCACCAAGCTTCTTGCCTGTCGCAAGAGGTACAAGAAAACGCTGCTTCTGTTCTTCGGTCCCGAACTCGTTGAGGCCGTAACATACAAGGGAATTGTTCACCGACATGATCACGCCGCAGGAAGCGTCGACTCGGGAAATTTCCTCAACTGCGAGGGCGTAACTCACGGTGTCCAGTCCTGCACCGCCATACTGTTCCGGCACCATCATCCCCATGAAACCAAGCTCCCCAAGCTTCTTGACAGCCTGTTGAGGGAACTCTTCCCTTTCATCCCTCTCGTCCGCGGTTGCCGCCAGTTCTTCCACGGCAAATTGACGCGCGGTATCGCGGATCATTTTCTGTGCTTCGCTCAATTCAAAGTTCATGGTGACTCCGGCAAAATGAGGTGGTGAATCGCCCGAAACTTCGAAATCCCTGTCCTTCACCCTCCGCACCCTCGTCCCCGATCCGCCTAGTGAGCATTTCCGGTGACCGGATATTCAAAGAAACCCCTCCCCGATTTTTTGCCCACGTGCCCGGCGGCGACCATCTTTTTCAATAGCGGACACGGACGGTACTTTGTGTCGCCGTAGCCCTCGTAGAGGACCTCCATGATCGCCAGACACACGTCGAGTCCGATAAAATCCGCCAGGGCCAGCGGGCCCATTGGATGATTCATTCCGAGCTTCATGACCGTGTCGATATCCTGAGGAGAGGCTACCCCTTCCATGACGCAAAACATCGCCTCGTTCAGCATGGGGAGCAAAATCCGGTTCGATACGAAACCCGGAAAATCTTTCACTTCGACGGCCGTCTTGCCGAGTGATTGTGCGATGTCTCGTACTTTCTCATACGTTTCCTGAGAGGTCGCCAGTCCCCGAATGATTTCAACGAGTTTCATGACAGGGACCGGGTTCATGAAGTGCATCCCGATCACCTTTTCTGGGCGACGCGTCGCCGCACCCAGCTCAGTGATCGAAATCGAGGAGGTGTTCGACGCCAGGAGCGAGTCGGCGGGGGCAGCAGCGTCGACGGCGCGAAAGATCTCCTTCTTTACCACAACATTCTCGGTTGCCGCCTCGATAACGAGATCCGTTTCGCGGACCGATTTCTCCAGTCCGGGGTTCGGCGAGATTCTCGAGAGGGTCTCTGCTTTCTCCTCGGGCCTGATGATTCCTTTGCGGACCTGTCGCTCGAGATTTCCTTCGATGGTCCGTAATCCTCGCTCGATCAGATCAAGCTTCAGGTCGTTGAGGGTGACGTGGAAGCCTGCCTGCGCAAAGACATGCGCGATACCGTTGCCCATCGTGCCGGCACCTATAACGGTAACCTCTTTGATCGACATAGTGTTCGTGCTCTGGTTGGAGGGAAAAACCGCTGCGACGCTGCGAGTTCTTGTCAATTGAGCATCTCAATCACAACGGCACTCGCTTCGCCGCCGCCGATACAAATCGCTGCCAGCCCGCGTCTGAGGCCACGTTGCTTCAACGCATGAACCAGCGTCACAACGATCCGCGCACCGCTGGCTCCGATCGGGTGTCCGAGCGCCACGGCGCCACCGTTGACGTTGACTTTCGCGACATCAATTCCGAGGATCTTGTTCACCGCAAGGGTGACAACGGCAAAGGCCTCATTGATTTCGAACAGATCGATGTCGGAGAGAGTGAGGTTTGCCTTCTTGAGAACCTTGGGGATGACGTCCGCCGGAGCAGTCGTGAACCACTCGGGCAGTTTCGCCGCGGATGCGCCCGCAACAAGCCGCGCAAGCGGCCGGAGGCCGAGCTCCCTTGCTTTGACCGACGACATGAGGAGGAGAGCCGCGGCGCCGTCGTTGATCTTCGAAGCATTCGCAGCGGTGACCGTCCCTTCATTCACGAATGCCGGCTTCAACGTCGGAATTTTGGCAAAGTTTGCCTTGACGGGTTCTTCGTCGTCGCTGACGAGTATGTCGTCCCCTTTTTTCTGCGGAACGGCGACGGGGAGAATCTCTTCTCTGAACTTTCCGGTGCGCTGAGCTTCCTGAGCCCGCCGGTAGCTGAGGATTGCAAATTCATCTTGAGCTTCCCGGGGCACTCCGCACTCATGCGCACAGAGCTCCGCCGCATTTCCCATCGGATAATTGTTGTAGACGTCCCAAAGGCCGTCCTTCATCATGGAATCGATGAGCTCGGCATTCCCAATGCGATAGCCTGTCCGTGCCTTGTCGAGCAAATACGGAGCGTTGGACATGCTCTCCATCCCCCCGGCGATGACACCACGCGCTTCATCCAGGAGAATCGCCTGCATTCCGAGTAGGATGGCCTTCATCCCCGACCCGCAGACTTTGTTGATTGTCAGACATTCGACAGAGGCAGGAAGAGACGCGAAGAGAGCGGCTTGTCGGGCGGGCGCCTGCCCCGTTCCCGCCGAAAGGACATTTCCCATGATGACCTCATCGACCGACTCTCCGGAGATGCCAGCACGCTTCACGGCTTCTGCGATCACAAGAGCCGCGAGCCTTGGAGCGGGGATAGCACTCAGTGAGCCGCCGAACGAGCCGATTGGCGTCCGGCAAGCGCTGACGATGACGACTTCACTCATGAGAACTCCGGCATTTTGGCACTATAAATCGCGTACGGCGGGAACGTCGGAACACCTCCCCTGAAGCTGGCTCTCCTTCGGCACTAATAAAAAACCATCCCCGTGGAAGAGAATGGTTTATGGCTACCGCAAACGAAAAGGTTCGTCAACTGTTCATGGATTTGAGGAACTCTTTATTGGCTTTCGTCCCTCGCATTTTTTCGAGAAGGAATTCCATTGCCTCAACGGGGGTGAATTCACTGAGGAACTTCCTGAGAATCCAGACCCGGTTGAGCTCATCCTCGCCCATAAGGATTTCTTCCTTGCGGGTTCCGGATCGGTTGACGTCGACGGCCGGGAAGATGCGCTTGTCGCTCAGCTTCCGGTCGAGGACGATTTCCATGTTCCCCGTCCCCTTGAATTCCTCGAAAATGACCTCGTCCATCCTGCTGCCGGTCTCAACGAGAGCAGTGGCGATGATCGTGAGGCTGCCCCCTTCTTCGATATTCCGGGCGGCACCGAAAAATCGCTTCGGCCGGTGGAGTGCATTCGCGTCGACACCTCCAGAGAGGATCTTCCCGGAGTGCGGGACGACCGTATTGTGGGCTCTCGCAAGACGGGTGATGCTGTCGAGAAGGATCACGACGTCGTGTTTCGCCTCAACGAGACGTTTCGCCTTCTCGAGAACCATATCCGAAACCTGCACGTGGCGCTCCGGCGGCTCATCGAACGTCGATGCGACAACTTCGGCGCTTACCGAACGCTCCATGTCCGTCACTTCTTCGGGTCGCTCATCGATGAGGAGCATCATAAGCTTCACATCGGGATGGTTCCGCGTAATGCTGTTCGCCATCTTTTGGAGCAAGACCGTCTTTCCGGCCTTGGGGGGTGAAACGATCATCCCACGCTGTCCCTTTCCGATCGGAGAGAGAAGGTCGAGAATCCGCATCGCATATTCTCCGGGCGCGGTCTCGAGCTTTATTCGTTCGTTGGGATAAAGAGGCGTGAGGTTGTCAAACAAGACGCGATCGCGGATCGTGTCGGGATTCTCGTCGTTGACCGCCTCCACTCTGAGGAGCGCGAAGAACCGCTCCCCTTCTTTGGGCGGGCGGACCTGACCGCTCACGGTGTCTCCGGTGCGGAGGCTGAACTTCTTGATCTGTGAGGGCGAAACGTAGATGTCGTCGGGAGAAGGGAGGTAATTGTAGTCGACCGACCGGAGGAAGCCGTAACCGTCGGGGAGCACTTCGAGGACCCCCTTGCTGAACGTCAGACCATCTTTTTCAGTCTGAGCCTCGAGAATTTTGAAAATCAGCTCCTGCTTCCGCAGATCGCTGTAGCCGGAAATACTCAAGTCCTTCGCGATCTGATTCAGATCAGCGATCTTCTTGGACTTCAGTTCCGATATGTCCATAGGCATAAATACAACATCCCTTCAGGAGAATGAGAGAAATGAGTTGGTGGAGAGGTAATTGGCACTCAGGCTAAACGCGCCCTAAAAATGGAGGTGCTTGATTGGTTAAGGACTGATAATTGGCAACAGACGAGGTAATCTAGAAGTGTAAGACCGGCACAGCACCCAACTGCACAAATTACTCTTCACGAATATAGATGGAAATGACTTTATTGTCAAGGCTTTTTTAGCCCCAGCTCGCTCCGGAGCGCAGGGAGCGCCTCGCCCGCGAGGTAATGAGAACCGCACACGAGAAGCAGATCCTCCGTCCCTTCCGTCTCGACCGCCGCACGTATTCCGTCGGCGACCGACGGGCAGACCCTAGCTCGGCATCCACGAAGCACAAAGAGCCTCGAGATGACTTCAGCGGGGAGCGCGCGCTCGGATGCGGGCGTGACAGCGAAGACTTCCGGATTCAGCGCGGAGAGAAGCCGTATCATCGAGGGGTACGCCTTGTCTCTCATCACTCCAAAGACAAGAACAATTCTTTTCCGTCGGTAGTTTCTCAATGTCTCAACAACCGTCCGAATGCCGTCGGGGTTATGTCCGACGTCGAGGATGACGAGCGGACTCTTGCGGAGAACCTCAAACCTGCCGGAGAGACCTGTCAGGAACTTCAGTTTTCTCATCCCGCGGCGAATCGCGCCCTGGGGGATCTCAACTCCCCTTGAGCGCAACTCGTCAATGGCCTCCAGAGCCACTGCGGCGTTTCGAACCTGGTGACGCCCAAGAAGCGGAATCGTCAGTTCATCGACCTTAAGGCTTTTCGTCGTCAACGAAACCACCTGCCGGTCCAGGCGCTTTTCCAGAGTTGCGGAAAACCTCAGGCGAGCGACTTCCCGCAAGGCGGATCGACGCCGTCTGGCGATCCGCCGGAGCTCGCGGACGGCGGCGTTACCTTCGACGCCGGAGATACAGGGAACCCCCCTTTTGATGATCCCCCCTTTTTCAAAGGCGATCTCCCGGAGGGAATTCCCAAGGTGTTCCGTGTGATCCTTTCCGATCGACGTAATGACGGAAACCTCGGGATGGACCACATTCGTCGCGTCCAGTCTTCCACCCAATCCTGTTTCCACCACGGCGAAATCCACGCGCTGATCGGCGAAGTACCTGAACGCAATTGCCGTCGTCGCCTCGAAGAAAGTCGCCCGGCGAAGGCCAATGGCTTCCCGAAAATCCGAGGTGTAGCGGGCGAGGTCCTTGTCCGAGATCGGTTTGCCGTTCACCCGGATACGCTCGTTGAATCGCTCGAGATGGGGGGATGTGTAGAGTCCGGTCCGGTATCCCGCCTCCTGCAGAACCGCGGCGATCATCGCCGAGACGGATCCCTTCCCGTTCGTCCCGGCAACGTGAATACATCGGAACCTTTTTTGTGGATCATCCGCAGCAGCGAGAAGCGCCCGGATATTGCGAAGACCGAGCTTCATCCCGAAGAGCTGCAGCCCGTAAAGAAAGTCGAGTGTAGGTTGGATCGGCTTCAAGACAAGAGGAAGGTGTGGACGATCTTACAGCCAACTCTGAATAACGGAAACCCCCGGCTCCCCCTTCATCCCACCCACGAGATCTCCGACGTCGCGCACCGAGCGGGATTCACAGAAACGGACTATCTCCTGCGGCAACTTCATTGCCCCGGCAGGATCGACGAAATTTGCAGTCCCGACCTGCACCGCACTTGCGCCCGCAAGGAGGAATTCGATTGCATCCTCCCACGTGGAAATCCCGCCGATGCCGAAAACCGGGATCTTTACCGCCTTGTAGGTCTCAAACACCTTCGCGAGGGCAATCGGCTTGATGGCCGGTCCCGAAAGTCCCCCCGTGACGGTCGAAAGCTTCGGCCTCCTCGTGTAGATATTGATGGCCATCCCGATAAGCGTATTGATGACCGAAACGGCGTCCGCCCCTTCGCCTTCGGCGGCCCGTGCAAATTCCGCGATGTGAGTGACATTCGGCGTCAATTTCACGATCAGAGGCTTTCGGGTCCGTCTGCGCAATTCTTTCGTGATGAGCGATACCTTGGAGACATCCGTCCCGAAACTGAGCCCACCCTCCTTGACGTTTGGGCAGGAGACGTTTATTTCGAAGCCGTCGACCCGGGAAAGTGGATCGAGCATCTCAAGCACCGTGCAGTACTCTTCTACGCTGCTCGCCGCGATATTCGCAATGACGGCACAGCGCCTTCCATCAAGCTTCGGAAGTTTCTCGGCCACAAATCGTTCCACACCAATGTTCGCGAGCCCGATGGAATTCAGCATTCCGGACGATGTCTCGGCGATTCTCGGAGGTGGATTTCCATCGCGTGGACGGAGCGAGAGGGACTTCGTCACGATCCCTCCCAGGAGATCGAGAGAGGCGACATCGGAGACTTCATCTCCGTACCCAAACGTTCCGGATGCGACGAAGACTCTATTCCTGAATGTCAGGCCCCGAAGGGCAAAGGTCTCATTCATCCGTTAAAACACCACCGTCAAGGCATTAAACACCGGACCTTCGTTGCAGACAAGTCTGTACTTTTTTCCCGGACCCGACGACTCGACGGGACATCCCTGGCACAAACCAATTCCGCATGCCATCTCGCACTCCAACGCCACATAGCATTCGATGTTCTTCGCTTCGGAGAGCTCGCGAAGGGACCTCAGCATGGGCAAGGGACCACAGGCAAAAATCCGGGGATGTCCCAGATCGTTTCCGACGAGAGTATTCCGCAGCAGATCGACGACGGTCCCGTGAAACCCTTTGCTCCCGTCATCGGTTGCCACCTGCGCATCTTCAAGTCCGACGGTCACCACCTGGGATGCGCTGCGCGCGCCGAGAAAAACAAACTGCTTCTTTCCGCGCGGCATCGACGCGCGGAGGAACGGCATGGGCGCAACACCCAGACCTCCTGCAACGATGAGGGCGGTCTCGTAGGCATCGTCATCCAGCGGAAAGGTTCCCTTCCCCAATGGGCCGAGAACATCGAGCCCTTCCCCCTTCCGCATCAGGGAAAGGGCCTTCGTGCCGGAGCCGATGACATTAAAGAGGATGGATACTTCATCGTCCCGGACAGACGAGATGCTGAACGGCCTCCGAAGAAGTGGACCGCTACCGTCGACGGTCTTCACGTTCACGAACTGTCCGGGGAGAGCCTCGCGAGCAATCGCAAGGGAAGAGAACGTGAGCTGGAAGACGTTCGACCCGACCTCAGTCACCGTTCGGACCGGGGCTTGTTCCAGAATCATGGCCATCGCCGAATCCCGGTTCGCGGTTTAGGGGCCTTCATCCTTTTTTCCTTCATCCTTCTTGCCTTCATCCGGTTTTTTCTTCGCGGTATCAGGTTCTTTCTTCTGCTCGGCTTCTTTCTTCTTTGCTTCGAGCTCCTGCTTTGCTTTCTGCTCCGCCTCGAGCTTCGCTGCATCTTCCTCCTGAATCTTCGGTATCACCGCAACGGCGAAATCGGACCTCGGGTAAGCCTTGATGAGGCGACGATACACGGCACTCGCGCTGTCCGCTTTGTCGAGTTTGTTTTCGTAAATCCAACCGATCGCGTATAGTGCCTTCGGCGAGAAGGATGATCCGCTACGGTCCCGGACAATCGTGTACAAATATGGGAGGGCGCTGTCGGCATGGTCCCCATCGATGTAGGGCTCTGCTTCGGCGTAGAGAGACTCGGCAGGATCGGGCTGAGTCACAAGGAGGGGCAGTCCCAACGCTTTCCGTGATTCCTGCGCGTAAGGAGATTCGGGGTACTGAGCGATGACGAGCCGATAGAGGGAATCGACAATCCTCTTGTCCGTCGCACCTGATGTCCGTGCGATTTCGGCCAGCGTAAAGAGCGAACGTTCCGCGACCTCCGATTTCCCTCCTTCATCGATGACGCGCTGGAACCAGTATTGGGCGGAGTCCTGCCGATCGAGCTCGAGATAGAAGATCCCCGCAAGCTCGAATCGGGACTTGGCAACAAGCTGGCGTAGAGAATCGACACTCTGCGCTTCCTGTGCGAGTAAATGTTTTTCCAGCGCCTCCCGTGCAGAATCCGCTCGCGCCGCCGAATCGGTATTCGCGACCGGGGCGGTGTCGGACAGTCGCTTCACCGAATCGCGGTGTGCCGGCCTCCCCTGGAGGGCCACGATGAGACTGTCGTACTTGTGGAGCTCCTTCCTCAACGAAAAGTACTTGCCGAAAGCATCGGCCTTCCGGGCCGCCTCGGGGGTTGTGGGAGCCGACGCCGACTCAAGCCTCGATTTATCGTAGAAGCCGTACGCCTTCTCGTAGTCGTCACGGCTGATCTCGTATATTCTCCCGAGACGGAAATACGCCTGCGCGGCTTCATCCGTCTTGCCATACGCTGTGTCGACGTACGAATACTTCTTGATGGCGAGGTCGAGGTTCCCCTGCGCCTCGTTGAGTCTGCCAATTTCCAGCTGGATCCTGGGGAAATATTCCGAGTTCTTTGCATCGGAGGCGAGGTCGTCCAATTCGTTCAATGCCTCCGGGTATTTCTGAAGCTGGACAAGAGTGCGGGTGTGCTCAAATTTCGCGGTGAAGGCCGTCGCGTAATCAGGCGAATAGTCATCGACGGAGGCAAATGAGCGTTCGGCCTTTTGGTGGTCGCCGAGCTGGCGGTAGCAGTACCCCAAGCGGAGCTGGCTGTCACCGTTAAGCTGGTCGTCGTTCGAGATTTGCACCGAGCGCAGAAAATAAGTAATCGCCTTCTCGGGATTCCCCTCGGCGAAATAGTGCTTTCCAAGCTCCGAGGCGGCAGATCCGGCAATTCCTCGTTCATGGAGGCTGGCGGCCTTTGTGTAGAGCTGGTCGAGTGAGCGCTCCCCTTCATCGAACCGTTTCTGCCTCAGGAGACATCGCCCGTACCACAATTCCGCTTCAAGGTTGACGCCGCTATTTGGAAACTTTGCGAAGAGTTCCAGGAACTTCCGCTCCGCATGAAGGTCATCGTCGAGGTAGAAGTAGGATTTCCCGATCATGAAGAGCGCATCATCGACCCATTTGCTCGTAGGGTAAAACGTGAGAAGCTTGGAGCACTTCTCAATGGCGGTGTTGAATTTCGTCTTCGCATCCCCCGGGATTGGCGGCGGGGTATTCTGGGAGGCAGGCTTGGCCGAGGCCGCCAACGTTTGCTGCTGATCAAGGACCTGTTTCTCGGCATCCTCAAACGCCTTTTTCGCGTTGTAGTACGTGTTGAAGTACGCGACCGTGTTGATATACCGGTCGTGAACAAAATCCAAACCGGAGGAGTAAATCTGACAGCCCTGAAGGAGAATGAAAAGCAGCGGCAGGATAGCAAACGGCTCGCGGAGTTTTCTGGACATCGTGGTTCCCTTCCTCATGCTAAGATAGCCATTCGAGCATATTTTATCAAGAACCCGAAATTAAACTTCACTTTCGTCCTCGTGTCGAATCTTCAGAACGCCAACGACAGATTCTTCACATCCTAGAAAGGTCCGTATGAAAAAAACTCTGTTTGTGTTCCTCGTTGCAGGATGCTGCGCGCTTGCTTCAGCACAGGAGCAACCGCAGCCAGCCCCCCCCGCGAATGCCGCTGTGCCACACGCCCGCATGGATCGCATGCGCCGCATGAACCGTCCGGAAATGTTCGCCGAGCTCAAACTCACCGACCAAGAGAAAGCCCAGCTCAGGGATATTCGGTACGAAACCTCGAAAAAGGAAATCGAACTCCGCTCCAAGCTCGCTCTTTCGAAACTCGAGCTGGGACGTCTCGTGGCAGCTGATGATCCCGACAAAGAAGCCATTTCGAAAAGGCTCAGCGAAATCTCCGAGCAGAAAACCGCCCTTGAACTGAACAAACTCAACGGCTGGTTTGAGGCGAATAAAGTCCTTACACCGGAACAGCAGAAGATCTGGCGCAAAGTACTCCGGAGAACCGTGCTGGAGAGAATGGGACAAGAGGGACACGCGGAAAGACCACCGATGAGAATGGAGTAACCGAACTCCTCCACCCTTTGCGAAGAACGACGGGCGATTCTGACCCGTCGTTCTCCCGCGGCCCCGGATTTTTCAGTATCCCTTCTTCTTATCCACGACGGTCCCTAAAGGACGACCGTCGAGGTATCGTCTCAAGTTATCGATAAAAATATCGACGAGATGGTGGGTATAGTGCGGAATAGGCCCGCCGACATGCGGGGTAAGATAGAGGTTTTTCGTTTTCCAGAGAGGGCTGTCGGACGGAAGCGGCTCCTCCTCAAAAGTATCGAGGGCGGCTGCCTTGATGGATCCCCGTTCGAGAGCAGAGATGAGGGCGGGCGTATCGACCGAAGCACCTCTCCCCAGATTGTAAAAGACGGCAGTGGGTTTCATTTCCCGAAATTCGTTTTCGCCGAACATCTTCGTCGTTTCAGGCGTCAACGGAGTGACGTTGACCACATGGTCCGAGATCCTGAGCATGTCACCCAACTCTCGGGGGGAAAAGACCTTTTCGACGTTGGGAACCGGTTCCGGTGATCGTTTCGTCCCTACGATATGCATGCCGAAAGCCCGACCGACCGATGCGATATGAGTTCCGATCGACCCTAGCCCGGCAATCCCCAGCGTTTTTCCGACCAGCGTGTCCGATTCCCGGATGAGAGCCCCTGTCCATTCGTTCTTCTTCTGAAGGTCGTGATAAGCGTAGAGACGACGGGAAATTCCGACCATCAATCCAAAGAGAAGTTCCGCCATCTGGTACTTGTGCATTCCCCGTGAGCAGCAGAGCTCAACATCACTCCTCAGCAACTCCTCATACAGGAACCGGTCCGCACCGACCGTTGCTATCTGCACCCAGCGAAGCAGGGGAAGCCGGAGAAACAGCTCGGAAGGAATATCTCCGAACAGTATCTCGGTCTCTCCGTGCCAGCGTTGGGCCTCCTCGGCGGTGGGGGCGTACTTGATGCGCAGCCGGGGTGAGACCTGCCGAATTGCGTCGAGTTGTGTGTCGGAGATCCTGTAGGTGATGAGAACAAGCGGGGAAGAACTCATGGCTTACTTCTTTGGCTTCATGTCGCTGCTGTGCCCCGGAAAGAATTTCGCTTTCGGGTCGATGAACGCTTTCATGTTGTTAACCGCAATCGCCGCTTCTCCGAAACCGGTTGCGATGAGCTTCAACTTCCCCGGAAACGCGGCGATGTCTCCCGCGGCATAGATCCCGGGAATGTTTGTCTCCATCTTTGTCGTCACTTTGATGTCTCCCTTTTCAATCTCAAGCCCCCAGTCCCGGAGAGGTCCGAGACTTGCGACGAACCCGAGATTGAGAAGGACATGATCCACAGGGAGAGACTCGATCTCGGAGGATCTGTTGTTTTTGATGGCGACCTGTTCGATAGAATCGTTACCGACAATCGATTCAACCTCCTGCCACAATTTGACCATAACCCTGGAACTCATGAGCTTCTTGACGCTCTCCTCGTGTGCCCTGAACTCATCGCGGCGGTGGATGAGGGTAATCGTTTCGGCGGTGTCCTGAAGGTTGAGGGCCCAGTCCACCGCACTGTCCCCTCCGCCGACGATGAGCAGCCTTTTCCCCTTGAAAAGGCTTTTGTCCTTCACGAAGTAATGAACAAACCGGTTTTCAAACCGTTCGATCCCGGGCAAATCGAGGCGCCGGGGAACGAACGCGCCGATACCGACGGTGAGGAGGAGACCCCTTGTCCAATGCACCTCCCCGCTCTGCGTTGCAAGGCGCAGGATGCTCTCCCCGTCGACGCTCTCCGGATGAAGCGACTCGACTTTCTGGTCGAGGCAGACCGTCGGATCGTGGTGGAGGCCCTGTTCGATAAGATTCCTCGCAAGATCCTTCGCCACAATCTTCGGGAATCCTGCGACGTCGAAGATGGTTTTTTCCGGATACAGTGCGGTGAGCTGGCCGCCGAGTTCCGGCAGCGCGTCGATGATCTTCGTCCTCATGTGCCTGAGGCCGGCATAGAAGGAGGCGAAGAGGCCGACGGGGCCACCGCCAATAATGGTAATGTCGAAGATCTCCTGCTGCGTCATCACGCCTTTCTCGGCACGATCGTTGGCCTGATATCAATCTCACTCACGTTGCTTCTGCCGGGCATCGTGAGGGCGAAGAGGACGGTCTCCGCGACATCCTGAGGTTGGATGATTTTCTCTGCGTCCCGCGAGTGATCCGAGAATGAGGTGTTCACCGAGCCGGGGCAGACGGAAACAACTCTGATATTGAACTCCCTTACCTCAAGCATCAGAGATCGGGAAAAGCCGATGAGACCCCACTTTGTCGCCGAATATGTCGCCC
Source organism: Bacteroidota bacterium (assembly GCA_035505655.1). Classification (GTDB taxonomy): domain Bacteria; phylum Bacteroidota; class Ignavibacteria; order UBA10030; family UBA8401; genus JAGVPT01. Next base: position 63,120 of record DATJQP010000056.1, read on the forward strand.
CTCCCACGAATGAATTCTTTCCGGCGAGAGATGCAATGTTGATGATGTCTCCCTTCCTTTGTGCGATCATTTGCGGGAGAACAGCTTTGCACATGAGGAACACTCCGCGAAGGTTCACGGCCATCATTCCGTCAAAATCCCCTACCTCGGTGTCGACAACCTTTGAGAATTTACCGAAGCCCGCGTTGTTGATAAGAATGTCGATCCTTCCGAACTTCTCCATCGTGCGCTCGACAAGCAATTGAACCTGCGTCTCGGACGAAACATCGGTCGCCACAGGGAGACATTCTCCCCCCGACGAGCGGATCGCCGCGGTCGCGCCTTCCAGGTCTTTCTCACCGCGAGCCGCAAGAACAATCTTTGCACCCACCGAGGCAAGCTCGAACGCAATCGAACGACCTATCCCTTTGCTGGCTCCCGTGACGACCGCCACTTTTCCTTGAAGCAGATCGCGCATTGCTCAAAGATCTCCTAATTTTGGCCGCAGGACGAGTTCTTCGGCGAGGATCGAATCCGGCAGCGAGTACGCCGAAAGCACCGCTTCGGCAACCTCCGCCGGCCGCATCATCCGCACGCCGTGCCTTTTGCGAACTCGATCGGGCCACATTGCCGTGTCCACCGCTCCCGGAATCACGTCGATGACCCGGACCCCGTCCTCGCGGACCTCTGCACGGAGGCAACGTGTCATCGCCAGAAGGCCCGCCTTCGAAGCTGAGTAGACCGATGAGTCCCGGAAGGTTGTCGTCGCACTCACGGAGATGATGTTGATGATCGTTCCCCGTTTTCGCTTCAGCATCGCCGGCAACACGGCTTGTGTGCAGAGAAACGGACCTCGGAGATTCGTACCGAGAAGGAGGTCGAAATCTTTGAGGCTTGTGCGGTCAAATCGTTTGAAGTATGTGATCGCCGCATTATTCACGAGGACGTCGACAGCCCCCAATTTCGAGAGAATGATCTTGTGTGCGCGGGAGATACTTCCGGGTGAGCGAACGTCGCAGGGCACGGGAATGGCTATCCCATCGGCCGCTGCAATCTTCTTCGCGACGCGGTCAAGCGGCGCTGCGCTTCTTGCGCTCAGGGCCACATGACTGCCGACGGAAGCAAATGCCTCTCCGATCGAGGAACCAATTCCACGGCTCGCGCCGGTGACCCAGACAACGGGGCTTAGGACAGAGGACATGGAAGGAACTTAGGCAGATTCGAATCCGACGAGTGTAAGGAACTCGGAACGCGTCTTGAGATCGCTTCTGAAATCTCCCAGCATGGCGCTTGTCGTCGCCCTCGATCCCTGTTTCTCCACTCCCCTCATCATCATGCAGAGGTGGCGAGCTTCGCACACCACCCCGACACCGAGAGGTTTCAGAGCGTCGAAAAGTGCCTGGGCGATCTGTTGCGTCATGCGTTCCTGAACCTGAAGGCGGCGACTGAACATGTCGACGAGTCGAGGGATCTTGCTCAACCCGAGGATCTTTCCCTTTGGGAGATACGCAACGTGGATCTTCCCGTAGAATGGGAGCATGTGATGTTCACAAAGACTGAAGAAGTCGATGTCCTTGACGATGACCATCTCGCTGTACTTCTCCTCGAAGACTGCTCCATTGAAAAGGGTCTTGACATCCTCCGAATACCCCTTCGTGAGGAATTTCATCGAATCAGCGACCCTCGACGGAGTCTTCTGAAGCCCCTCGCGGGAAGGGTCTTCCCCGAGCTCAACGAGCATTTGACGGACAAGCTCATCGAGCCCCGGTCGTTCCATGCTCTGCTTCATTCTTGGCCTTTATACTCAACGGAATTATTGTGAGATTCCTGGAGACGGATGGAGTGAAGCCTTCCCTCCTTGATCTTGGGTGCGAGTTGATTCCAGCATGCGATGGCAATGTTCTCCGCCGTCGGTACTACATCTTTGAGGAAGTCGACGTCGAGATTGAGATGTTTGTGATCCACCTTGCTGATAAAATTCTCCTCGATGACCTGCTTCAGTTTCTTCAAGTCGATTACATATCCCGTCCTGGGATCCGGGTCTCCGGCGACAGTGACCTCGAGATAGTAGTTGTGCCCGTGCCCGTTCGGGTTTGAGCACTTGTCGTAAATTTCGAGGTTTTCTTTCTCGGAGAGCTGTGGGTTATAGAGCCGATGGGCGGCGCTAAAATGAGATCGGCGAGTTACATACATTACTTCTTCTCCGTGATGAAGTATTGAGGGACTGCTCAACTGCTCCCTCAGGTAGGAGGTCGGCGATTCCCCTTCCGCACATGTAGCGTGAGGCGCATCTCACTCCCACCCGATCCAACGGTGACATGGCGCGGTCGAAGTGAAACTCTACGACAGAGCGTCCAGAACTTCCTGAACGTGTCCATCGACCTTCACTTTCCGGAAAACATGCGAGATGGCACCCCGTTCATCAATGATGAATGTGCTTCGCTCGATCCCCATATACTTCCGTCCCATGAAAGTCTTGAGTTTCCAAACATCATAGGACTCGAGCATCGATCGCTCTTCGTCGCTGAGCAACGTGAAATTGAGGTCGTATTTCTCGATGAACTTTTTATGCGAATCGAGGCCGTCGGCACTCACTCCAACGACGACCGCTCCCTTCCTTTTGATCGCGGAAAGGTTATCCCTGAAGGAACAGGCTTCCTTGGTGCATCCGGATGTGTCATCCTTCGGGTAGAAGTAGAGAACGATCCTCTTGCCTTTGAAGTCCTTCAACGAGTGCATCTTTCCGTCTTCCCCAATGAGGGAAAAGTCAGGTGCCTTATCGCCGGGAGAGAGTTCGGCCATCATCCGCTCCTACGAGACCGCCTTCTTCACCTCATCGTACGGAGGCTCGTTTCCGGGGGAATCTGAAACCCATGCGTACTTCACGGTCCCTTTCTCATCCACGACGTAGACAGCTCTTTTCGCCACCGTGTAGCCTTTCAGTCCTCCGAGTCCCTCGAAGACGATCCCGAATTGTTTGATGACGGTTCGGTCGTAGTCCGAGAGAAGAGGAAACGTCAGGTTGTAATGTTGTGCAAATGCCTTGTTCGCCCATGGGCTGTCAACGCTGATCCCGATCACCTGGGCGTTCAGCGAATTGTAGGCCGCAAGAGAATCCCGAAAACTGCACATCTCCTTGTCGCAGACTCCGGTGAACGCGCCCGGATAGAAGAGAAGGACAATTTTCTTGCCCGCGAACTCCGAGATCGGAGAGCGGGGAGTCTTTGAAGTATCGGCGAGCGTGAATTGAGGTGCCTTCGAACCAACGGAGACAGACATCGCAAGACCCTTTCAATGATTTTATGGGGTGGAGGCGCTACGGTGCGAGCATTGATTCGTAGGTATGAAACGAATTTTTGTCCAGAGAGTTCCGCACATCGACGATTTTGCGGCAAGGAGGGATTAGCCTCGTTCAAAATACTTAAAACGACGCGGATAGTCAACGACCAGTTGGTCGCCCCCGTCCAAAACTGCCTCATCTGCCGGCCAAAACGTGCCGTGGGAAAGCAGAGCGCGCTCGGTGTCGCTCCCCGTCTCCCTTCGCTCACGGCCCTCAACCCGTTGCATTTTTGGGAAAATGCAGTATATTTGTTGTGATATTTTCGGAGAGGTGTCTGAGTGGTTGAAAGAGCCGGTCTCGAAAACCGGTGTCCCGCGTAAGTGGGACCGTGGGTTCGAATCCCACCCTCTCCGCGGGTGACGAGTCTCCTCTTGGCGGGTTGTCTGCTGAATGACGAGCCCTTCGGCTTACACATGCCGAACCAATCTCCAACTTTGAATCACCATGAATAGATTCCTGCTCTTAGTTTTTGTGGGGGGCGGACTCCTTTCGACGTCGATGGCACAGGTTGCCCCACGCGATTCGTCCGCCGCGGCCGACACGGTGAAGAAGCCCGTTGCCTTCGACACGACCGCGAAGCTCCCCCTCGCCTCCGATACGCTCGCAAAACGCCAGCCTGACACTCTCGGCGCTCGATTGGATACGACGGCTCTCAAAGTTGCGACTCCGATCGATACGGCAGCGGGAAAGGCAGATAATTCCGTCCGCGACACGACGCAGAAGAAGGCGGCCATCCCTGGCCTGGAGAGTCTGCCGACGACTGTCGCAAGCCTCGATCCGAACGGGTATCGCGGGGCGCGCTGGGGGACTCCGCTCAAGGATGTGCACGACTACCTCGTCGACCACGACAATGTCGACGAGTACGAAATTCTCGATATGGCCAACGGCTTCGAATTCGACGGGTCCGTGGCCGGGACCAAATGCCGGCTTGCGTACCAGTTTGACAACGATCGCCTTTTCGCCGTTCGGCTCACGCCGAAGGTGAGCGCAACGACGAAGTTTGACTTCCTTGATTCTTTCGATGAGTATGAATCGACGCTCGAAGCGAAATATGGGAAACCAACCCGCTCAGGCTTCCACAAGGTGGACGAGTCCTACCTCAACACCATCGAGAGCATCCAGCTCGGCTTTGCGAAGAAGTACGCCTTGTGGGAATTCGAGCGCTCCTACATCGTTCTCATCCTCCTGGGACACAAAGGGCAGCTGGAACTGCACCTGACGTATCTCTCGAAGGCCATCTTCGACGAAATGAGCAATCGGATCGAAAGCCTGAGATTGGAGGATTTCTAGCCTGACCTGGCCGAAAGGCCCGGTATCACAGACTCGGAGAGGTGCAAGAGTGGTTGAATTGGCCACCCTGGAAAGGTGGTATACCGGCAACGGTATCGTGGGTTCGAATCCCACCCTCTCCGCAACTCCCTTCATGATCCTGCCTCAACGTCCCCCCCACCCCGACTTCCCGGCGACGCGATTTCGTTGATTTTCGTCCGCCTCTTTTCTACTTTCCTGCTATGGAGAGCCTCCTGTTTGGACATGATCCGGAGGAGAAGATCCTCAGCGTCCACACAATCGATGAATCGACTGTGCGGGTCTACAGGCGTTCCGGTTCCGGCGTCGTCCACGACGATCACGAGTTTTTTCCCTTCTTCTACCTCTCAAACGAACAATACCTCGAGGGATTCAAGCGGCCTTTCTGGTTGAAACGGCTCACCGGGGAGAATTTCTATCGGTTCGTTTGCGCGTTTCATACAGCGCACGACATGTGGGATGCCGTGCGGCACATTCTTGATGCAATCGGCCGCTCGGAACATCGCAGGCTTGAGTCGTACACGGACACTGATCAGCTCTATCTGAGGCCCGATACGAATACTCAGTACCTCATGCAATCGGGAAAAACTCTCTTCAAAGGGATGGAGTTCACCGACCTTCATCGCCTCCAGCTCGACATCGAGACATACTCAAAGAACTACACGTTTAGCAATGCTGACCGGCCGGAGGACAGGATCGTCCTCATTTCACTCTCGGACAACCGGGGCTGGGAAAAAGTGCTGGGCGGAAGACAATTGCCGGAGTCCGAGCTTCTCGCTCAATGTCTGTCGGTCATTCAGGAAAAAGACCCCGACATTCTCGAGGGGCACAATATCTTCAATTTCGACCTTCCGTATCTGCTGAAGCGCTGCGAACTTCTTCGGATCGACTTTGCTGTCGGGAGGGACAAATCGTCACCGCGAGGATATCGTTCCCGCACTTCGTTCGCGGAGAATGAAGTCGAGTACATGAGCTACGAGATTCCGGGGCGCCATGTCATCGACACCTGGCTCCTCGTGCAATCGTACGACATGACGAAGCGATCGATGGAGAGCTACGGGCTGAAGTACGCGGCAAAGTATTTCGGTATCTCTTCCCCGGACCGCACCTACATCCCGGGAGACAAAATCTCATGGTACTGGGACAACGATATCGACACACTCAAGTCCTACGCGCTCGACGACGTCCGGGAAACGCGCGCCCTAAGCGATCGGCTCTCTATGAGCACGTTCTATCTCACGCAGATGCTGCCCTTCAACTACGGGACAGTCGCGAAGCTCGGATCCGCCTCGAAGATTGAAGCGCTGTTCCTGAGAGAATACCTCCGGCAAAGGCAATCAGTCCCGAAGCCGGAAGCGGGAACGCAAACAACCGGCGGGTACTCCGACATCTTCTACACCGGCGTCTTGCAGCCGATTGTCCATGCGGACGTCGAATCGCTGTATCCTTCAATCATGATTTCGAAGCGCATATGTCCGCGAACCGACAGCCTTAAAACCTTTGGCAACGCGCTTGAGCATCTCACAAAACTGCGGCTTGAGACCAAAAGGCGGATGAAAGGGCTTCCGGAAGGGACTGAGCGGTTGCGGCTGGACGCCCTTCAGTCTTCATTCAAAATTCTCGTCAATTCGTTCTACGGTTATCTTGGCTACGCGCGCGCCCTTTTCAACGACTACGAGCTCGCGGACGTGGTCACCTCCACCGGGCAGGATCTCCTCCGGCGGATGATTCACGAGATCGACCTCCAGAACGGGAAAGTGATCGAGGTCGACACCGACGGTCTTTATTTCA
>DATJQP010000057.1:0-10471 GCA_035505655.1 Bacteroidota bacterium
TGTTCCAATCGCCACGGAGGCAGGATGAAGACACGCTCCGTCCAGGAAGCCTTCGGCCGAGCCACCCGTTCGCTCGGACACTTTTCTTCCTCTTCCGGGTTGAGACGCCCGCCCCCAAAAACAGAACGACCTCCTTCATTCCGCTCGCGGAAATTCAGAGGTCCGTTGGTGAACGCGATAACTCCCCCTGAAGATCGTTCCGCCAGATTTGCGGGGGCAAAGTAGGGTATTTGCAGACTAATATCAAATGCGAAACCAAGGCAGATCAAATATCAAAGAGCAAAGATCAAAAATACAGATGAAAGAGCAAAGGGGGCGAGAGAGTGGGGCGGGGTTTTTGATCTGGGTTATTCGAAGAGCAAGAGAGAAGAGAAAAAGGAAAAGAGAAAAGTGAAAGGAGGCAGGAGACCGGAGGCGGCAGGCGGGAAAGCGAAGAGAAAAGAGAAAGGATTGCGATGCGGGGGGGTTGGAGAGGCGCGGGAGTGGGTAAGGGTCGCCATACGGAATGCAGAATCAGAAGCTTCCGGTGGTGACGGCGCCGGCGCGCTCGTACTTCGCGAAGATGATGCCGCTCGGGCCGACTTTGCTTTCCGTCACTTTGAATGCCGCTGGATTCGTCCCGTCGGCGAAGAGACGCTTTCCACTCCCCAATGTCAGCGGATAGATCATCAGCCAGAAGCAATCGACCAGGTCGCGCTTCATGAGGGTCTGAAGGAGGTTGCTGCTTCCCCAGAGGTGCAAATCGGGCCCTTCCTGTCGCTTGAGTGCGGCGACTTTCTCCGCGACGTCTCCGCTCAAAAAAACGGATGGCTGCCACTTGCTGGAGCTCATGGTATTCGAGGCGACGTACTTAGTTGCCTCGTTGACGCGAGGCCATATCTCTCCGTGCTGGGGCCAGAACGCTGCCCAGATATCAAAGGTCTTTCGCCCTAATAACAGGTCGAAGGACGAGTTCATCTGTTTCCCAAGAAGCGCTCCAATTTCGGGGTCTGAATAAGGAGCACTCCAGCCCCCATAGGCGAAGCCGCCACTCCGATCCTCGTCCGGCCCGCCCCCGGCCTGGATGACTCCGTCAAGGGTGATATGTTCGAACACTATCAGTTTTCTCATCTCGATCCTCCTGCCGGTTCCGGGTTATGGCGCCGTGTACAACGCTTTCAGTTCGCTCGTTTTCTTCTCCAGAAGCCCCATGCCGTCTTTTAGCAGATTCGGGTCGTTGATATCGATGTCCAAAAACTTCTTCAATAGCACGGCGGGCTCGTCATCAAAACCATTGCGCATCATTGAGAGATATCGCGGGACGAAGGTCTTCGGATCTTTTGTATACATTTCATAGTATTTTAACGAGAGCAATCCGCCGTAGACATAGTTGGCAAGATACAACGGGTCCTCATACATCAACCGCGTCGACATCCACGTTCCCTTAAACTGTTCCGGGTTTTTGTCCGACCATATCGTATACCCTGAGAGAACCCGGAGGGTGAGCGAATCCAGATCGTCGGCGTTATGGACGGTCCCATTTTCGACCGCATCGTAAATGGCTTGTTCCAATTGCGCCTCACGTGCGGCCTTGAAGATTTCGAGCCCCTTCACGTCGAGAAATTGCTCCAGATAGAAGACCTTCTTCGACGGGTCATCTTCACGGTGATACAAATTATCTGCAAGGAGTAGTTCGTTGAATATGGAGAACGATTCCGAGAAGTAATTCGGGCCGCCGCCATAGATCGCCTTTACATGGTTGTTGCCCATCAGTTGAAAATGGACGACATGCCCTCCTTCATGAATGAGCACCGACACATCCTTGTAGTAGCCCGCGTATCCCTCGGAGTAGAAAACATTGGGGATGCCGGGAAATCCCACTCCGCCTCCGCCCGGAAGGCGGTGGTCGCCGGGGACGATATCCAGTCTCCCGTTCTTCGGGTTCAACAAATCGGCCATTTCGGATTCATATTCCGCCCCAAGCGGGCGGACGGTCTTCAGGATGATGTCGGACGCGTCGCGGATGTCGAATCGGGGTGAAAAAGTCCCCGTGCCCCCCGGCATGATATCCCAGTACTGCACCTCCGCATCTCCCGATGTCTGCCGGACGTGCTCCGCGCGGACCTTCTCGAACGTCTTGTAGACTGATGCATATCCTTCGACCCGCCGCAAAAGGTTCCTGACATCGGCGGCTTGGAGATAGCGTGCGTGATAGGACTCGTCCGGAAAATCGGCGAAGTGATGCGCCTGCGAGTACGCGTTCTTTGCCTGCACGAGCTTGATCAGGACAAGCGCAAACATGTCGCGTTCCTTCGAGAGGTCGCGGAACCTCTCCTTGAAGCCCTCTTCACGAACCTTCCTGTCCGGATCGTTCGCGATGACGCCCCGATCGGACCAGACATTCAATGAACGGCCTCCCGTTGTCGGGATCGTCGTGAACGGAATTCGTTCCAGGAGATGCTGGTACCACTCGTATTGCCAATCGGTGATAAAAGGAGAGAGCTTTGTCAGACGCTCCTCTTCGGCAAGGGGGAGCGTATAGGCGCGGTCCCGCCGCGCGCTTTCGATCTCGAACCTGTACGACTCCAGCGTGGGCTTTTCGCGAAACAAGCGAACAAGATCATCGTCCGTCAACTGCATCAGCTCGTTTTGAAGAAACTGTGTACGCCCGTTGACTTCCGCCGACAATTCCCCCTCGCGGTTGGAACTTTCGATATCCGCGGTGTTCACCGCAAAGCGCATATAGAGATAGGCATCATGGAGGGATTGCTGCACTAGAATGCTGTCCTCCAGGAGAAGAGCATTGAACAATATTTCGCCGGATTGGGCAAGATGCCCTTTGTAACCCTCAAGCCGCGTGATCATCTGCTGTAACTCCGCATAGCCTTCTCGTTCTTCGGCCGGAGTGCGAAAGAAGAGGCGTTCAAAATTGAGATGATATTGCGGAAGATCTTTTTCAGGGATAGGGGTGAACTTTTCCTGTGAGAAGGATGACCCTGTCGTAAGAAACAAAAGGAAAGAAGCAGTCGTGAGTTTCATTGCACCTCAGTAAGTTGTTTTGCCCGGCGGATCGCCCCTGACGATCCGCCCAACGTCGTTGTCCGGGAATTTCCTTTTCAATGAAAACATTGCCGGAGCACTTCCGACACCAGACGGCCGGGCCAATCAGAACCGACCCCGTCGAAGCCCGCACCGCGTTCTTCCTTACGCGCGCCTTCTGTAGTGAAGGGCAATGGCGCCGGAATGAAAGGTCTTCGAGCCGAGGAAGTCGAGACGAAAGCTCTCGTGGAGCTTTACGGTTTCGAACAACCGCGGACCTTTCCCTGCAATGACCGGGTGAATGACGAATCGATACTCGTCGATCAACCCGCGCTCCGAGAGCTGGGACGCAAGGCTCAGACTTCCTATGCAGATCTCTTTCCCGGGCTGCTGCCTCAGCGCCATCACCTCCTCCGCGAGGTTACCTCGCGCGAGCCGCCTGTTGCTTCCCTCCACATGCTTTAAAGTCTTGGAGAAGACAAGCATGTCGAGGGAATCGAAGACTTTTGCGAACTCATTTTCCGTCGGGGATTCCGACTGACGACGGGCGATGTCGGGCCAGTAGGGGACCATGAGTTCATATGTGGTCCGGCCGTAGAGTATGATCCCCGCGTTGCGCAGGATCCCGGTAAAGTACTCGTGGAGCTCCGCATCGGCAATCCCGTCCGTGTGGCTGGCGTATCCGTCAGCGGTCAAGTTGAACGCAAAGATGACTTTCCGCATAGACCTCCTCCATGATTTTCAATGAAAGGCTCAGCCACCGCCCGGCCGCATCTCCGGGCATACGGTACGGCGGCGAAGCGCGTCGCGCTCCGTACGGTGCGATGCGACGATTTCTAACCGGGAATCTCTTTCTTGCTATACCGGTCTATGCATATCGACATCGGTTCGGGCATCCTGTCCCGATAGAGCCCCATTTTGAAATAGTAACGGCTCTTTATCCCCAGATGAAACAAGGTCCGGGAATAACTTGTAATCCCTTCAAAATCGACTATTTGCTCTCCGTTCAGAAATCCCTTCACCTCTCCGTTGGAGTGCTTTGAGAACCTGACTTGAAAACAAAAATCCAACCACCGGTTTCTCGACTCCCCATTCACCTCCCAAAGAGTCCGGCGCCCGGTCTCTGTTTGAAGGGTGAGAAACATTCTTCCCGATTGATACCGCAGGGCGAGCACCGGGCTCTCATTGGAATAGAATCCCAACTGTTTCCACTGTGCGATGACGAGTCGTGTGGGCACGATCGGAAAACTGTCCGGCAGGAACATGCTGAAGCGGTATTCGTATTTTACATCTTCGAGAGCATACAACCGCCAGTTCTCCAGCAGTTCATCCCTTTCGCTGGACTTGTCCTTGTCGGTCGCCTCTTCGACAACATCCCCCGTTCTCAAGGTGATCATCGCAGCGCTCTTTCCGCTGCGGACTGTTTGTGATTGAACCGAGAAGGAACGGAGTTCCATCCTATCCGTACTCCAGATCGCGCTCAGTGCGGGAGATTCAAAATCGTCCTGAACGTCTATTTGCGACCTCTGGCATCCCGTCAGCATGATGAGGGTCAACGTCGTCAGAAGAACGGTCCGCCCCTCGTGATCATGGTTCATCGCGATGCCGACTTATCTGATATGATTCATTTGCGGGGGAAAGGCGATACGAAAAGGTATCAGCGATGGTCTCTTTCGTTTCACGACAACACTACATTCTGGCGCGGAAAATGTCTCAACATACCTGGTGAAAAAGTCTCCTCGCTTGAACGTCGCCCCTGTGGCAGGGAGGCAATTCGATACTATAGAACCGCGAAGCGTGCATCAAAGTGCCGAACGAAACAGTGTGAAATTAACAGAGTGTGCTCGAGTGAATTCCTGCCACGCGAAAGCGGTCAGCCGCCAAACCAGAGGTTTCAGGATCCTGAGCGATCCACCGGGCTTACTTCCACCTGGTTCTTTGACATCAGATCGTTGCCAGAAGCATCTCCTATTCGGGGAACGTTTTTTCAAGATATCTGATGACCCTTAACAAGCCGCCTTTTGTTTCGTTATTTCCCGCGTTTGCCATGAGGGCGATCGCGATCTTCCGTTCCTTGATGATGATTGCATTGGCAAAGAACGTTCCGACGCTCCCGTTGTGGCTGTAATAATGGTTTCCGTCGACGATGTCGTTTCCCCAACCCATCGAGTACTCTTTCGCGCCGTTGAAGATGAAATTATACGTCGATGCTTTCAAATAATTGTCTTCCCCGTTTACGCCTTTGAGGTCGAGCTGAAGATATTTCAGGAAATCGGGGAGAGTGACCCTGATGTGTCCCGCGGGAGTGCAATAAAAGAGATAGTCTTCTACCCAGTCGGTGAACCCATCTCCGTTCCACACCTGCAGTGACGTGCTCTCACCCCAGCCTTGTTCTTTTGGAACCAGGTGTCCGCTCGGCTGAAACTTGCCCTCAGATTTCGGCCATCCTATCTGAAAATCAAGGTCCAGATCCTTGTTGGTCCTGGCAATCAATTGAGCATAACTCATTCCGCTTGCCTTCTCAAGCATCAGCGATGCCAGCAAATAATCGAGGTTTGAATAGTTGTAGAACTGGCCGGAGTCGTACTTCTGAGGCTTGAGAGTCAGCACAAACTGCGAAAACCGGTAGTTGGAGAATCTATCGTTCGGGTGGAGTTCATTGTATCTCCTTATCAGTTCGCGGGAGTGCGAGTCATTAAAGGGATGAAGCGAGGCGCGATGGGAAAGGAGATCCTTCAAATCGATCCGGTAGTATTCGCTTCTCGAACTTTCTTTCATTTCGGGGAAGAGGTCGAAGAACTTTGTGTTCCATGAGATCATCCCTTCATCGACAAGCTTTCCGGCGATGAAGGACAACAGGCCTTTGGCGAGGGAGCCGATGTGAAACTCGTCCTGAATCGTCACCGAGTCGGTTGTGTTGATCTCCCGTACGCCGGTTGCTCCCATCAAGAGCACGCTGTCACAGTTTGCCACACCGAAAGCTATCGCCGGTATATGAAACGCTACTCTGATGCTGTCCAGGTCATGAATGACTCTCTGTTCCTGAGCTGAGTTTTGTGCGGCGCAGTGAAAGGTCAGCCCAAGAGCGATCAGGAAGATGCTTCCTCGAATTCTCATCCCTATTGTCTTTTGAAATGTCCTGGAAGGATCCAGAAGAGATCAACCTCTACGGTTGGTTTGAACAAGAGCATCGTCCGCGCATTCCGGCAAAGTTAGCGGGGTGTTCATGTCTGCCGGCTGAAGATGTCGTGCCGGGAATTCCCTCGAGTCGAGTGTGACTATTTTCCGGCCGCGCACCTGAATGCTTCAGGATACCGGGAGAGATCGTCCATTGCTTTGTCGTCCAGTTGAACGGGTATTCCCCAATCTTTGAAGAAAGCAAAGGCCTTGACGATAAACTCTTTGTTGATGCTTGAGGAATAATCGTCAAAAAACCGGTTCACCGCTCCTTCGTGGTCAGAGTTGAGGTCGAGGACCTTTGCGGCGTTCCGGCAGTCGAAACTGAATTCCCTCAGGTCGACCTCCTTCACAACCGCTTCGCCCGGATGTTTCAAAAAAATCTTTTGCCCACCGACGATCGTCGGCGTCTCGAAAACCTTGAAGTAGACTTTCAGGCCGGTGATGTCATAGACAATACTCCATTTGGTGTTGAGGCCCTGGCTTACCGCTCCCAGGAGATTGAATGCATCATTGACGGCGGAATCTGCGGAGAATGAATCCTCCCGCTGAATCCCCTTTGCGGCAGTGCAGAAGTTGTAGAGTGAAAGGTTCGATTTTGTGTCACCGTTCTCCTTGTAGCAACGGATGGATTGTTCATAAGTGCTGTTGGCCAGCGCTTCCACGGGGAGCGCATCCCGGGTGTGCACGATCATTTTCCCGTTCAGGAATTCGATCGCTGCAACGTGACCCGAGCGATCGCAGACCAGGAAATGGAACCTGGAGACGGGATCGACAATCCTCACCAGAGTGTCACTGCTCATCACTTCTTCAACGGTGGAATAATTATCCAGCTGGAATTGGATCCACTGACAGGCCCCGATGGCGTACCGATCATCCCTGGAAGGATAGACGGTTTCGTCCAGCGTCATGTGTTCCACGACAAGTCCCGATTCATTGATTCCGCCGTACGGCAGGTCTCTTCCGACCTGATTGAACGTGACGCTGCCGAACCTGGAAATCCATTTGATCCGTTTTTCTGAAGGATCGACCAATGCCTCCTTCTCGAGGCCTCTCGGGTTGGTCATGATCAATCCGGTTCCGGTGATCCAATCAAGATTTCGTCCGAAGATGATCCTGCCGTCTTTTCGGAGGACGAAGGTGGTGCAGGGAAATGCGGTGGAGATTGAAAGGATGGCTGCGATGAATACAAGAAGAGGGATGCGGAATGATGGGGCGTTCATTTATTTCTCGCGGGTGCTTGTCAAAACACCGCCAACGATCGGTCGGTATTGCACGCTGCGTGTGGGTCGCAACGTTGCCTTGTGAACGTGATTTGCCGGATTAAGTTTCCCTGGGGCGGATTCTTCCAACCGAGTGAGAGAATGAAATATTGATGCGGTATGAGATACGTCGAGGCTGTTCGTTCGGAAAGCCGATATTCCGGAGCAATTTGAGCGTATTTTCTCGGCTATGATGAGGTGAGGAATCGGACTTCCCGGGAGAATGGGATGGATGCCGGATCAGCCCGGAAGCTTTTCTTTCGAAGAATTCATCCCTGACAACGCAGCGCCCTGCCGCGCTATCAGGAAAGAGCTCTTCGCACTGGCAGGGCGATCAGCGACAACAACCGTTCTTTTTTCAGGCAAGAAGTTTACCCCCTCAAAGCGCCCTGCGCCATACCCCGCTCCCCAAAGTGACAAAGAGATTCCCGCCGGCGACCGCGATGAGTCCCCCCTTGTTAAACTGGCTGGGCAGGTTGTCAACGATGCTGTTCCAGCTTGAGCCATTGTTGGTCGAAGCGAAAATCCCGGCATCGTAAGAAAGAAAGAGACACAAGTCACTTGCGGCCAGGGAGACCGAGGACTCTGGATAGGGAGGGAGGTTGCGGGAGACGTTGGACCAGCTTAACCCGTAGTCGGTCGACAGGAAGACCTTGCCGTCACCCGTTCCCGCAAACACGTTCGTGCCGACTGTAGCCAGCGATGTCACAAGAGGAACCTGAGCTGGATAGTAGAGGCTGGTTGCAAGTCCGCTGTCGCTTGGCACCCAGCTTGTCCCCCCGTCGGTGGATCGATAGATCCCTAATTCTGTCCCCGCAAGAACATTGGACCCGCTCGCCGCCATGCAATAAACATTTGAGGCACGGATTCCGTCGTTGACCGACGTCCAATGAACGCCCTGGTCACCCGTCCTGAGAACCCCGTTGCCGATGGTTCCCATCAGCAAATCCGTTCCGTTCACGGCGAAGCACCAGATTGCAGGATAGTCTCCATTCTGGCCGGGCAATCCGGAATTCCTTCCGACCCACGTCGCGCCGCTGTCGGAAGAGAGAGAGACTCCGCTCCTCTGAAAATTCCCTGAGAAGATCGAGCCCGCCAGAACTGCTACGGCACCGTCTCCATGGCCTATCGATGAATTGGCGACAGCCCATGTCATGCCGTTATCCGTGGAACGCTCAATGCCGCTTCCGGACGCATACAATTCGGAGCCGTTAGCGACGATATTCCTGAAACTTGTCATCCCACTCACTTCCACCCAAGCCCCCGAGGTGTTCGTTCCCACGACGTCGGCTTTCTTACTGCAGCCGCAGAGAGAAGCGACGATGAAAAGAATCAAGAAAAAGCACCGTTGACGTTTCATGAGTACCCCACTTGTGATACTTTCATCTCACTGAACGGGCCGGACCTCAATCCCCGGGACTATTCCCCGTCCCATGAGCCACGCCTCTGGCCGGTCTTCATTTCTTTGACCCGATGGCCATTTTGTATGCCAATGCAGATTCGGAAAGCGGAGTCAAAGCATCCAGCAAGCTATGGTAAGTACCTTTTTCGGAAAGTTCAACTGCGACCTTTCGGATCAAGGCCAGAGTAGCTTTCATCAAACCCGACCCAAGGCTCAACCGTGCGACGCCCAGATCCTGCAGTTCGCGGACGGACGGAGGTGTCCCCGCCGCATTCGCGGGGTTCGAGAGAATATTGATCGGCGCGTTGATCTCCTTCACCAATGTTGAGATCGTATCCTTGTTCCACACCGGCTGCACAAAGATGCAGTCGGCGCCGGCTTCCCGGTATCTGTTACCGCGTTTAATTGATTCGGATAAATTCTCCCGCGGCGAACCGGGCGAAGTGAAGAAAGAATCCGTTCTCGCGTTGATGACCAGATGGAAGCCGAGCGAATCCGACAATGAACGGATGGCCGAGATCCGTTCGCAGAATATCGTTACGTCAAGGAGTTTCGGACTGAGGTCGATGCTGTCTTCGATGTTGATTCCGACAATTCCCGTCGCGATGATCTTCCTGACCGATTCGACTATTTCATCCAGGTTGTTCCCGAAGCCGGCTTCGAAATCCACGGTGACCGGAACGGTGACGGCATCGACGATTCGCGTAACGATGTCGATGAGTTCCGGCAATTGGATCACCTGGCAGTCGGGATGTCCCAGGGAAGCAGCCAGGCCCATGCTTGTTGTCGCGACGGCTTTGTATCCGCTTGCTTCGATGAGCCTGGAGCTTCCGACGTCCCACGAGTTCAGGAGAACGAGAATTTCCTTGTCTCGATGATATTTCAGGAAGAGGTCGGCTTTGTCTTTTTGAATGGTTGGAACCATGCCATGATCCTTTTCTAATGGTTAAAAGAGATCTGACCTGTCAGCTCTTCTTTCAAAATCCGATGGGCCTGAGTCGCCTTCCTCTGTCCCTGTTGGCGATCCAACTCGCCGCGAGATCAGGCGAGGGACGGTGTTCGCCGATTTACGGCTGCGGCGAACGAGTCGCACTCTCTTGTTTGAAAAGTTGAATCGTGCCGAGGAGATGGACCAGGCCAATGCAAAGGGCGATACCGGAATAGACTGCGAACCTCTCCAGCTCCTGTCCCGGATGCTCGCGGATGATTTTTACATCCCTCAGTATCCCAAGGCCCCGGAGAAGATAGATTGCCGACACTGCGATCAACACCGTCCGCGCGAACGGCAAACGACGGAACCATCCTGCTCCGGAGAATGCGTAGAGCCCGGCCACCGCCACAAGCGCACCGACAGCAAGGCAAACGACCGCGTAGAGGATTGGCTGTTCCGCCTGCATTCCTACCGGCCCGCCACAATACTTCAGGAAGGTCGGGGACCAAAAGATTGCACTTACTTGAAAAATCGCAAATGCGAATGAAAACAAGCCTCCGATTTGAAGATAGCGATTCCTGAATGACCTGCTATTTTCCACGACAACCTCCTGATTCCATGCTAAAGTGATCAACCCCTCTCCCAGCCTGGAGTGAAAAAAGTTTCCAGCTTTCTTGATCG